>NZ_JAWRYD010000015.1:0-189224 GCF_046534765.1 Burkholderia sp. SIMBA_062
ATCGCGGTGGAGAATCCAGTACGTGCCTTGACGTCGGTCGGATTTAGCCCCGAGACATGGACGCGTACCCGCACCTCGTCTGGGCCCGGTTCCGGGGTTGGCAAATCTCCGACGATCAATACATCCCGGGCGGCGCCCTGGCGTTCATAGAAGGCTGCTTTCATGCGTTGTGCTCCAATCCTTACTGCATCAAAGAGACATGCGGCCGCGGTTCAGTTCACGGTATGTCGATATATCTTGGACTCCATGGGAGTTTTCTACAACTAAGCACAAGTTTGATATATAGGTTAATTTTTTATACTATTGGTTGATGGACAAACCAGACACGCATGAATATCGATGTACGGTAGAAGCGACCGTTGCGGTCGCGGGCGGAAAATGGAAGCCGTTAATCATCTACTACCTGCTTAGAGGTACAAAGCGATTTGGTGAGCTTCGTACCCTCATCGGTGGCGTTACGCAGCGTTCACTGACACTACAGCTTCGTGAGCTGGAGGCGCATGGCATTGTATCCCGCGAGGTATTCGCCGAAGTGCCGCCTCGTGTCGAATATTCACTGACGGAATTCGGCCGCAGTCTCGCGCCGGTGCTCGACGCGATGAAGGAATGGGGAGATCGTTACGTCTCCTGGCGCGGATCACAGGGGCAGGATTGACGTGGCCTGCCCCTACAAACCGGGCCAGTCAGCGCCTCGTAAAGTTCGTTTTCGGCGAAGAAGACGAACATGAAAAAGCGCTTTACGGAAGAATAAATCATCGGGTTTCTGAAGGAAGCCGAGGCCGGTATACCGGTGAAGGAGCTGTGCAGGCAGCATGGCTTCAGTGACGCGTCGTTCTACACCTGGCGCGCGAAGTTCGGCGGCATGGGGGTCAACGCGCGGCACGACGGGCGATCGGTCGATGCCGCGCGCATCGCACACGCGCGCCGGCTGCGTGTCGTGCAGCAATCCCGGTCGGCACGTTGTTGCTTGCGCAACAGACGCGTATGTGCGGGCCGCACTGCGCAAGTCGGGCATCGTGCGCCTGCGCCGCGCCAGCCGGCCTTCGATACGCCCATCGCCCCGCTGGCACGATTGCTGCTGATTCGTTGCCGTGCGTTGCGGCGTTGCGACGCGAGCCCATCCGTTCAACCGATCAAGGAACCCTCCTCTGGGCGTATTCCGCGAGGTGCCGGAAGTCGACGTGGTGATCCATGTACACGGCCCGTATCTCGGTGCGTGGGCGAGCGCGCATCGTCCGCTGCCGATCCGTTATGCGCCGGCCGCGCGCTACACGCGCGCGCGAGAAATCCCCGTCTACATCGATCGCCGCCCCGGCGAGCCGCGCTTCATCGTCGACACGATCCGGCGCGATCCCGACGTGCCGGCGATCATCGAGGCGAACGGCGGAACCTGCCGGTCGGGAATCCGCCCGCACCGCCGCATCCGCCCCAGGTCGTGCAGATCGACATCGGCGCGGACGGGACGGTCAACTGGAACGGCGCGGCAGTGAGCGGCGCCGCCGCGCTGGACGCGAAGTTCCGTGAGGTGGCGGCGGAGACCGAGCAGGACGAGATCCGGCTGCGCCCGGACAAGTCCGCACCTTACAAGGCGGTGGCCGAAGTGCTGGCCTCCGCGCAGCGCGAAGGTGCGACGAAGATCGGGTTGATCGGCAGCGAGCAGTTCACGCAATGAGTCGCTCGAAAGCGTCGGCGATTGGTCGAGCTTCAGCGCTCGACGACTGATCGCAGTACGTCGGGCAGTCGCTATTTCAGCAATCTCGGCACCATGAAGTCGAGGTGGCGGAGGAAGCGCCTTTACATCTATATCAGTAGAACAAACGAATAAAAATCATGAGCATGGGGTGGCCCTGCCGCTCCAGAAAGATCTGGATGCGGCGGTAACCATAACGCGGATATTGCGCCGACAGGATGTTCATCGCTGCCAGCACCGGCGCATCCCGCACGGCCAGCGTCGATTCGTAATGCAGCGTCGATCAGGCGACCGACATCAGCGCGCACGCACGTCGCAAGCGCCAAGATCCTTTTTACGCGGCTCACCCGAAGCTCGATCGATATGCGGCGAAAAATACAACGCTGAAATGCCGCACCGTGCGCTCGGCTTCGCATCCCGCTTCCCGCACCCCGAAAGAAGTAAGCCAATCGGACTAGTCCATCATGCGTAGCGACCTTTCGACTCGCCGCACCATTGGCGGATAGGCATCGCCTGCGATCCTCCTTAACCTTGTCATGAAATCCTTCAAGACAAGTAAGGGGCGCACGATGAGCGTTGTCAGACTACCGACTGCCGCCGATACGGTGCACGATGCCCGGGCGTGGCGTGTACTGGGTGCGAGCACTTTTGCATTCACGATCTGCTTCGCGATCTGGATGATCTTTGCCATCCTCGGCATCCCGCTCAAGGAGCAGCTGCACCTCACAGAAACCGAGTTCGGGCTGATCGTCGCCACGCCGGTGCTCACCGGCTCGCTTGCGCGCGTACCGCTCGGCATATGGTCCGACCGTTTCGGTGGCCGTATCGTTTTCTTCGGCGCGATGATCGCCACTATCGTGCCGATATGGCTGATCTCGTATGCCACCGAGTTCTGGCAATTTCTCGTGCTCGGCCTGTTCGTCGGCTTGGCGGGGGCCACGTTTTCGGTGGGCACGCCCTATGTTGCCCGCTGGTTTCCGAGGTCGCGCCAGGGTCTGGCGATGGGCATTTTCGGCGCGGGCAATTCGGGGGCGGCACTCAACAAGTTCGTTGCCCCGGCACTGATGCTGGCCGCAGGCACGTGGACCATCGTGCCCAAGGTCTATTCGGTGGCGATGCTGCTTACCGCGCTGGGTTTCCTGCTCTTTTCCGTGTCCGATCCTTCGCATCGAAACCCCGCAAGGCAGAGCCTCGGCAGCCAGATCCGCGTGTTGACGGATCGGCGAGTGTTGCGCTACTCGCAGTACTACTCCGTCGTATTTGGCGGTTATGTCGGCCTGGCGTTGTGGATGCCGCAATACTATGTGCGCCAGTATGGCTTCGACATCCAGCATGCCGCGTTTCTCGCCGCCTGTTTTTCGTTGCCGGGCGGCGTACTGCGTGCGCTGGGCGGCTGGCTGTCGGATCGCCTCGGCGCCCACCGCACCACGCAAGCCGTGATGTGGACGACGCTCGCGTGCTTCTTCGTCCTCAGCTATCCCGACACCGACTTCGTCATTCATTCGGCCGACGGCCCGCTCGCATTCCATATCTCGACGGGGCCCGTGGCTTACACGGTGCTGATGTTCGTCGTCGGCGTGGCGATGGCCATCGGCAAGGCATCCGTCTTCAAGTACGTTTCCGACGATTTCTCCACGAACATCGGCGCGGTATCCGGCATGGTCGGCCTGGTCGGCGGGCTGGCCGGATTCATGCTGCCTGTCATGTTCGGGATGCTGAACGATATGACCGGCGTGAACAGTTCCTGTTTCATGCTGATGTTCGGCGCTACGGCCGTCAGTCTCATCTGGATGCAATTCACATTCCGCACGGGCCGCGCGCTCGAGCGCGACAAGCCGTGACGGAGCCGATCGCCGGCTGACCGAATTTTCCTGTGTATCACGCCTTCGGGCACACCTTCTTACCGAGCACATACCATGTCCAGATATCTTCTTACCCGTTGGGAGCCCGAGAATACGACCTTCTGGAACGCGGGCGGCGAAGCAGTGGCACGCCGCAACCTTTGGATTTCGATTCCGGCGCTGATGCTGGCGTTCGTCGTCTGGTCGTTATGGAGCGTCGTGGTCGTGAACCTCGACAAAGCGGGATTCCATCTGTCGAAAGACCAGCTGTTCTGGCTCACCGCGCTGCCGGCGGTGTCGGGGGCAACGCTGCGCATTTTCTACTCGTTCCTCGTGCCGATCTTCGGCGGACGGCGTTTCACCGCGATCTCGACCGCGAGCCTGCTGATTCCGGCGCTCGGGATGGGTTTTGCGTTGCGCGATCCATCCACCAGCTATTCGACGCTCCTGATACTCGCGCTGCTCTGCGGGCTGGGCGGGGCGAACTTCAGTTCGTCCATGGCCAACATCAGCTTCTTCTTTCCGAAATCGAAGAAAGGCTTCGCGACCGGGATGAATGCCGGGATCGGCAATCTCGGTGTGTCGGCGGTGCAGTTCGTCACGCCGCTCGTGGTGTCGACCGCCTTGCTCAGTGGCTTCTTCGGTGACGGTCAAACCATCGTCGACCATGGCGTGGAGCGCAGCATCTGGCTGCAGAACGCAGGCTTCGTGTGGGTGCCGTTCATCGCTGTGACCGCGCTCGTGGCCTGGTTCGGCATGAACGACATCGCGGACGCGAAGGCGTCGTTCGCGGAGCAGGCGGTGATCTTCAAGCGTCGCCACAACTGGCTGATGTGCGTGCTCTATATCGGCACCTTCGGGTCGTTCATCGGCTTCTCGGCGGGCCTTGCCTTGCTGACGAAGGCGGAGTTTCCGGCGGTCAACCCCACCGCGTACGCGTTTCTCGGGCCGCTGGCCGGCGCGCTGACGCGTCCGGTTGGCGGCTGGATCGCGGATCGGCTCGGCGGCGCACGCGTGACGCTGTGGACGTTCATCGCGATGATCGCGGCGGTCGCGGGCGTCATCGCGTTCTTGCCGAGCGGCGGGACGGGCGGCAATTTCGCCGGCTTCCTCGCGATGTTCATCGTGCTGTTCGCACTGACCGGCATCGGCAACGGCTCGACGTTCCGGATGATCCCGGTGATTTTCCTGACGCAGAAGCAGCGCGAGGCCGAAGGTCAGCCCGAACATCGCCGCACGGAGCTTCTCCGCGAGGCTGGCAAGGAATCGGCCGCGGTACTCGGATTTACCGCGGCCATCGGCGCGTACGGCGGGTTCTTCATTCCGAAAAGTTTCGGGACATCGTTGGACCAGACGGGTTCGCCGGTCATGGCGCTGTACTGCTTCATTGGTTTCTATGTCGTCTGCGCCGCGGTGACGTGGTTTTGCTACGCCCGGCGCAACGCCGGCATGCCCTGTTGACGAGAGGCGCCGACTGCGCCTTTCGGACTAGTCCATGTGGAGCGGCCGAAGTCGGCCACTAGTCCGGATGCGCCGGCCTGTCTGCTCCCTTTGAAGAATGGGTAGCCGCGCATCGCGCCCATACACTCTAACCATCGCATCGGTGGCCGTGCGAGCGCACATAAGTGCTGCACGCGGCCGCCACGCACGGAGAAACGGATGAGTCACTTTCTGGACCGGCTGAGATTCATGTCGCGCGTCAAGTCGACCTTTTCAGGTGGACATGGCGCGGTGGTGGATGAAGACCGCAAATGGGAAAACGGCTATCGCAGCCGTTGGCAACACGACAAGATCGTGCGCTCGACGCACGGCGTGAACTGCACGGGGTCGTGCTCGTGGAAGGTCTATGTCAAGAACGGCCTGATCACATGGGAAACGCAGCAGACCGATTACCCGCGCACGCGCGCCGATCTGCCCAATCACGAGCCGCGAGGCTGCCCGCGCGGCGCGTCATATAGCTGGTACGTGTATTCGGCGCAGCGCGTCAAGTATCCGATGATCCGCGGCCGTCTGATGGAAATGTGGCGCGAGGCGCGCCGCACGCTGGACCCGGTCGCGGCCTGGGCGTCGATCTGTGAAGATCCGGTCAAGGCAAAGCGGTACAAGAGCGTGCGCGGCCTGGGCGGCTTCGTGCGAGCGGACTGGGACACCGCCACGGAAATCATCGCCGCGGCCAATGCCCACACGATCGATAAATACGGCCCCGACCGCGTGATCGGCTTCTCGCCGATTCCGGCGATGTCGATGGTGTCGTATGCGGCCGGCGCGCGATACCTGAGCCTCATTGGCGGGGCCTGCCTGTCGTTCTACGATTGGTACTGCGACCTGCCGCCCGCCTCGCCGCAGGTGTGGGGCGAGCAGACCGACGTGCCGGAATCGGCGGACTGGTACAACTCCACCTACCTGATGGTGTGGGGCTCGAACGTGCCGCAAACCCGCACGCCGGACGCGCATTTCTACACCGAGGTGCGCTACAAGGGCACGAAGACCGTGGCGGTTTCGTCGGACTTCGGCGAAATGGTCAAGTTCGGCGACATCTGGCTCGCGCCGAAGCAGGGTACCGATGCCGCGCTCGCGATGGCGATGGGGCACGTGGTGCTCAAGGAATTCCACGCGACCGGAAAATCGACGTACTTCCGCGATTACGTCAAGCAGTACACCGATATGCCCATGCTGGTCACGCTGCGCGACAACGACGGCGCGTGGGTTCCCGATCAATTCCTGCGCGCATCGCAGCTCGCCGGCAATCTCGACGAGGCGAACCATCCGCAATGGAAGACGCTCGTGTTCGACGCGACGAGCGGCGACATCGTGGCGCCGAACGGCTCGATCGGTTTCCGCTGGGGTGAAGGCGCACATAACGGCGGCGAGAAAGTGGGTCGCTGGAACCTTGAACTCAAGGACGGCGGCAGCGCACGCGCGATCGACCCGCGGCTCTCGCTCGTCGACGCGCACGACGACGTCATCGAGGTGAGCTTTCCCTATTTCGGCGGCGAACACGATGCGTTGCTCGCGCGGCGCGTGCCGGTGAGGCGCGTGGCGCTGGCCGACGGCACGCACGCGCTCGTGGCGACGGTGTACGACCTGCAGATGGCGAACTATGGGGTCGACCAGGGTTTGGGCGGCCCGAACGTGGCCGCATCGTACGACGACGACGTGCCGTATACGCCGGCATGGCAGGAAAAGCACACCACGGTGCCACGCAAGCTGGTGATCCAGGTCGCGCGCGAGTTTGCCGACAACGCCGATCGCACGCACGGCCGCAGCATGGTGATCGTCGGCGCGGCGCTCAATCACTGGTACCACAACGACATGATCTATCGCGGCATCATCAACCTGTTGATGATGTGCGGCTGCATCGGGCAGAGCGGCGGCGGCTGGGCGCACTATGTCGGCCAGGAGAAGCTGCGTCCGCAGTTCGGCTGGGCGCCGCTCGCGTTCGCGCTCGACTGGTCGCGCCCGCCGCGGCAGATGAACGGTACATCGTTCTTCTACAACCATACGAGCCAATGGCGCCACGAGAAGGTGGGACTCGACGAAATCCTGTCGCCTACGGCCGACCGTGGGCGCTACGGCAAGCTGTCCATGCTGGACCTGAACGCGAAGTCGGAACGCATGGGGTGGCTGCCGTCGGCGCCGCAGCTCGGCGCCAATCCGCTCGATGTCGTCGACGCCGCGAAGCGCGCGGGGCGCGAGCCGATCGATTATGCAGTGGAGCAGCTCAAATCCGGCGCGCTGAATTTCGCGTGCGACGACCCGGACAATCCGGCGAACTTTCCGCGCAACATGTTCGTATGGCGCTCGAACATCCTGGGCAGTTCGGGCAAGGGCCACGAATATTTCCTCAAGTATCTGCTGGGCACCCAGAACGCGCTGTTCGGCGACGAGGCCGACGCGATCAAGCCTGCCGAAGTGAAGGTTCGCGATGCTGCGGAAGGGAAGCTGGATCTGCTGACGGTGCTCGATTTCCGCATGAGCACCACATGCCTGTACGGCGATATCGTGCTGCCGAGCGCGACCTTCTACGAGAAGGACGATCTCAATACGTCGGACATGCACCCTTTCATTCACCCGCTGTCCGAAGCCGTGCAGCCGCTGTGGGAAAGCCGCAGCGATTGGGAAATCTACAAGGCCATCGCAGAGAAGTTCTCGGCGATCGGGGGCAAGCATCTGGGCACGCGTACCGATCTCGTCTGCACGCCGCTCATGCACGACACGCCGGGTGAGCTCGGCCAGGCATTCGAGCCGAAGGACTGGCGTCACGGCGAATGCGATCTGGTACCCGGCAAGACGGCGCCTTCGATGACGCTCGTCGAGCGCGATTATCGCGAGATCTACAACAAGTTCACCTCCGTTGGGCCGCTGCTCGACAAGCTCGGCAACGGCGGCAAGGGCATCAACTGGAATACGGCGCACGAGGTCGATGAACTTGCTCATCTTACCGGCCGCGCCAACCGAGAGGGTGTGAGCGGAGGCCGCCCGCGGCTTGAAACGGCGATCGATGCCGCCGAAATGATCCTGACGTTCGCGCCGGAAACCAACGGCCACGTTGCCGTCAAGGCGTGGGAGGCGCTGTCGAAGATCACCGGGCGCGCGCATACGCACCTGGCCAACGGCCGGGAGCACGACAAGATCCGCTTCCGCGACGTGCAGGCCCAGCCGCGCAAGATCATTTCCGCGCCGACGTGGTCGGGGCTCGAATCGGAAGAGGTCAGCTACAACGCGGGCTATACGAACGTGCACGAGCTGATTCCATGGCGCACGCTGACGGGCCGGCAGCAGTTCTATCAGGACCACCGATGGATGCTTGACTTCGGCGAAAGCTCGTGCGTGTACAAGCCGGCGATCGACACCAAGACGATCTCGCCGATGCTCGGCGCGAAACCGAACGGCGAGCATGAACTGGTGCTGAACTGGATCACGCCGCACCAGAAGTGGGGCATTCACTCCACGTACACGGACAACCTGCGCATGCTCACGCTGTCGCGCGGCGGGCCGCACGTATGGGTGTCGGAGTCCGAAGCAAAGGAGGCCGGCATCCGGGACAACGACTGGGTCGAGGTGTTCAACGTGAACGGTACGCTCACGGCGCGCGTGGTGGTCAGTCAGCGGGTGCCGCGCGGGATGTGCCTGATGTATCACGCGCAGGAAAAGATCATCAACGTGCCGGGCGCCGAGATGAGCGGCATGCGCGGCGGCATCCACAACTCGGTCACGCGCACGGTGCTCAAGCCCACGCACATGATCGGCGGGTACGCGCAGCAGGCTTATGGTTTCAACTATTACGGGACCGTGGGCAGCAACCGGGACGAATACGTGATCGTGCGAAAGATGAAAAAGGTCGAGTGGCTCGAAGGGCCGCTTAACGAAGGAGCAGCATCATGAAGATCCGTGCACAGGTAGCGATGGTCCTGAATCTGGACAAGTGTATCGGCTGCCATACATGTTCCGTGACGTGCAAGAACGTGTGGACTTCCCGCGACGGCGTCGAGTACGCGTGGTTCAACAACGTCGAGACGAAGCCGGGTATTGGTTATCCGAAGGAATGGGAGAACCAGGACAAATGGCAGGGCGGTTGGGTGCGCAAGGGCGAAGGGCGCATCGAACCGCGTCAGGGCGCGAAGCTGAAGGTGCTCGCCAATCTCTTCGCGAACCCGAATCTGCCGGCGATCGACGATTATTACGAGCCGTTCACGTTCGATTACGAGCATCTGCAGAAGGCGCCGCTCTCGCAAACGCCGCCCACGGCGCGCCCGGTGTCGGTGCTGACCGGCAAGAAAATGGACAAGATCCATTGGGGGCCGAACTGGGAAGACGATCTGGGCGGGGAATTCGATTCGCGCAGCCGGGATCAGCTGTTCGAGAACGTGCAGAAGGAGATGTACTCGAGCTTCGAGAACACCTTCATGATGTACCTGCCGCGCCTGTGCGAGCACTGCCTGAACCCGGCGTGCGTTGCGTCGTGCCCGTCGGGCTCGGTGTACAAGCGCGAGGATGACGGCATTGTGCTCGTCGACCAGGACAAGTGCCGCGGCTGGCGGATGTGCATTTCCGGTTGTCCGTACAAGAAGATGTACTTCAACTGGAAGTCGGGCAAGGCGGAAAAATGCATATTCTGTTTTCCGCGACTGGAGGCCGGCCAGCCGACCGTGTGCTCGGAAACCTGCGTGGGGCGCATTCGCTACCTGGGCGTGATGCTCTATGACGCCGACCGCATTTCAGACGCCGCGGCGGTCGAGGCGCCCACGGATCTCTATCAGGCCCAACTCGATTTGTTCCTCGATCCGTCCGATCCGGAGGTGCGTGCCGAGGCGTTGCGCCAGGGCATCTCGCAAAGCTGGCTGGACGCGGCCGCACGCTCGCCGGTCTACCGCATGGCTTGCGAATGGAAAGTCGCGTTCCCGCTGCATCCGGAGTATCGGACATTGCCGATGGTGTGGTACGTGCCGCCGCTGTCGCCCATCCAGTCGGCCGCGGACGCAGGCCATATCGGCATGAACGGCGTGATTCCGGACGTGCAGAGCCTGCGCATCCCGATGCGCTACCTGGCGAACCTGCTGACGGCGGGGGACGAGGCGCCTGTCGTCGCCGCGCTGAACCGGATGCTCACGATGCGCGCATACAAGCGTGCGGAGACCGTGCACGGCGTCGCCGACGAGCTGCTGCTTCGCAAGGCAGGACTGACGGCGGAGCAGGTCGAGCAGATGTATCAGGTCATGGCGATCGCGAACTACGAGGATCGCTTCGTCGTGCCGTCGTCGCACAAGGAGATGGTGGAGGACAGCTTCAACGAAAAGGGCAGCTGCGGATTCTCGTTTGGCAACGGCTGCTCGGGGGGCGCCACCGAGGGCTCGCTTTTCGGCGCGCGGACGGAGGGCGGAACGGTATTCGCCGACATGCCGAAGTCGCGCAGGAAGTCCACCTCGAACGGCTGACGGCCGGTTGATCCACGGAGATTATGATGACGCTTTATCCCATTCTTTCAGCGTTGCTCGACTATCCTGGCGAGGAACTGCTCGAGGCATTGCCGGAGATCAAGGACGCACTGCGCACGTCATCGCAAGCGCAGCGCGAACTGGCGCC
This sequence comes from Burkholderia sp. SIMBA_062, assembly GCF_046534765.1. Classification (NCBI taxonomy): domain Bacteria; kingdom Pseudomonadati; phylum Pseudomonadota; class Betaproteobacteria; order Burkholderiales; family Burkholderiaceae; genus Burkholderia; species Burkholderia sp. SIMBA_062. The sequence goes on from NZ_JAWRYD010000015.1 coordinate 10,615, forward strand.
GCTGCTTGCGGCGCTCGAAAGCCGTTCGTTGATCGAATCGCAGCAGGCGTATGTCGCGACGTTCGATCGCAATCCTTCGCATTCGCTGCACTTGTTCGAGCATGTGCACGGCGAAAGCCGCGAGCGCGGGCAGGCCATGGTGAATCTGCTGGACGAGTATCGGCTTCACGATCTGGACGTGACGGCAAACGAGTTGCCCGATTACGTGCCGCTGTTTCTCGAAGTGCTGGGCCTCGTCGAACCTTCGACGGCCCAGGCCCTGCTCGACGAGGCCATCCACATCCTGGCCGCGGTTGGCGAACGACTCGCGCGCAGCGAAAGCCCTTATGCGGGCGTGTTTGCGGTGCTTCGCCAACACAGCGAGGTCGAGCCGAAACCGATGATGAAGCCGCCCGTACGCGACATGGATGAGGCGCTCGAAGTGTTCGGCGTCGGTCCGGACGGGGTTGAGCCGCTGCTCACGCCGGACAAGATGCAGACCATCCACTTCCATCCGCGCAAATCGACGCCCGCTTCGGGCCGGGCCGCCCATGCGCACATCGAGAAGGACGCGAGATGAATACTTTCAACCAGTTCCTCTTCGGCATCTACCCGTATATCGCCGCCAGCATTTTTCTGTTCGGCAGTCTCTTGCGCTTCGAGCGCGAGCAGTACACGTGGAAGGCGGACAGTACCCAGCTGGTTCACCGGGGCAACCTGCGGCTGGGGAACATCCTGTTTCATGTGGGAATCCTGGGGTTGTTCTTCGGCCATCTGGTCGGCTTGCTCACGCCCGTCGCGGTATGGGACTGGCTCGGCGTGCCGCATCACGTCAAGCAGATGGTGGCAATGATCGCCGGCGGCACGATGGGCTCGATATGCCTGGCCGGCCTCGTGATCCTGCTGCATCGCCGCATGACGAATGCGCGGCTTTCGGCGCTCACGAGCGTGGGTGACCGGCTGCTGCTGCTCTGGATCCTCGCCACACTGCTGCTGGGCTTGTGGACCATCGGTGAATCGACCAGCCACATGGACGGGGCGATGATGGTGCGATTGATGACGTGGGCGCAGCATATCGTGACGTTCCAGGGCGATGCCGCGACGTATGTCGCCGGCGCACCGATCGTGTTCCGCCTTCACCTGTTCATGGGGATGACGCTGTTCGTGATCTTTCCTTTCACGCGGCTGGTGCACATATGGAGCGGATTCGCTTCGGTCACCTATCTGTCGCGTGCGTGGCAGCTCGTGCGCAGCCGATGAAAAACGGGGCGCGGCGCAGCGATGGTAATCTTCGCCGCGCATCCCTATCGAACCGCCACTCGGAAAGACGATGACTCGACTGTTCGGAATCGCCGGGCGTTCCGGCCAGGGCAAGACCACGTTGATCGAGGCGATGTTGCCGTGGTTCAACGCACACGGCCTCGACGTCAGCGTCGTCAAGCATAGCCACCATGCGCTCGAGCTCGAGCCGCCGCACAAGGACAGTGCGCGCTTCCGGGCGGCGGGCGCGCGCGAAGTGCTCGTTGCTTCGCCGGCGCGCTACGCGATCGTGTGCGAACTACGCGGCGACGCGGAACCATCGTTCGAATCGTTGATCGCGCGCCTGGCCCCGGCGGATCTCGTGCTGGTCGAAGGTTACTCGCGAGTCGATATGCCGTGCATCGAGGTGGTAAGGCCTTCGACGGGCTGTGAGCCGCTCTTTCCGACTGACGCCCGCATCGTCGCGGTCGCCTCGGATCTCCCTGTCGATGCGGCGGTGTGCTGCCTGCCGCTGAACGACCCGTCACGCGTCGCGGCGTACATCTGCCGGAGCTTGGATATCGACGTGGCGGATGGAAAACAGGGGGATAATCGCTGAATTATTCCTTGTGCCATTGACTTTCCCCATGCCTAACGACGCCGAAGGTGAAATATCCCGAGGACCATTGCTGCGCCAGCGGCTGACGACGCGCATCGTCGTGCTTTCCGTCGTCACACTTGCCCTGGTGCTGACCATGATCGGCGGCACGCTGTACCTGTCGTGGCAACTCCAGGGCGCCGGTGCGGCCATCAACGACGCGGGTAGCCTGCGCATGCGTGCAGAAGCGGTTGCCGTGGCGCTGATGGATGCCCGCCCGGGAGAGCCGTCGAGCCTGCAGGCGGAGCTGAGCCGGCTTGACGCCACGCTCGACCGGTTGCAGCGCGGCGATCCCGATCGTCCCCTGTTCTTGCCGAACGATGCGCCGATCCAGCGTCAGTTCGAGGCCGTCGTCAACGCGTGGCGTCTGCATCTCGAACCGGCCGCGCTGGCCGACCTGCGCGGCAAGCCGGTGGCCGCCGGTACTTCGTATCGCGCGTTGCTGCCGCGGTTCGTGGAAGAGGCCGACTCGCTGGTGCGGCTGATCGAGCAGGAAAATGCGCGCAAGACCGAATGGCTGCGCATCTCGCAGATCTCACTCGCGGCGCTCTCATGCGTCGGAACGGTCGCGATCATGTATCTGCTGTATCTGTGGTTCGTCGTTCCGGTCCAGCGGTTGCAGGAAGGGCTGGCGCATATCGAGGCGCGCCGGTTCGACATTCGCCTGCCGGTCGATACGCGCGATGAATTCGGCCATCTCGCGATGTCCTTCAACCGGATGACGACAGAGCTTCAGGCGCTTTACCGCGATCTCGAACAGCGGGTCGACGAAAAGACCGCGACGCTGGCCGCACAGAACCGCGAGCTGACGGCGCTTTATGAAATGGCTGCGTTTCTGAACCAGCCCGATGATGTCGATGTACTGTGCCGCGGCTTTCTTGCGCGTCTGATGGGCCAGTTCGACGCCGATGGCGGAACCCTGAGGATCGTTTCCGGAGAGGACAACCGTTTGCATCTTGTCGCATCGGAGGGGGTCCCGGCGGAATTGGCCGATGCCGAACGCTGTATTTTCGCGGACGACTGCCTGTGCGGGACGGTGACGAAGCAAGGTGCGTCGGTGGTTCAGATGCTGCGCGACGGGGATGGCGGCGCGGACGCATTTGCCGGGCATTGCCGCCGGGCGGGATTTGTCGACGTTGCGGCCTTCAGAATCGCTTCGCAAGGCGAAATGCTCGGATCGTTCTCGTTGCATTTTCGTCATGAACGCCCCATTCCCGCGTCCGAAGCGAAACTGCTCGAGACGCTCGGCAAGCATCTGGGGACCGCGCTCAAGAGCCGGCGACTGGCCACCGTCGCACGCCAGCTTGCCGTTTCCGAAGAGCGCAACCTGGTCGCGCAGGGATTGCACGACAGCATTGCCCAGGGGCTCAACTTCCTGAAGATGCAGGTGCATCTGCTCGATCGCGCGACGCGCGAGCAGCGGCTGGACGAAATTCGCGAGCTTGTGCCCTTGCTGGAGGGCGGCATCAAGGAAAGCTATGACGACGTGCGCGAGCTGCTGCTGAACTTCCGCTCGAAGCTGGATGCCGGTGAACTGCGGAACGCCGTCGACGATACGATCGAGCGCTTTCGTCGACAGACCGGCATACCGGTCACGCTCGACTATCGCGAGGAGGGCGGCCCACTGCTTCCGGCGGACCAGCAACTGCAGGTGCTGTTCATCCTTCAGGAAGCGCTCTCGAACGTGCGCAAGCACGCGGAAGCGCAACACGTTCGCGTGACGATCATCAACGCGCGCGATTTTCGCCTGCAGGTCGAGGATGACGGCCTCGGCTTCGATCCGGACGAGATTGCTGCGGCGGGCGAGGCCCATGTAGGCTTGCGGATCATGCGGGAGCGTGCGAGCAGGCTGGCGGCAACGTTGCGCCTGTTATCCTCGCCGGGGCGCGGCGCGTGCGTCGAGCTCGTGTTGCCGGCCGACATACGGCAGGCCGCCTGAGACAATCAGACTGACTCCATTCCCCGATTGATACATGACTATTCGCATCCTCCTGATCGACGATCACACGCTATTCCGCTCGGGTGTTCATGCCCTGTTGCAGCGCGACGCGGACTTCGAGGTCGTGGGCGAAGCCGCCGACGGTCTTGAAGGACTCAAGCGCGCGAAGCAATTCTTGCCTGACGTGATCCTGCTCGACCTGAACATGCCGGGATTGTCCGGCCTGGAGACGCTCAAGCTGCTGGTGCAGGACCTGCCGGACACGGCCGTGGTGGTGCTGACCGTCTCGGAAGAAGTGGAGGAACTGACGGTCGCGCTGCGCGAAGGCGCGTGCGGCTATCTGTTGAAGAACATCGAGGCCGATACGCTGGCGGCGTCGATTCGCAAGGCGGCAGCCGGGCAACCGGTGATCGCCGACGACATGACGGCAAAACTCGTGGCGCAATTGCGCGCGCCGGTATCGGCGCCGGCGCCGGTTGGCGACAACGCCGAGGCACTCACCACGCGCGAGAACGACATCATGCGTGAACTGGCACGCGGCGCCAGCAACAAGGAAATCGCGCGGGCGCTGGATGTGGCCGAAAGCACGGTCAAGATTCATGTCCGCAACATTCTGCGCAAGCTCAAGCTGACGAGCCGCGTCCAAGTGGCGATCTATGCGGCCGGGCGAGACTCCGGAGCGGCGGATGCCGATGGTGGACCGAATACGTAACGGAAGGCGATGTCGCCGGCGGTATTCAACTGCGAACGACGGCGCGGATGATGCACTTGCGTTCTTGCCGCGCGACCGCCGTCGAAATCGATTCATTCATCATCGTCGCGGCAATGGATGCGATGGGGCGGTTCGACGCGAGTGCAGGAAACCGTGCGCCTGGTAAAAAGATCGTACTGCCAGATGATCGATACCGCTTCCGATTGGGCGGTGCAGTGGGTCGACAGGAGCGCGCCGATGCGGTTTTGCGTGGTCAATGCGTGCGAGATCGTCGGCGCGAGCGATGTCATCAGGATTGCGAGCAATCCCAGAAGACTACCGATCTTCCGGAAACGAAGGCGCAGCATACGGGCGCAATGGCGAGGCTTGGACGGTGCAGGATTATGCCATGTGCCCGCTCGGTTGAATATCGGCAGCTCGCAGGGGCAATGCACGTGGAAAGCCGATTCGAATTCAACCTTCAACGACACGCGCAAAAGCCGCTCGCAGATTGGCGATTGCATGCCGCTCGTGCTCGGACGTCGCTGCAGCGATCTCGTCGAATTCCGTTAGCCGGTTGGCATATGCGGCCAAGGCAGCGTTGAGCGGCGCCGGAGCACGGCCCCCGAAACGATCACGAACCGCGATGAAATGCTCGGGGGATACGATCTCCCGGAACATCGGCGCGTCGATGCCAGGCGCGCGAACACGACGGCAGAGCGCGCGGTCGGACGTTTCCGATGCGAAAACGGTCGGTATATCGTTCGATCAGATATCGATCTCGAAAATAACCATTTGGTACACGCATCGGCAGGCACTAAAGTCACGCATCCCGCTGCCGGTGCGACACCGGCGATTTCCACGTTATCCCGGAAGCCTGCCACATGAATCGTTTGATGTACTCAGCGGTCCGCCGCGCCGCGGCCGCGCTGTTCGTACTCGGTCTCGTGCCGGCCGTCCATGCGGCCCAGCCGACACTGCGCGTCGGCATCGACGCCGAGTCGTATCCGCCATTCTTCTCGAAGGATGCAACCGGCAAGTGGAAAGGCTGGGAGATCGATCTGCTCGACGCCGCGTGCGGCAAGCTCGATGTGCGCTGCGAACTCACCGATATCGCGTGGGACGGGCTGATCCCGGCGCTGCAGAACCGCAAGATCGACGTGATCTGGTCGTCGATGACGATCACCGGCGAACGGCAGAAAGCGATCGACTTCAGCCGCGCGTATTACGAATCGCCGACGGTGTTCGTCGGCGCGAAAAGCGACCGACGCCGCGTCGACTGCGCGGTGCCCAAGAGCTTCAACGGCCGCGTGATCGGCGTCGAGGCCGGCACGAACTTCTCGGCGTTCGTCGATTCCCGCTTCAGGCAGGACGCGCAGATCAAGGCGTTCGACAAGTTCGACAATGCGCTCGCGGATCTCGTTTCCGGCCGTGTCGACTACGTGCAGGAAGGCAAGGGGCTGTTCACGGCGTTCCTCGCGTCGCGCGACGGCAAGGACTTCGAGGTCAAAGCCACGTGCGCGGACAACCCCGTGCTGGGTCTCGGCATCGGCGCGGGCGTGCGGCAAGGCGATGCATTGCGCGGCCGGCTGTCGACCGTGATCGCGCAACTGCAGCAGGACGGCACGTGGGATGCGATCACCGCGCGCTATCCGAACCTGAAGGGCACGATCGAGAAGGGCCGCTGAACCGATGGCCGCGGACGATTCGCTGCTCGCATTGCTCGCGTTCGGCGACGGCGGTTACGGCCGCATCTTCGCGAGCGCGTTCGCGTTGACGCTTGGCGTCGCGGCCGCGTCGTTCTGCGTCGGGGTGCTGCTCGGCATCGCCGGCGCGCTCGGCAAGCTGTCGCGGCACGCGCCGCTCGCTTGGCTGGCGCGGCTTTACACGACACTCGTGCGCGCGTTGCCCGAACTGTTGTGCCTGCTGCTCGCATTCTATGCGGTCGCACCGGCCGTCGAGTCCGTGTTGCACCGGAGCGGTGTCGTGTCCGACGGTTTCGCATTCGATCCGTTCGTCGTGGCCGCCTTGTCGCTCGGCTTCATCCAGGGCGCTTATCTGACCGACATCTTCCGCGCGGCGCTCGTCAACGTGCCGGTCGGGCAGATCGAGGCCGCGCACGCGTACGGAATGAGCCCGTGGCAAACCTTGACACGCGTCCGGCTGCCGATCGCGGCGCGGCTCGCGCTGCCCGGCGTCGGCAATGTGTGGCTGAACGCGACCAAGGATGCGTCGTTCATCAGCGTGCTCGGCTCGTTTACGGATCTGCTGAAGGCGAGCCAGCTCGCCGCCGGCGCGACGCGGCATTACGTGTTCTTTTACCTGGTCACGGCGGCGCTGTTCCTGTTGTTGAGCATGACGTCGACGGGTCTTTTCGCCACGCTCGAGCGGTATGCGAATCGCGGCACGAGGCCCGCATCCGCATGAGCTTCTCGCTGACGTTTCTGCTCGACACGGTGATGCCGAAGCTGCTCGCGGCGGTGCCGACCACCCTGGCACTGTTGCTGTTGTCCGGCATCGCCAGCGTGGTGATCGGCATTCCGCTCGCGCTTGCGGCAAGCTCGCGTCACGCACCGTACCGCTGGTCCGCACGCGGCTGGATCATGCTGATTCGCGGTACACCGCTGCTGGTGCAACTCTATCTGCTGTATTACGGCTTCGGCCAGATCGTCCCGCGCGAATGGATGCGCGACAGCTGGGCGTCGCCGCTGTTGCGGGACGCGTTCTGGTACGCCGTCGTCGCGTTGAGCGTGAACGAGGGCGCGTATGTCGCGACGATCCTGCGCGGTGCGATTGCCGGGGTGCCGGCCGGCGAGATCGAGGCCGGCTATGCATACGGAATGACGTGGGCGGGTGTACTGCGCCGGATCGTCGGTCCCCGTGCGTGGCGACTCGCGCTGCCCGCGCTCACCGGCGAAGCGATCCTGCTGCTGAAATCGACCGTCCTCGCGTCGACCGTCACGGTGTTCGACGTGATGGGGACGGCCAACACGCTGCGCTTCGAGACGTTGCGCGTGTACGAACCGCTCGCCGGCGCGGCGATCGTCTATGTCGTGCTGGTCGCGCTGCTGACGATTCCCGCCGCCCGTCTCGAGAAACACCTCAACCGCTACCTCACGCGCGAGCCCGACGATTGCATGCCCGCACGGCGCCGCGGCGCATCGTCCAGCGCGTGGGCGGCACCCAATTGATTCCTGCTTTTGCACTGAACACGACGATGTCCGATCCTCGCCCCTTGCTGTTTTCCCTGTATGAACAAGCCAGCGTCGGCTGCGGCGGTGCGCCGAGCCTCTGGACCCATCCCGCCGACGAACGGCTGCGCGCGAATACGCTCGCGTACTGGTCGGATCTCGCGCGCAAGGCCGAGCAGGCCGATCTCGACATGCTGTTCTTCGCGGACGTGCTCGGTCTGTATGACGTTTATGGCGGGTCTGCCGACGCGGCGCTGCGGTGGGCGGTGGAGTCGCCCGCGAACGATCCGATGATGCTGATCCCGGCGCTCGTCGCGCAGACCGAGCGGCTCGCGTTCGGCGTGACCGCGAGCACGACGTATGAACATCCGTTCGCGCTCGCGCGGCGCTTCAGCACGCTCGATCACCTGAGCAACGGCCGGATCGGCTGGAACATCGTGACGTCCTACCTGGCGAGCGCGGCGCGCAATTTCGGGCTCGACCGGATGATCGGCCACGACGAGCGCTACGCGCGCGCGGAGGAGTTTCTCGACGTCGTGTACAAGCTGTGGGAAGGGAGCTGGGCGGACGACGCGGTGGTCGCCGACAAGCTCGCGCCGCGCTATGCGCGCGGCGATCGTGTGCGGCCGATCGCGCACGAGGGCACGCATTATCGCGTGCATGGCCCCCACGTCTGCGCGCCGTCGCCGCAGCGTTCACCGGTGCTGATCCAGGCTGGCTGGTCCGGGCGAGGGCGCGAATTCGCGGCAAAGCACGCCGAAGTGGTGTTCGTCGCGAAGTCGAATCCACACGAGATCCGCACCGGCCTCGATGAAATCCGGCGGCTGGCGGTCGAAAATGGCCGCGCGGCGGACGACGTGAAGGCGCTCACGGTGCTGCGCATCGTGACGGCGCGTTCGTCGGCCGACGCGAAGGAGAAGTACCACGCGCTGCAGCAGCACTATCACCTGCAAGCTCAACTCGTCAGCTATGCGGGCGATACTGGAATCGACATCGATCGCTATGCGGACGACGAGCCGCTGACGACGCAAACGGAAGGGCTGACATCTTATGTGGTGCGACCGGACGGCAGCGGCAAGCCGCTGACCGCGGGTGACGTGCGGCGCAAGTTCGCGAGCGTCACGCGCGGCACCGACCTGATCCTCGTCGGCTCGCCGGACGAAGTCGCGGACCAGCTCGCCGAACATGCGCGGCAATCGACGACGAGCGGCTACATGCTCAATCCGCTGATCAGCCCGGGTACGCTCGACGATTTTGCCGAACTGATTGTGCCGGAACTGAAAAAGCGCGGCTTGTATCGGACGACGCCGTCGGCCGGCACCTTCCGCTCGCGACTCGGCGGCGGCGATTATCTGCCGGACAGCGCCTATGGTGCGTCATTCAGGCAATTTGAGGCGACTCGGCGTTGACGGCGGCAGCATTTCGTTGAAGCGCGGCGATCTATTCATCTGACGAATCCGAGCGGGCCGCGACACCCCCAATCGCGGTCGCAAAAAACTTGATGGGTAAAAGCACCGAACCCGTTTTAATTTTTTCCTCGCTATAGTCGACGCACGGACGGTAAGCGCATGTGCGATGCGCCGACACCGTTCAGGCAATAACCGTAGACGGGTGCTGTATGAAAAACACAATCGAAAAGACCACCGGACCGGTGTGGGGCGTGGCGGCAGGGGTGCTCCTGGCTGCCGCAGGACTGAGTCTCGGCATCTTCCCGAAATCGCTGAACAGCGCGGGAACTGCAAACGACTTCTTTGCATCCGGCGTTGCGATGCTGGGTATCTTCCTCGTCGTCTATTCCACGCACGAACTGCGAAGAAAACGCCTGCACTGAGCGCCGGCATGCCGGCCGATCCGCACGGCACGTTCGAGGCCGACCAGCGGCTCAGGAATGCGCGCGCCCGTCGGCAGAGCCGCGATCGACCAACAGATCGTCGACGATGATTTCGCCGGCCGCGCGGCCTGCGCGCAACGCATTGAGCGTGTTGTCGAACAGGCGGCCGCCATCGTCCGCGAGCCGGACCGGCGCGAGCAGCCGCGGCGCGCTGCCGGCCGTGCGCACCTGCACGACCGCGACGAATCCGAACCGGAGCGTGTCGGGCGGCGGCGCGTGGTCGCGCGGTTCGTCGAGCCGGAATTCGCAGCGGACGTCGATGGTGTATCCGCGGTAGGTGTACGCACTGTTCATCTGCAGCTCGCTCGGAAGGGAACGCGACGACGGACCGTGGGCGCATCATATCGGCTCGTGCGAGCCGTTGGGGGTGGGGTGTCTACCTACTTGAGCAGTTCGTGCCGGTAGACGAGCTCGACGATGCGCTTCGTCGGGATGCTCGCGCGCACGCCATCGACGCTGTCGATGCGAAACCACTTGCACTTCTGGATCTCGTTGCTCGCTTGCGGCGTCTGGTCCGGGCCGACTTCGGCGAAGAACACGTGATGCACCTTCGCGAGCCCGGTGAACTGCATCGAGTAGACGAGATCCTGGCCGGTGATGCCGGTCTCTTCCCGCAGTTCCCGATGCGCGGCTTCGAGCGGCGTTTCTCCGCGCTTGATCGTGCCGCCTGGCAGCGCCCAGCGCGACGTCGCGCGCGCCACGAGCAGGACCTGTTGTTCGCGGTAGCAGACGATCGTCGCCCGTTCCTTGATCGGGACGGCACTGCTTTCCGGCGGCTTCGTGGAGACGGGAGTTTGGGGCATGGACCGATTCTAGCGAGTGTCGGGCACCCGGCCAAGCCGGGGCGTCGAGCGCGACGCGGCCGGCCCGCCGGGTCGCGTCGTCATGGCGTCGCCGGCGTTACTTCTGTTCCGGCAAGAACCAGTTCATCACGAGCGCACAGATGCCGCCCGTGGCGACGCCCGATTCCAGCACGTTCTTCAGTGCATGCGGCAGGCTGTTCAGGATGTCCGGCACTTGCGACACGCCGAGGCCGAGCGCGAGCGACACCGCGATGATCAGCAGCGCGCGGCGATCGAGCTGGATGCCGGACAGGATGTTGATGCCTGACGCGGCCACCGCGCCGAACATCACCATCGCCGCACCGCCGAGCACGGGCTCCGGCACGGCCTGCAGCGCGCCCGCGACCACCGGGAACAGGCCGAGCACCACGAGCATGCCCGCGATCCAGATGCCGACGTGGCGGCTCGCGACGCCGGTGATCTGGATCACGCCGTTGTTCTGTGCGAACACGGAGCTGGGGAACGTGTTGAACACGCCGGCCAGCAGCGAGTTCGCGCCGTTCACGAGCACGCCGCCCTTGATCCGCCGCATCCACACGGGCCCTTCGACCGGCTCTTTCGAGATCTTGCTGGTGGCGGTGACGTCGCCGATCGCTTCGAGCGACGTGACGAGATAGATGATCAGCATCGGCACGAACAGCGACCACGAGAAGCCGATGCCGAAATGCAGCGGCGTCGGGACCTGGAACAGCGCGGCCTGATGCACGCCGGTGAAGTCGAGGCGGCCGAGCACGGCGGCCGCGGCATAGCCGATCACGAGGGCGATCACGAGCGCGGTGCTGCGCACCCACACGATCGGCACGCGGTTCAGCAGGATGATCGTGCCGAGGACGACGCACGACAGCGTCAGGTTCGGCGCGCTCGCGAACGTGCCGTTGGCCATCGCGCCGTAGCCGCCGCCCATGCTGATGAGGCCGACCTTGATCAGCGTGAGGCCGATGAGCAGCACGACGATGCCGGTGACGAGCGGCGTGATCAGGCGCTTCACGAACGGCAGGATGCGCGACACGGCCATCTCGACGAACGAACCGGCGATCACGACGCCGAAGATCGCGGCCATCACGGTCTCGACCGGCGTGCCCTGCTTGACCATCACGCTGCCGCCGGCGATCAGCGGGCCGACGAAGTTGAAGCTGGTGCCCTGCACGATCAGCAGGCCGGCGCCGAGCGGGCCGAAGCGCTTGCACTGCACGAAGGTGGCGATGCCGGAAATCACGAGCGACATCGACACGATAAGCGTGGTATCCCGGCTCGATACGCCGAGCGCCTGGCAGATCAGCAGGCCGGGCGTGACGATCGGCACGATGATCGCCAGCAGGTGCTGCAGCGCGGCGACGAAGGCGACCATCGGCGCGGGCCGGTCATTGGGGCCATACACGAGGTCGTGCGACGGATCTGTGTCGGCGGCGCCGTGGGAGGCGGATCGGGCGGGGGAAGCGGGTTGCATGGCGAGCGGGCCGGACAAGGTGGAAAGTGCGGCATTTTAGCCGATGGGCCCTGCGGCGCAGCCTGCGCGCGATGCAATGATCGGGAGGCGGGAAAGCGGCGCCGGATGCATGCCGCCGAGCACGCGGCGGCGAGCTTGCTGATCGTCGGCTGGCCGGTGCCTGCCTGGCGCGCGTATCGGGCGTATCGCGCGGATCGCGGCGCTTCAGCCGGCGCTGCGCGCTGTCGTGCCGCGCGCCGGTGCGCGCGGCGCGCGGGCCGCCGGATACGCGCGCCGGCACACGTCGATGACGGCATCGCGCAGACGGCGATGGACGGGGTCGCCGTGCATGCGCGGATGCCATAGCGCGGAGATCAGGATTTCGGGCAGCCGCACCGGTATCGCGAAGCTGCGCAGCCCGAGTGCGTCCATGAGCCCCGGCGTGAATGCGTTGCCGAGGCTCGAGCGCGGCACGAGCGCAATGAGGTCGGTGCCGGCCGCGACGCGCATCGCATCGGGATAGCCGGGAACCACGACCTGCACGGTGTGGGCGGGTGCGGGCGTGCCGGCCGCATCGTTCGTCGGGCCGCCGAAGTCGCCGAGCTGCGCTGCGATCACATGACGGCAGGCCGCGTAGCGCGCGGGCGTGATTCTGGCCGCCGCGAACAGCGGATGCCCGGCGCGCGCCACCGCGACGTGCGAGTCGTGAAAAAGCTCGCGCGTGTGCAGTTCGGGGGCATCGTCGCCGCGCTTGCCGATTTCCAGGTCGACCGTGCCGTCGCGCAGCGGCCCCGGATCGCGGTCGGGCTTGGGGACGAAACGCACGCGCACGCCGGGGGCGATGTCGCCGATCGCGGCGACCACCGGGCCGGCGAGCATGTCCATGAACGATGCCGCCGCGCGCAGGGTGAACGTGGACGAGAGCGTCGTCATGTCGATGTCGGCCGTGGCCGGCCGCAGCACGGCACGCGCATCGACCGCGATGGCATGCACGCGATCGCGCAGTGCCGCCGCGTGCGGCGTCGGCACCAGCTTGCGCCCGGCGCGCACGAGCAGTGGATCGCCGGTCGCGGTGCGCAGCCGCGTGAGCGTGCGGCTCATCGCGGAGGTGCTCAATCCGAGCCGGCGCGCGGCCCCGGTCACGCTCCCTTCGGTCAGCAGCACGTCGAGCGCGGTGACGAGGTTCAGGTCGATGTCTTCCATCCGGACAGCATACGACATCGCACGCAGTGACATGGCGTTCAATGCAACTATCGATTGAATCTGGTGCGTCTGGTGCATCTGATGGTGCGCGCCTATAGTGGCCGGATCACGGACTTCGGCAAAGGTGAAACCCATGCAATCGACTGTATCGAACGCGAGCACACCCTCGATCCTGCTCGTCGCGGCCTCGCGCGGTCTCGGGCTCGCGATGGCGGAGCAATTCCTGAACAAGGGCTGGCATGTCACCGGCACCGTGCGCGCCGGATCGGGGCGCACGAAGCTGCATGAGCTCGCCGAGCGCTTCGGCGAACGGCTCGAGATCGACACGCTCGACATCTGCGAGCCGGAACAACTGGCTGCGTTGCGCGCGCGCCTGTCGGGCCGGCGCTTCGACATGCTGTTCGTGAATGCCGGCACGACCAACGATCCGAACGAAACGATCGGCGAAGTCGCGACCGACGAGTTCGTGCGCGTGATGATCACGAACGCGCTGGCGCCGATGCGTGTGATCGAGGCGTTGCACGATCTCGTGAGCGCGGACGGCCTGATCGGCGCGATGTCGTCGGGGCAGGGCAGTGTCGCGAACAACGTCAGCGGCATGCGCGAGGTCTACCGCGGCAGCAAGGCCGCACTGAACCAGTTCATGCGCAGCTTCGCGGCGCGCCAGGCCGCGACGCCGCGCGCGATGGTGCTGATGGCGCCGGGCTGGGTCCGCACGGAACTCGGCGGCCCCGATGCGCGGTTGACGATCGACGAAAGCGTGCCGAGCCTCGTGAACGTGCTGCTCGCAAAGCAGCGGCGCGCTGGGCTCGAATACCTCGATTACCAGGGGCGCACGGTGCCGTGGTAGTGGCCGGCGCAGCGGGGCGCGTGACGACGCGCTGCGCACGCCGCGCCGATTCAATACAATGCGACGTCGAGGTGCTGGCGCCGTGTCGGGCAGCCGGGCGCCCCGTTCGATGAGCGGTATCGACCGGCGCCGCGCATTGTGGAATGACGTCCCGTCCCGACGGGCCGCTGGCGAATACGGAGCGCAGCATGAACGAACCCTACCTGCAGGTCATCGCCCATTTCTTCGCGAAACCCGGCAACGGCGACCGCGTGATCGAACTGCTCGCGGAACTCGCGCCGCTCACGCGCGCCGAGCCGAAAAACCTCGACTACGCGTACTTCCGCTCGCCGGTCGAGCCCGACCACATCGTGATCCTCGAGCGTTACCGCGAAGCCGACGGCCTCGACGTGCATCGGGAAACGCCGCATTTCCAGCGGATCGGTGTCGGCGCGATCATTCCGTTGCTCGATCGCCGCGACGTGACGTGCTACATGGTGCAGCCGGACACCGGCACGGCGACGCCACCGGGAGGCACCCGATGAACCCGTTTCAATTCCGTACCGTTCCGACGCAGATCGTCGAATTCGGCGCCGCGCGCCGGCTCGGCGCGTTGTTGCGCGAACGCTTTCCGACGCTCGCGCGACTGTGCGTCGTCACCGACGCGTTCCTGCATCGCAGCGGCGTGCTCGCGCCCGCGCTGGCGAGCCTCGCCGCGCACGGCTGGCAGGTGACGGTGATCGACGACGTGATCGCCGATCCGCCCGAGCACGTGGTGCTCGACGCGACCGCACGGGCGGTGGCGGCCGACGCCGAGATCGTGCTCGGCCTCGGCGGCGGTTCGTCGATGGACGTCGCGAAGCTGATCGCCGCGCTCGTGCCGGGGCGGCAGGCGCTGGCCGACATGTACGGCGTCGACAAGGTTGCAACGTCGCGGCTGCCGCTCGTGCAGATGCCGACCACGGCCGGCACCGGCTCCGAAGTGACGGCCGTGTCGATCGTCACGGTCGGCGAGGCGCGCAAGATGGGCGTCGTGTCGCCGCACCTGTTCGCGGACGTCGCGATCCTCGACGCCGAGCTGACGCTCGGGCTGCCGCGCGCGGGAACGGCTGCGACGGGCATCGACGCGATGGTGCATGCGATCGAGGCCTATACGTCGTCGCGGCTGAAGAATCCGGTGTCCGACATGCTGGCCGTGCAGACATTGACGCTGCTGTCGCGCAACCTGCTGAAGGCGTGCGACGACGGCCGCGATCGCCACGCGCGCGAAGCGATGCTGGTCGGCGCGATGTTCGCCGGCCAGGCATTCGCGAACGCGCCGGTCGCGGCCGTGCATGCGCTGGCCTATCCGGTCGGCGGCATTTTCCATGTGCCGCACGGGTTGTCGAACGCGCTCGTGCTGCCGCATGTGCTGCGCTTCAACGCACCGGCCGCCGCGCCGCTGTATGCGGAGCTCGCGGCGATCGTCGCGCCGTCGGCGACGGGCAGCGACGAAACGAGGACGCAGGCGCTGATCGACGAGATCGATCGGCTGATTGTCGCGACGGGCATCCCGCGCACGCTGCGCGAGGTCGGCATCGGCGAGGGCGACCTGCCGCGCATGGCGTCGGATGCGATGTTGCAGACGCGCCTGCTCGTGAACAATCCGCGCGAAGTGACGGAAGCCGACGCGCTGGCGATCTATCGGCACGCGTGGTGATGCGGCGCGCGTGACTGCGCGATGGCCGGCGGCGTAACGCCACCGGTCGCTGCTATTTCCGACCGTGATCCTTGCACGCCGATTCGAGTTTGCCGTCGGGCTTGCGACGTGGCACGTGCGCGCACCGGCGCCGTGAGTGAACATCGCCTTCGCTCGATCGACAGGAGACGACATGACGCAACGGGACGAAGCGGCGCGCACACGATGCGTCGCATGGCAGATCGCGCAGACGTGGCAGGCGGCCGAATGGTGCCGCCTCGTCGAGACGCGTCAGGGCATCGATCTGTCGGGGGCGGTCGCGGGCGCGATCGACGGCACGCCGTTTCGCGTCGACTATGCGATCGTGTGCGGCGCCGACTGGCTGACGCGTGCCGTGCGCGTGACGCACTGGCTCGGCGCGGCGCCGCCAACGCAACTCGAGATCGAATGCGACGCGGGGCGCTGGACGGTCGACGGCGCCGACGCGCCGGCACTCGCGGGCGCGACCGACATCGATCTCGGCTTCAGTCCATCGACCAATACGCTGCCGATCCGGCGTCTCGGGCTGGCGGTCGGCGCGTCGGCCGTCATTCACACCGCGTGGCTGCGCTTCCCGGCGTTCGAGATCGTGCGCGGCGAGCAGCGCTATGCGCGCACGGCGGAATGCGTTTACCGCTACGAGAGCGGCGCGTACGCGGCCGACATCGCGGTGGACGATGCGGGCGTCGTGACCGATTACGACGAATGGCGGCGGATCGGCGCGACGCGTTCGCCGTAACGCGTCGCAGCGGCGGGGCGTCAGCGCGCGTTGGCGACCGTCACCTTGGCCGGAATCAGCTTCACCGTGCTGAACGCGTCGGCGATCTTCTGCTGATACGCGAGCGTCGCATCGGTGATGGGCTGCACGCCGTAGCCGGCCCGCTTGAGCGCGATTTCGAGCGTCGGCGCGTCGAGGCCGACGAGCGGCGACAGTTGCGCGGCGACTTCCGGAATATGGTCGCGTCCCCAGCGGTCGACCGCGTCGACTTCGTCGAGCAGCGTGCGCAGCACCTGCGGCTGCGCGGCCGCATACTTGCGTGCGGCGAGGTAGTACTGCGTGTTGCGCACGAGCCCGTCGCCGTTCGCGACCACGCGCGCGCCGAGCTGCCGTTCGGCGGCCGCCAGATACGGATCCCAGATCACCCACGCGTCGACGCTGCGCTGCACGAACGCGGCGCGCGCATCGGCGGGTGTCAGGTAGACCGGCTGGATGTCGGCATACGTGAGGCCCGCGTGTTCGAGCGCCTTCACGAGCAGGTAGTGAACGTTCGAACCCTTGTTGAACGCGACCTTCTTGCCGCGCAGCTGCGCGACGGTGCGGATCGGTGAATCGGGCAGCACCACGATCGCCTCGCCGTGCGGCGCGGGCGGTTCGTTGCCGATATAGACGAAATCCACACCGGCGGCCTGCGCGAAGATCGGCGGCGTCTCGCCGACCGTGCCGACGTCGATCGCGCCGGCGTTCAGCCCCTCGAGCAATTGCGGGCCGGCCGGGAACTCGAGCCACTGCACCGCCACGCCCTGGCTCGCGAGCCGTTTCTCGAGCGTGCCGCGCGCCTTCAGCACGACGAAGTTGCCGTATTTCTGGAAGCCGATGCGCAGCCGCTTGTCGCTGCCTTGGGCCCATGCGGGCAGGCCGGCGAGCGGGCCGAGCGCGAGCCCGGCCAGCCCGGCGGCGGCGCCGTGCAGCCAGTGGCGTCGGCGCGGGTTGGCCGGGCTCGTTTCAACGTCGGCGTGCGGTGTGTCGTTCATCGAGGCGTCCTGCTGGCGGGTTCACGGGGCGCGCGGGCTGGCGGCGCGATTGGCGGGACGCAGCCGTTTGCAGGCGATGCGCACGGCCGGCCCGCGCCGGATTCAGGACGATACGGCCGCGCGGGCCGGCGGCCAACCAACGAATCCGCATATGCAAATCAGCGGCCGGGCGATACGTGAACGACGGGGCGGCCGCGCGCCGCCGCGCTCAATCGGTGCCGAGCGTGCTTTCCTCGATCGCGTCGACGCGGTCCGGGTAGAACGCGAGGTGCGCGCGAATCGATTCGACGGCCGGATTTGGATGCTCGTACGTCCACACCGCGTTGGTCGCGCGTTCGCCGCCGGCGGGGATCGAGTAGTACGCGCAATCGCCCTTGTACGGGCAGTACGTCGCATGGTCGGTACGTTGCAGCAGCGACATGTCGGCATCCTCGCGCGGAATGTAGAGCACGGCCGGATAGCTGGCCTCGCGCAGCGCCAGCGCGCGGCGCGTGTCGGCGACGGTCTTGCCCGCCACCTTGACCACGACGCGCGACGGATGCGGCTCGATCGTGATCGGATGATCGGGGCCCGGCGACTTCACGGGACGAGAGGGCGTATCGGGGCTGATCGACATCGTGGGTCCTCCTGGAAGGGGCGGCGCGCCGGTAGCGCGCCGTGCCGGAGCTTGCGCGCCGGGCGAATCCCCGCGCGCCGGTGCCGGCGTCGGCCAACCGATACGATGCGCCAATTCCGGAGAACCTGCAGGGGGCCGGAAGGCGGCGCGTGGCGATGCACGAACCGCGTCGAAGCGCGGCGCGGGCCGTTGCGACGATGTTCGTGGGCATCTCCGCGACGCTCGCTTGGGCAAACCGATGCAGGGGCAGCGGGATGCATCCGCTGCGATAAGCAACGCGGAATTAATTGGTAAGCGATCGGCGGGCGGCGCGCGAAGATCGGCGGTCGTCATTCGCATGACCGTCCTGTCCGAGCCACCATGAAGATTCCATTCGATTCATCCGCCGCGCATCGTGCGCGGCGCACGTCCGTTGCCGTCGTGGCGTTGCGCGCCATGGCCGCGTCGCTGCTGCTCGCCGGCGGCTTCACGCACGCGTTCGCCGCGCCGGCCGGCAAGACGCTCGTGTACTGCAGCGAAGGCAGCCCGGCCGGCTTCGATCCGGGCCAGCACACGACCAGCACCGATTTCGACGCGAGCACGTACACGATCTACAACGGGCTCGTGCAGTTCAAGCGCGGCACGCTCGATCTCGTCCCGTCGCTCGCGACGAGCTGGGACGTGTCGTCCGACCAGCGCGTCTACACGTTCCACCTGCGGCGCGGCGTGAAGTTCCAGACGACCGCGTGGTTCAAGCCGACGCGTCCGTTCCAGGCCGACGACGTCGTGTTCACGTTCGGCCGGATGCTCGACGCCGACAGTCCGTTCCGCAAGGCCTACCCGGTCAGCTTCCCGTACTTCAGCGATCTCGGTTTCGACCGCAACATCGAGCGCATCGAAAAGGTTGACGACGACACGGTGCGCTTCGTGCTGAAGTCGCCGGATGTCGTGTTCGTGCGCAATCTCGCGATGGCGTTCGCGTCGATCCTGTCGGCCGAATATGCGTCGCAACTGGCGGCACGCCACCGCGAGGCCGACATCAACCAGCTTCCGGTCGGCACCGGGCCGTTCCAGCTGCGTGCGTATCAGAAGGACGCGGTGATCCGCTACGACGCGAACCCCGACTACTGGAAACCGGACGACGTGAAGCTCGCGCATCTCGTGTTCGCGATCACGCCCGATCCGGCCGCGCGCCTGCAGAAGCTCACGACCGGCGAGTGCCAGGTGTCGGTGTTCCCGCGGCC
Organism: Burkholderia sp. SIMBA_062; assembly: GCF_046534765.1. Classification (NCBI taxonomy): domain Bacteria; kingdom Pseudomonadati; phylum Pseudomonadota; class Betaproteobacteria; order Burkholderiales; family Burkholderiaceae; genus Burkholderia; species Burkholderia sp. SIMBA_062. The sequence continues at coordinate 29,811 of NZ_JAWRYD010000015.1, forward strand.
GGCCGATCTCGAGACGGTGCGGCGCGATCCGAAGCTGACGCTGTTTTCGGGGACGGGTTTCAACGTCGGCTTCGTCGCGTACAACACGCAGCATCCGCCGCTCGATCGCGTCGACGTGCGGCGCGCGCTCGACATCGCGATCGACAAGACGGCGATCATCAAGACGGTGTTCAACGGCGACGCGACGATCGCGACGAACCCGATGCCGCCCGCGCAATGGTCGTACAACCCGCGCCTGAAGGACGCGCCGCGCGATCCGGCGGCCGCGAAGGCGCTCCTCGCGCAGGCGGGATTCCCGAACGGCTTCGACCTGACGCTGTGGGCGATGCCGGTGCAGCGCCCGTACAACCCGAACGCGCAGCTGATGGCGCAACTGATTCAGCAGGACTGGGCGAAGATCGGCGTGCGCGCGAAGATCGTCAGCTACGAATGGGGCGAATACAACCGCCGCGCGAAACACGACGGGCAGCACGACGCGATCCTGTACGGCTGGTCGGGCGACAACGGCGACCCCGACAACTGGCTCGGCACGCTGCTCGGTTGCGATGCGGTGCACGGCAGCAATCTCGCGAAGTGGTGCAATGCGGATTTCGAGCGGCTCGTCAGCGCGGCGCGCGCGAACGCGGACGTCGCGAAACGCACGTCGCTTTACGAGCAGGCGCAGGTGGTGTTCAAGGATCAGGTGCCGTTCACGCCGATCGCGACGTCGATCGTGTCGCTGCCGATTTCGAAGCGTGTGCACGGGGTGACGTTCTCGCCGCTCGGCGGGCACCGGTTCGACGGCGTGTGGCTGGATTGAAGCGGGGCAGCCGGCGCGTGCGGGGCGCGCCGGCGGTCGATGCGATGTTTAGCGCAGCGCGTGCGCAGCGCGAGCGCGGCTGCTGTCTCGACCGCGCACCGTGCGCGGCGCACGTCATTGCAGTGTCGCCCCCGGCCCCTTCAGCAAGACGCTGCGGCGGCCGTCGATGCCGACCGGCACGTCGCCGTGAATGGTCGCGCGGCGCACGACGCGGCGCGCATCGCCGTAATCGTTGATTGCATAGTGCTGCGTCGCGCGGTTGTCCCAGATCGCGACGTCGCCTTGCTGCCAGCGCCAGCGCACGGTGTTCTCGAGGCGCGTCACGTGTTCGTGCAGCACCTGCAGCAGATGCGCGGAATCCTGCGACGACAGCCCCTTGATCTTCTGCACGAAATGCCCGAGCACGAGCGTGCGCTCGCCGGTCTCCGGATGCACGCGCACCACCGGGTGTTCGGTTTCGTAGACGGTCGACGTGAATACTTCCCGGTAGCGTTTCAGTTGCGTGTCGTCGGCGTGCACGTGGGTCGACGCATAGTCGTAGGCGTTCGTGTGCAGCGCCCACAGCGTGTCGGCGAGCGCGCGCAGCGATTCCGGCAGGTGCGCATACGCGGCCGCCGTGTTGGCCCACACCGTGTCGCCGCCGAACGGCGGAATCACGACCGCGCGCAGGATCGACACCTTCGGGTACGCGTCGACGAACGTCACGTCGGTGTGCCACGAGTTGGCGCGCGCACCGTGCGCGGAATCGAGTTCGAGCAGGTGCGCGCTGCCGTCGACGGGCGGCACGGTCGGATGCGCGACGGTGTCGCCGAAGCGACGCGCGAATGCTTCCTGCGCGGTGTCGTCCAGATGCTCCTGGTTGCGGAAGAACAGCACCTTGTGGCGCAGCAGCGCGGCGTGGATGGCGTCGAACGTCGCGTCGTCGAGCGCGCTCGACAGCCGGACGCCGGTGATCTCGGCGCCGATCCGGCCGGCGACCTGGCGCAACTGAAGCGGGGCGGCGGCCGTGTGCGGCGCAGTGGCGTGCGAAGCATGCGATGACGGGTGAGCGGCGTGCTGGACTTCGGACATCGGGCGTCTCCTGGGTCGGGTCGGTCGGGCCTCCATTCAAGCAGGGGCCGCGCGAAACCGGAACCGATGAATCGTCACAACCTTAGCGGCCGCCGTGACGATCGATATGTGTCGTCATGCTGAGCGACGCGTGCGCGGTGTCGGGCAATCCGATCGGGATACGAAATATTTTCCCTGTCGAATCGGCAGGCGCGAAAAGATTTCCGGAAAGCGAGCGCGAACGGCCGCTTTTAAAGTTGCCGATGCGAATCCGGTGAATTGCGAAAAGCCAGGTAAAAAATATCGAATCATGCGCCAACGCAATGATGCGTGTCATCGTTGACATTCTTACGCCGCGCCCCCGACAGGCCTTGCGTGGCGGGGCGGGAAGGCGGTAAGCGGTGTGCCTGTATTTCATCGTTGAAGGGTGGCTTCCATAAATACACTCCGACGCTAAATAATTTGAAATCCCCGAAAAAATTGTCTATACCCTAGACGAATCGCGTGATCCGCATCGTGTCAAATGCGGCCCGCGCAACAAAACGCGCGAAGTACGGCAGATGCGTTGCCGTACCCCCGCGCGTCGCAGCGATCGAAAGGATTCCGGGGGATGCGAACGGCTCGATGCCCGGGCCGCCGCATGAGTCGTGAATGGGCGAACGCCATGCACCGCCATAGAAGCAACGCAGCGTCTTTACATTCAACGGTCGATCAACGGCCCCGTCACACGGAGGGAGTCATGCTGCAATACGTCAAATCCTTGTTGCGCGATGAACGGGGCGTCAGTTCGCTCGAATACGCGGTGCTGGCCGGCATCATCGTGGTCGCACTCGCGGCGGTCGGCACGTACCTCAGCGGTACTACCGGCCTGCAGGCCATATTCACGCAGCTGGTCAACAAGGTCACCTCGCTGATCTGATCTCCTGAACCCGCGCGCCGCCGACGAACACACGGATCCGCAGCGGTACGACGTATCCAGCCGGGGCGCACCGACGGACGGCTCTCCGATGCTCTATCTCGTACAGCTGGCGGCAACGTTCGTGCTGGTGTCGATCGCGGCGCAGGACCTGCGCGAGCGGCGCGTGTCCAATCGCGCCGTGCTGGCGTTCGCGATGCTGTATCTGGTCGCGGCGGCGCTCGTGCGCGAAGGGCTTGCGCCATTTGCCGGCCACGTCGCGACCGCCGCGGCGATGCTGGCGGTGTTCGGCGGGCTGCGGCACGCGGGCTGGCTCGGCGGCGGCGACGTGAAGCTGGCGGCGGCGGTATTCCTGTGGGCCGGCCCGACGCTCGCGTTGCCGGTGCTGACGATCGTCGGCGCGAGCGGCGCCGCGTGCGGCCTCGCCATGCTCGCTGGCGTCGCACGCCAGCGTCGCATCGCGCCCGCGCACACGATGGCGACGCGCGGCGTGCCGTACGGCGTCGCGCTTGCGCTCGGCGGCGTGCTGGCCGTCTGGGCGTCGTTGCCTCACGCACTTTCGCTTACCTAGCCAGGGGGACGCGCGCTGCCATGCCCAAACCCCTGAGAATGGCCGTGCTGATCATCGCTGCCGGCATCGGTGCGTTCATCCTGCGCCAGCTTTATGTTTCCGCGTCGACACCTGCGCCGCCCGGCGACCCGGCCGAGGTACGCGTGCGGGTCGCGGCGGCGGACCTGCCCGAAGGGCTGCTGCTGCGCGACAACGATCTCGCGTGGAAGCCCATGCCGCGCCCGCAGGTGCCGGCCGGCGCATTCGTCGAATCGCAACCGGGCGCGGACCTGAAGGGCGCGCTGCTGCGCAGCCGTGTCGACGCGGGCGCGCCGATCCGCGCGGACAACGTGATTTCGGCGGGCGCGCCGGATTTTCTCGCGGCCGCGCTGCAGCCCGGCATGCGCGCGATCTCGGTGCCCGTCGACGACGTGTCGGGCAACGCGGGGCTGATCCAGCCGGGCGACTTCGTCGACGTGGTGCTCACGCAGCAGATCGGCGGCTCCGCGACGACGCCCGGCACGTTCGAAGCGGAGACGGTCGTGCGGCGCGCGCGCGTGCTCGCGGTCGGCTCGGAATTCCAGCGCGCGAAGGGGCCCGCGAGCGCGCCGGACGCGCCGGTCCGCGCGCGCACGGTCACGCTCGAGGTCGCGCCGCGCACCGCGCAGGTCGTGCTGGTCGCGACGCGCCTCGGTTCGCTGTCGCTCGCGCTGCGCAGCTTCGCGACGAGCGACCGCCGCCAGGCGGCGGGCGGCGACGAACAGGAGCCCGATACGCCGCCGGTTTGGGCCGGCGACGTATCGCGCGCGGCCCGCGAAGCGGCGCGCGCGCCGTCCGCGAGGACGGACGCCGGCACGCGGCCGGTGCAGAGCAACACGGTCGTGATCTATCGCGGCTCGTCGGTCGATGATGGATCGCGCGCCGGCGGCACCGGCACGCCGGGCGTGCCGCCGCTGCCGTCCGGTTGGCCCGGCACGCCGGTTGCACCGGTTGCGCCAGCCGCGCCCGCGGGCGGCAATGCCGCAGCGGACGCGACGACGCAAGCGCCGCGGGCCACGATGGTGCAGTGACGCAGTGAAGAATCGGGCCGGCCGCCCGGCGGCCGGCAACTGACGGGAAAACGCATGGTGCGCATGGTTCGTTGGATCGCTATCGGGTGGCTGGCCTGCATCGTCGCGCCGGGCGTCGCGCTCGCGCAGCGCGCGCACGCGGCGGACGCCGGCGCGGCGTTGTCGATCGCGACCGGCAAGGGCGAGATGCTGTCGCTGTCCGAACCCGCGACCGCGATGTTCGTCGCGGACCCGAGCATCGCCGACATCCAGGTGCCGTCGCCCCGCACCGTGTTCGTGTTCGGCAAGAAGGCCGGCACCACCACGCTGATCGCGCTCGGCGCGAACCATCGGCCGATCCTGCGCCGGACGGTGATCGTGCAGGTCGATACCGCGTCGCTGCAGGCGGTGCTCGACAGCCGCTTTCCGCAATTGAAGCTGGCGGTGTCCGGCGCGCCGGGCTCGCTGATGGTGTCGGGCAAGGTGCCGAGCGCGGCCGACGCGGACGCCGTGATGCAGTCGCTCACGCCCTACCTGAACGACAAGGAAAGGATCGTCAACCGGCTCACCCTGTCGCGCCCGATTCAGGTGAACCTGCGCGTGCGCGTGACCGAGGTGAGCCGCAACGTCACGCAGCAGCTCGGCATCAACTGGAGCTCGCTCGGCGCGGCCGGCAATTTCATCGGCGGGCTGTTCAACGGGCGCACGTTGATGGATCCGACGACCAAGCTGTTCAACCTGTCGCCGACGGGCGCGTACTCGGTGCTCGGCGGCTTTCACGCGGGGCGCTGGTCGATCGACGTCGTGCTCGACGCGCTCGACCAGGAAGGCCTGATCACGATGCTCGCGGAGCCGAACCTTACCGCGATGTCCGGCCAGACCGCGAGCTTCCTCGCGGGTGGCGAGATTCCGATTCCGGTCGCGCAGGCCGGCAGCACGACCGGCGCGATCACGGTGGAGTTCAAGCCGTTCGGCGTGTCGCTCGATTTCACGCCGACCGTGCTCGCCGACAACCGGATCAGCCTGAAGGTGCGCCCGGAAGTGAGCGAGGTCGACGCGAACAACAGCGTGACGACCGGCGGCGTCACGGTGCCGGGGCTCACCGTGCGGCGCGTCGAGACGACCGTCGAGCTGTCGAGCGGGCAGAGCTTCGCGATCGGCGGGCTGCTGCAGAGCCAGACGGCCGACACCGTGTCGCAGATTCCGGGGCTCGGCCGGCTGCCGATCATCGGCCGGCTGTTTTCATCGAAGAACTTCCAGGACAACAAGACCGAGGTCGTCGTGATCGTGACGCCGTACATCGTGCAGCCGACCGGCCCCGGCCAGCTCGAACAGGCGCTCGACACCGTCGCGCGGCCGAGCAGCGATCTCGAGTTCGCGGTGCAGCGCAATCTCGGGCTCGACCTGTTGTCGGGCGAAACGCCGCGCCTCGTCGGCGCCGCGGGCTTCGTGTATTGACCGGAGGAGCGCGCATGCGGGTTCGAACCATCGTCTTCGCTCTGCTGGCGCCGGCGCTTGCGGGCTGCCTGTCGGCGCCGCCGCCGATCAACCTGCCGGACGCACGCGCGATCGGCTTCGACGGCGTGCGCGCGGTGCCGCCCGACTGCGCGACGCTGATGCAGCCGTCGCATCTCGTCGACGCGGGGTTCGGGCGGCCCGGCGTGCCGTTCGGCTGCGCGACCTACACGAATCTCGCGACGATGCTCGCGCGACCGGAAGATCTCGTCGCGCCCGTGCCGTACGGCGGCGCGGACGCGCAAGTCGCGGCCGACGCGGTGCGCCGCTACGTCGAGGATCGCGTGAAGCAGCCGACCCCCGGCAAGACGCTGACGACCGGCTCGCCCGGCCATTGACCCGCACACGAGGCCATCGCGATGCCGCCCATGAACGTCCTCGACCGCCAGAACGCCAAGCGTGCCGCCGCCGCCGGAGCGGCCGATCTCATCGCGGTCGTGTCGGACGCGGGCAGCGAAGACGTGATTCGCCGCGTCGCGCAGGATCTGTCGATCACGCGCGCCCACGTGCAGCCGGGCAACTGCGACGACGCGATCCGCCTGCTGCAGCAGCATGAGCGTTCGCCGCGCCAGCTGATCGTCGACGTGTCGGATTCGGTGCTGCCGGTGTCCGACCTGATGCGGCTCGCCGAGATGTGCGATCCGTCCGTGCGGGTCATCGCGATCGGCACGCAGAACGACGTCGGGCTGTTCCGCAACTTGCTTGGCATCGGCGTGCAGGACTACATCGTGAAGCCGCTGACCGTCGAGTTGATGCGGCGCGCGCTGACCGCGACGGAATCGATCGTGCACGCGCGTACCGGCAAGATCGTCAGCTTCGTCGGCGCGCGCGGCGGCGTGGGCGCCACGACGGTCGCGGTGAGTCTCGCGCGCTGCCTGGCGGGCGAGAAGCGCCGCCGTGTCGCGTATGCCGACCTGAACCTTCATGGCGGCGGCGCGAACTCGATGCTCGGGCTGTCGAGCAACAACGGGCTGATCGAATTGCTGAACATGGAGCAGCGCCCCGACGACGCGTTGTTCGACCGCATGTTCGTCACGAAGGGCGACCGCCTGCACGTGCTGTCGGCCGAACTGGCGTACGGCGAAGACGCGCCGCTGCGCGACGCTGCGGTCGCGCAGCTCGTCGACATGCTGAAGGACCGCTTCCATTACGTGCTGTTCGACGTGGGCAACCGCGCCGGCAAACTGTTCGAGGACGCACTGGCGGCGTCCGATCTCGTCTATATCGTCGCCGACCGCTCGGTGCACGCCGCGTACGAAGCCGCGCGGCTTGCGCGCTTCGTGAAGGAGTTGCCCGGCGAGCGGCTGCTGTCGATGGTGCTGAACAATCCGCTGGAACCGGTCAAGGGGCGCGTCGCGCAGACCGATTTCGAGGACGCGTTCGGCGGCGTGAAGCTGCGCGAGCTGCCGCACGAGCCGCAGCCGCTCGCGGTCGCCGAGAATCTCGGCGAGCCGATCGAAGGCGCGAAGCGTCATGGTTTCCTGGACGAGATCCGGCGGCTCGCGAACGGCATCACCGGTGAATCGATGGCCGTCGCCGAGCCGTGGTATGCGCGCTTCGTCAAGTGGAGGAAAGGATCGTGACGTTCGGTACCCGCAAACGGTCGAGGCCGGAGCCTGCGCCGGCCGTATCCCCGGCCGCGCCGCGCGACGACGAGCCCGCGCCCGCGCCGGCGCCGGGGCCGATCGCGAGCCACACGCCGCCGCCCGTGCGCGGTGCGGCGGCGGCCGACACGCAGGAGGCGCTGATCCGCTCCGGCAAGTTCGATGCGATTCGCACCGCGGTGTTCTCGTCGATGAACATGTCGGCGGCATTGATGAAGACGCGCGACGAAGTGCGGGCGGGCATCGAGCAGGTGGCCGCGCACACCGTCGAGCGCGAGCGCCTGAAGATCACGGCGGGCGAGCAGGTGCTGATCGTCGACGCGATCCTGAACGACATGTTCGGCGTCGGGCCGATCGAGCCGCTGCTCGCCGACGACACCGTGTCCGACATCCTCGTGAACGGCCCCGACCAGGTGTACGTCGAGCGCGCGGGGCGGCTCGAACTCACGCCACTGAAGTTTCGCGACAACGCGCACGTGACGAGCGTCGCGCAGCGGATCGCGGCGGCGGTCGGGCGCCGTGTCGACGAGAGCAGCCCGATGGTAGACGCGCGTCTTGCCGATGGCAGCCGCGTGAACGTGGTGCTGCCGCCGATCGCGATGCGCGGCGCGTCGATCTCGATCCGCAAGTTCGCGAAGCGCGACATCACGCTCGCGCGGATGGCGCATCAGGGCAACATCTCGCACGGGATGCTGCAGGTGCTGAAGATCGCCTGCGCATGCCGGCTGAACATCGTGATCTCGGGCGGTACCGGTTCGGGCAAGACGACGCTGTTGAACGCGCTGTCGCAACACATCGAGGAGCACGAGCGGATCGTGACGATCGAGGATGCGGCCGAGCTGCAACTGCTGCAGCCGCATGTCGTCAGTCTCGAGACGCGGCCGGAGAATACCGAAGGGCTCGGCGGGATCTCGCAGCGCGACCTCGTGCGCAACGCGCTGCGGATGCGGCCCGATCGCATCATCCTCGGCGAAATCCGCGGCGCGGAGGCATTCGACGTGCTGCAGGCGATGAACACGGGCCACGACGGCTCGATGACGACGATCCATGCGAACACGCCGCGCGACGCGATCAGCCGGCTCGAAAGCATGGTCATGATGGCGAACGCGAACCTGCAGCTGCTGTCGATCCGGCGCCAGATCGCGAGCGCCGTGCACCTGTTCGTGCAGGTCGAGCGGATGCGCGACGGCGTGCGCCGCGTGACCCGGATCACCGAGATCGTCGGGATGGAAGGCGAGGTCGTGATCACACAGGACCTGTTCGCGTTCCGCCAGGAAAGCGACACGACGCGCGATGTGGTGAAGGGGGTGTTCGAGGCGTCGTCGCTGCGTCCCGCGTTCGCCGCGCGTGCCGCGTACTACGGCGTGGAGGACACGCTCTCCGAGGTATTCCGGCAATGAGGCCCGCCGACCTGTTCGCGCTCGGCGCGTTCGTCGTGATCCTCGTGATCGGCCTCATGCTGTCCGCACTGCTCGATCGCGCGCGGCAGGCGCCGGAGCAGCGCATTCGCGAGCGGATGCGGCGCCTCGCGCCGTCGCTGGCGGGCCGCGAGGCCGGTGCGGCCGCCGCGCCCGGCGTCGCGCTGTTCAACCTGCCGCGCCGGCAGGGCCGCGTGCGTGCGTGGCTGCAGCGCTACGTGACGCGCGTGCGCGCGGTCGGCGGCGAGCGCGGGATGCGGATCGTCGTCGCGAGCGCGATCGTCGGCGCGATCGCGGCGATCGTCGCGATGAGGCTCGTCGCGCTGCCGGGCGTCCTGCATCCGGTGATCTACGTCGGGTTGCCGCTGCTTGCGATGCGCGCCAGCTATCGCGCGCTGGTCGAGCGCTTCCGGCTGCGCTTTCTCGAAGCGTTCCCGGACGCGATCGACCTGATCGTGCGCGCGGTGCGCGCGGGCATCCCGGTCACGCAGGCGATCAGCACGGTCGGCGACAGCGCGGCGGAGCCGGTGCGCTCGACCTTCCGCACGATGGGCGACAGCCTGCGCGTGGGTGTGGATCTGAAGGACGTGCTGACGCAGGCGTCGGACCGGCTGATGATCGCGGACTTCTCGTTCTTCACCGTCTACCTCCTGCTGCAGCGCGAGACCGGCGGCAGCCTCGGCGAAACGCTCGACGAGTTGTCGAGCATCATCCGCACGCGCCGCGACATCCGCCTGAAGACGCGCGCGTTGACCGCCGAAGGGCGGATCACGACGAAGATCATCTCGGCCGTGCCGTTCGCGATGATCGGCGCGCTGTTCCTCGTGAACCGCTCTTACGTGATGCTGCTGTTCGATACGCACGCCGGACACGTGATGCTGACGATCGCCGCCGTGCTGCTGACGATCGGACTGCTGACGATCAACAAGATCTCGAAACTGGATACCGCGCGATGACGATGTCGATGCTGGCCGCCCGTGGCCTTGAACTGCTGCTGTTGCTCGCGTGCGTCGCCGCGGCGCTCGCGACGCCCGGCGGCGGCACGCGCCGGCGCATCGCCGCGCGCGTGCAGCAGGCGGCCGGACAGCGCTCGCTGTCGCTGGCGGCGGGGCGGCTGCAGCCGGGCGAGGTGCGTCAGGACCTGACGCGGCGGCTCGCGCAGCTCGGCGAGCGGCTACCCGTGCTCGACCCGATGCAGCGTGTGAAGCTCGGGCTGCAGCTCACGCGCGCCGGTTTTCGCGAGCGCCGCGCGGTGTCGACGATGATCGGCATCAAGCTGAGCTGCGGCGTGCTGTTCGCGGGCCTCGCGATGGTGTTCAGCCCGTACATTCCGCGTCTCGGCGAATTCTTCGTGATCCGTGCGGTAGCGATGGTCGGCGCGTTCGTGATCGGCGTGATCGTGCCCGAGTACGTGCTCGGCGCGGTGATCCGGCGGCGCCGGCGCATCATCGCCGCGTGCTTTCCGGATGCGCTCGACCTGCTCGTGATCTGCACGATGGCCGGCAACAGTCTCGCATCGGGCGTGCGGCGCGTCGCCCGCGAGCTCGAGCGCATCTGCCCGCCGCTCGCCGACGAGCTGACGGTGTGCGCGGACGAGCTGACGCTGAGCGGCAACGTCTCCGAGGCGCTCGCGCATTTCGCACTGCGCGTCAATTTTTCGTCGGCGCGCTCGCTGGCCACGACGCTCACGCAATCGCAGCGATTCGGCACGCCGATCACGCAGGCGCTGCGGACCCTGTCGCGCAGCGAGCGCACCGAGCAGGTCGTCGCGCTCGAGGAGAAGGCCGCGAAGCTCGCGCCGAAGATCACGGTGCCGATGATGCTGTTCATCCTGCCGACGGTCGGCCTGATCGCGGCGGGCCCGGCGGCGATCCGCCTGATCGAGGTATTCAAATGACACGATCCGTCATCCGCACGCTGGCGTCCGCGGCCGTGCTGTCGGTGCTGGCCGGCGGCTGCGCGCCGGGCATCCAGACGAGACCGGCGCTGTCGCACAAGAGCGACGACCCGCAGGCCGAATTGCGCATTGCCGACAGCGCGCTTGCCGGCGGCAACGTCGAACTCGCGTCGACGCTGTACGGGAAGGTGCTCGCGCGGCATCCCGATTCGCTCGCGGCGCAGCTGGGGCTCGGCGACGTGAACTACCGGGCCGGCGATCTGGAGCGCGCGCGGATTCTCTATGAGCAGGCGCGGCAACAGGCGCCGGCGGATCTCGGGCCGCAGCTCGGGCTCGCGCGCGTCGCGTTGCGGCAGCGCCGGCTCGACGAGGCCGCGCAGCGCTACCGCGACCTGCTGGCCGCGCAGCCGAACCTGCCGCTCGCGGCGCAAGGGCTCGGCACGGTGCTCGACCTGCAGGGGCGACACGCCGACGCGCAAGCCGTGTATCGCGACGCGCTGAGCGCGCATCCGGACGCGCAAGGGCTGCGCGTCGACCTCGGGCTGTCGCTCGTGCTGAGCAACCGGCCGCGCGAAGGCGTGAACGTGCTGCTCGACGTGGCCGGCTTGCCCGACGCGCCATGGCAGGCGCGCCAGAACCTCGCGTTCGCGTACGGGGTGCTCGGCAACACCGATTCGGCGAAGAAGCTGCTGTCCGCCGACCTGCCTGCGTCGGCGGTGGCCGACAACCTGCGCTTCTACCAGGCGGTGCGCGCGCAGCTCGCAGCGCGCCCGGCTGCTGCCGCCGCGCGGCCGTTGACGGGCGCGGCGCTCGAGCCGCACGTCGTGCCAAGTGCCGCGGGGGCCGCAAAATGACACGCGGGGCGATGGGCGCGCGCCACGCGCGCGGCGTCGTATCCCTCGAATTCGCGCTGATGCTGCCGTTCCTGTTGATGGTGCTGATCGGCATCATCGACGTGAGCCTGCTGCTGTGCGACAAGGCCGTCATCACGAACGCGAGCCGGGAAGCCGCGCGGGCCGGCGTCGTGCTGCGCGTGCCGATGCTGACCACGACGCAGATCGCCAACGTCGCGTTGAGCTACACGCAGAACAGCCTGGTCAGCGGCGGCAGCGCGACGGCCCCGACCGTGGCCGTGACGCAGGCGAACGGCACGACCGCGGGCACCGCGCTGACGGTGACGGTGACCTACACGTATTCCGGGCTGGTGCTGGGTACGGCATTGAGCGTGCTGACCGGCCCGTTGACGATCTCGGCCAGCTCGGTGATGCTCTATGAATGACGCCGCCGGCACGCGATGCACCGGCCGCGCCTCAGAGCGAGGCTCCGTCGCGCTGTTCTTCGTGATGTTCCTGATTCCGCTGCTGTCGTTCGGCGCGCTGGCGATCGACATCGCCTGGGTCGCCACCGTGCGCAACCAGCTTCAGAACGCCGCCGACGCGGCCGCGCTCGCTGCGGCCGATGCGATGATGTCGTCGACCGGCGGCGCGCTGAACTGGTCACAGGCCGCGCCGGCGGCGAACGGCGTGATCGCGCAGAATTCGGCGGCGGGCGCGGCACTGTCGACGGGCACGGTGACGACCGGCTACTGGAACGTGACGCGCACCCCGGCGTCGATGCAGCCGACCACCATCACGCCCGGCGCGTACGACGTGCCGGCGGTGCAGGTGACGGTGTCGCGCGCGCCGGGCATCAACGGCGGCTCGATTCCGTTGTTGCTCGGCGGGCTGCTGGGCGTGCCCGGCACGTCCGGCAGCGCAACCGCGATCGCGGTGCTGGCCGCGCCCGGCGGAGTGGCGGCGGGCGGCCTGTTTCCGGTCGCGATCGATCAGTGCGTGTACAACCAGTACTGGAATGCGGCGACCAACCAGCCGCTGATCAATCCGCTGACGGGCCAGCCGTACGAGTTCTCGATCACCAACGGCCAGACCTATGGCGCGCTGTGCATGGGCGGTCAGTGGACGTCGTTCCAGTCGACCGCGACCGACACGACGACGATGGGCGGGCTGATGGTGACCGGCAACCCGACGACGCTCAATATCGGCGACACCATCAATCTCGCCACCGGCGTGAAGGCGACGCTCTACACGTCGGTGCCGGTCGGTGCGACGGTCGTGCTGCCGGTCGTCACGCAGACGTCGAGCAGCACCACCGTGCCGATCGTCGCGTTCGCCGCGTTCCACATCGACGTGTCGCTCGGCGGCACGTACAAGTACATCCAGGGGCACTTCGTTGCCGGCGTGAAGATGACGGGTGTCGCGACGGGCGTCGGGCCGTACTACGGCGTGTACGTGCCGCCGCGGCTCGCGTTGTGAGCGTCGTGCCGCGCGCGCCGCAGCAGCACGAGCAGCGCGAAGAGGGTCACGGCCGGGCCGATCTGCGGCCACTGCAGCCACGGGTTCAGGTATTCGACGATCGGCAGCGCCCACATCAGCGCGATCGCGGTCTGCTCGCCACGCATCCAGCCGTCGCGCCAGCCGATCGCCAGCATGCACGCGATCGCGACGGCGAGCCACGCGAGTTCGTAGTGCCACACGTACGGGTTGGCCGCGAGCGTCGCGACCGTCAGCACGGCCGCGCGCACGCGGGTATCGTGTGACCGCGCCCACGCGATGCAGGCGGCCGCGATCGCGATCGCGGCGATACACGCGTGGGCGGCATAAGCGGCGCCGAGCGGCACGCCCGCGAGGCGGAACGCCGCGAACGGCGTCGGCGACGCGAGCCAGAACACGACCCCATGTTCGAGGACGATCGAGCGCGCGAGCCCGGTGCTGGCGACGAACAGGCGCAGCGACTCGACCCCGCAGACCAGGACGCTCAGCGCGACGAACGTTCCCGTGGCGAGCGCGGCCCATGCGATCGTGCGCCACGCGCGCGCCGCGACCAGCACGAACGGGAACAGCAACGCCATCTGCGGCTTGACCGACAGCAGGCCGATGCAGAGGCCGGCCCACATCGGCCGCCGAGCGGCCCAATGGACGGCCAGCGCCGCGCAGGATGCGGTCAGGAACGCGTTCTGCCCGAGCGTCGCGGTGACGAACACGCACGGTGCGGCGGCCAGTGCGAGCGTAGCGGCGCGCCCGGCGCCGGCCATCGTTCGGAGGCCGGATACGCGCGACGCCGCGAGGCCGAGCACGACGACGCCGACCGCGACGAACAGCGGATACCCGAGCGCAAAGGGCAGCAGCGCGAGCGGCGTCACGAGCAGCAGATAGGTGGGCGGGTACAGCCACGGCGCGAAGCTGTCGCGACGAAAGTGGGTGAACAGCTCGGCCGTCAGCCGCGAGAACGACGAGAAATCGTACGCCTGCGACGGCGAACCGTGCAGCATCACGTACGAGGCGGACCAGAACACCGAGAAGTCGGCGCCGGGGCGCGACCCGGCGTCGCCATGCGCGTGCTGAACGACGCTCGTCCAGATCGCGATGAACAGCGCGTAGAACACCAGCATCAGCGCGCTGTACAGGACGAGGCGCCGCGGGGTGAGCCACTCGCCGACCGGGCGCTGCGCCGAGCGCATCGATTGGCTGGAAATGTCCAATTGCCGCGGCCCGGCTTACTTGAACGACGCCTTGCGGGCGGCAAGGCCGGCGGCGGCCGGGTTCGTCGTCCGGCGGCGGGCCGCGTGCGTGCGCTTGAGCGGGAACTGCAGCAGCTTCGATGCGGGCTGCGCGGCGGCATCCCGCTCGGCCCGGTAGCGCCGCCTGACGAGATAGACGGGACGCTGCTTGGACTCGTGATAGATCCGGCCGAGGTATTCGCCGATCACGCCGATGCCGATCAGCTGGATGCCGCCGACGAACAGCACGACCGAAATCAGCGACGGGTAGCCGTGCACCGGATTGCCGAACAACAGCGTTCGTACGACGATGAACGCGCCGTACACGAGCGACAGCATCGCGAACGTGAGGCCGACGTAGGTCCACACGCGCAGCGGCACCGTGCTGAAGCTCGTGATGCCCTCGAGCGCGAAATTCCAGCGCCGCCATCCGGAGAACTTCGAGCGGCCGCCGCTGCGCGGCGCCCGCGTGTATTCGACGATCGCGGTGCGAAAGCCGACCCACGCGAACAGCCCCTTCATGAACCGTCGCCGCTCCGGCAGCGCGCGCAGCGCGTCGACCACCTCGCGATCCATCAGGCGGAAATCGCCGACGTTTTCCGGCATTTCCACCTCGGACAGCGCGTTGTGCACGCGATAGTAGAGCGCCGCCGCCGCGCGCTGCAGGTAGGGATCGCACATCCGGTCGGTGCGTTTCGCGGCGACGACCTCGGCGCCGCCGCGCCAGTGTTCGATCATCGCGGGAATCAGCGCCGGAGGGTCCTGCAGGTCGGCGTCGATCAGGATCACCGCGGCGCCGGCCGCCTCGTCGAGGCCCGCGGTGAGCGCCGCTTCCTTGCCGAAGCGGCGCGTGAGATCCACGACGTGCACGCGCGCGTCGCCGGCGGCGATCGCGAGCAGCCGGTCGAGCGTGCGATCGCGGCTGCCGTCGTTGATGCAGACGATCTCGAAGCGGACCGCGGCGACCGACTCGAGAATGGGCAGCGTTTCGGCAAAGAACGCGTCGATCGTTTCCTCTTCGTCATGAAACGGCACGACGAGCGAGATCAGCGGCTTCCTGGCTTGCGTGGACATGCTGTGGACCCCCGAGCGATCCGGCCTGCGCTGCACCGTGTGGTTCCGGTTGTTGTCTGCCGAACGGGCGTGGCCCGGTTCGGCGCGAAGTCGGTTCCGGCCTGCTTGTCCACCGCGGACCGGACGTAGGTGTTGTGTCCATTGTATGCAGGGAATCGCCGATTCGTAACACGTATCGGCGGATTTGCACGGCCTGCCGGGGAAACACCAGTCGGCGGCTGGCGGCGGACCGTGCGCGACGGCGCTAGGATGGCGTTTTCAATGCCGAAGGAGCGCGCGGTGCAAGTTCACGATCTGACAGGTGCGCCGCTCGATTTCTGGGTGGCGATGGCGGAAGACCTCGGCGCGCCGCGCGTCGACGCCGACGGCTGCACGGTCATTCGCGAGCCGGGCGGCACGCCGGTGCGATACGCGCCGTCGTCTTCATGGTTGGACGGCGGCCCGCTCATCGAGCGTTTGCCGTTCGGCGCGTTCGAACGCGACGGCGGGCGCGGCGCGTGGCGCGCGGTGCTGCATCGGGCTGTGCCGGCGGCGGGCGAGCGCTGCACGTTCAACCAGTCGGGGTCGACGCTGCTGGTCGCCGCGATGCGCACGCTGGTCGCGTCGACGTTCGGCGACGACGTGCCCGATCTCGACATGTTGAAGCCGCGCTGAGTGTGCGCGCAACCGGTTACGTGGCCGACAGGTTGCGCACCGCGATCGAGGCGACGTCGACGCGCTTCGGCAGGATCGCGTCCGCGGCCGCGCGGTCGGCGACGCGTTGCAGCACGTCGATGTCCGCGCCGGTGACGCCGCGCTGTGCGAGCGCCGCCCGGCGGGCGATATCGGCGGCCGCATCGCGCGGCAGGCGCGTGAGCGACGCATAGACGGTCGCGTAGTCGGCCGGATGCGCGAGCGCCCACTGGCCGGCACGGGTGAGCCGCCCGAGCACGTCCGACAGCGCCGCGCGCTTCGATCGATCGTCGAGCGTGTCGACTGGCGACGTGAGGAACGCAAGCCCCGAATTGATCCCGCTGCCGTCGCGCACGATGCGCGCGCCGCGCCGCACCACGTTGCCGTAGTAAGGATCGAAGGTCGCCCAGATGCCGATCTGCTTCGCCTCGAACGCGGCGAATGCGTCGACCGGCAGCACGAAGCGCACGTCGACGTCGCCCGGTGCGAGGCCGTGTTCGCGCAGCGCGCCGTACAACTGGTATTGCGAGATGCTGCCGCGCGCCGACGACACGACGACGGTGCGCCCCTTCAGGTCGGCGACCGTGCGCACCGGCGAATCGGGCTGCACGACGATGCCGAGCGACGTGGGCGAGCCCACGCGCGTCGCGACGATCCGCAGCGCCGGATCGCCGAGCGCGGCCGTCAGCACGGGCAGGTCGCCGGCCGGCGCGAGATCGATCGCGCCCGCGCGCTGCGCTTCGAACAGCGGCGCGGCGCCCTGGAAATTCGCCCAGCGAAACCGGTACGGCACGCCGTCGAGCACGCGCGCGGCCTCGGCCAGCGCACGCAGGCCGCCGGCCTGGTCGCCGAGCACCAGCGTGACGTTCGACAGGTCGGGGCCGGCCGCGCGGGCAGGCAGTGAGGCGGCGCCCGCAAGCGGTGCGGCGGCCAGGGCGGCCACACGCAGCAACGCGCGGCGGCGGGCAGGGGCGGGGGGCGAAGTCATCGGCGGCGGGTCCTCGGTGATCCGCGCGCGGGCCGCGCGGCTGCCGGGCAGATTACGGAATCGGTTTCGCGCCGGCAAACATCGAATCGCGCAATGCTTATTCGTGCGAGGACGGAATGGCGGCGGCGGAAGATCAGGCGCTAGCCTGCCGCGAGGACGGTGCGCAGGAACGCGCGCACCGCTGGCGCCTTCTCGAAGCGCCGGTGCGCGAGCGCGAGTTCGGACATGATCGGCTTGCCGGCGATCGGCCGGTACACGACGCCCGGCAACGACACGCAGCCGGCGAGCGCGTCCGGAATCACGGCGACCCAGCCGTTGACCGACACGCACGCGAGCACCGCGAGCAAGCCGCCCGGCCGCGCGGCGATCACGGGCGCGAAGCGGCCGCGGCGCGCGACTTCGAGCGTGCCGCGCTCCTGCTCGGGCACCGCGAAGCGTGCGTCGGCGAGATCGGCGGCGCGCACGGTGGGCATCGACGCGTAGCGCGAATCGGCCGGCACGGCCGCGACGAACACGTCGCGCTGCAGCGTGACGATCCGCAGCGCGCCCGGTAGCGGCAACGGCGGGCGCACGTACGCGAGATCGAGCCGGCCCATGTCGAGCTGCTTCGCGACATCGTCCATCGGCACTTCCCGCAGGTTCAGTTCGATGCGCGGATGCGCGGCGCGGAACGCGCCGACCGTGCGCTGCAGCGCGCCCGAATAGACGGCCGACGACACGTAGCCGATTTCGATACGGCCGAGTTCGCCGCGCTCGGCCAGCATCGCAAGTTCGCGGCCGCGCTGCAGATGCTCGAACGCGGCGCTCGCCTCGGCGAGAAACGCGACGCCTGCCGCCGTCAGCGTGACCGCGCGGCGCGAGCGCTGGAACAGCCGCACGCCGAGCAGCCGCTCGGCCTCCTGGATCTGCCGCGTGAGCGCGGGCGGCGCCATGTCGAGCGCGTCGGCCGCGCGGGCGAAATGCAGATGCTGCGCGACGCTCAGGAACGCGCGCACATGACGGAATTCGAGCGGATTCATGATTACAATTTTCGTCAATAAAACTGCGCGGACGTATCAATGACAGGCAATACGAGCCCAGCCTAGCATACGGCTCGTTCCTCTTGCTCCGGAGCTGTCGATGTCCCAGCCTTCCCCCGCCTCGCGCGCCGCCGCGCCCGCGAACGCCCGTCTGCCGGCCGGCGCGACGCTCGCGGTCGCGTCGGCGACGTGCTCGCTGATCGTGCTCGACACGAACGTCGTCGCCGTGTCGCTGCCGAGCATCGCGCGCGGCTTCCATGCGAGCTTCGCCGACATCGAATGGGTCGTGAGCGCCTACATGACCGCGTTCGCCGCCTGCCTGCTGCCGGCCGGCGGGCTCGCGGACCGCTTCGGGCGCAAGCGCATGCTCGGCGCGGGGCTCGCGCTCTTTTCGCTCGCGTCGCTCGGTTGCGGACTCGCGCCGTCGGCCGGCTGGCTGATCGCCGCGCGCGCGCTGAAGGGCGGCGGGGCCGCGCTGCTGCTGACGGCCGCGCTCGCGGTGATCGCGAACCGCTTTCCGGACGGGCGCGAACGGGCCCGCGCGTGGGCGACCTGGGGGATGTGCATGGGGATCGCGACCGCCGTCGCGCCGCTCGTCGGCGGCGCGATCACGCAGTGGATCGGCTGGCGCTGGGTGTTCCTGCTGAACCTGCCGGTGTGTGCGCTGCTCGCGGCCGGCGCGCGCGTCGCGATCGACGAGTCGCGCGATCCGCACGCGAAACGGGTGGACGCCGCCGGCAGCGTGCTGTTCGGCGCGGCGCTCGCGTGCGCGATCGCCGCGCTGATCGCCGCGCCGTCGCACGGCTTGCTGTCGGGCGCGACGCTCGGCCAGTTCGCGCTCGCCGCCGCGCTGCTGGCCGCGTTCATCGGCGCGGAGCGCTGGCAGGCGCGGCCGATGATCGATCTCGCACTGTTTCGCCAGCCGCGCTTCGTCGGCGCCGTGCTCGCGATGTTCGGCTATGCGGCGTGCGCGCAGGTGATGATGACGTTTCTGCCGCTGTACCTGCAGAACGCGTTCGGGATGTCGGCGATCGACGCGGGGCTCGGGATGCTGCCGTTCGCGGTCGCGATGATCGGCGGGCCGTCGCTCGGCGGCATGCTCGCCGCGCGCGTGTCGCCTGGCGGCGTGCTGGCGGGCGGGCTCGCGCTGATCGGCGCGGGCAATCTCGCGACCGCGCTGACGGCCGGCGGCGACTATCGGCTCGTCGCGCTCGGCATGTTCGTGACGGGCTGCGGCGCGGGCATCATGAACGGCGACACGCAGAAGGCGATCATGGCGTGCGTGCCGCCGAACCGCACCGGGATGGCGTCGGGCATCAGCACGACCACCCGCTTCTCGGCGATCGTGACGGCCGTCGGCGTGCTCGGCGCGGTGCTGGCCGCCAGTACGCACGCGCAACTCGACCGGCTGCTGTCCGCCGCACCGGGCGTGCGGGCATTCGTCGATGCGCCGTTCATGTCGAGCCTGCTGGCCGGTGACCTCGCACAGGCGCTCGCGCACGTGCCGCCGTCGGCCGCGCGCACGCTCGCGCAAGCGGCGCCCGCGGCGTTCGCGAGCGGCTTCGCCGCCGCGCTGACGGTGAGCGGCGTGCTCGCGCTCATCGTTGCCATCGTTGCATACAAGTTGCTTGCGCAACCGATGCCGGCTGAGTTCTAAGGACGCGAAGCGAATGTGACGTCGCGCACGATCCTGTTGTCGACGTTCGGGGCGATCGCATCGCTGTCGGTGCGGCTCGCGATCGCACCGCAAGTGCGACACCGCGCCCGGCGCGGCGCGCGCGATTCAGCGGGACTCAGTGCGATTTCGTCGCGATGCGATGGACGCGCGCTGCGCGCGAAGGCCATGGCCGCTGCGAGGTGCCGCAATGCGTCGCCTGCCGGTGGCGAGTGCGTCGCGCGGGCTCTGGCGGGTCGTCGGCCACCGGCGCAGCCGTTCGCGCGTTCGCGTTCGCGGCAACCGCCGTGACGTCCGGCAGCGCAGCCTCCGCATCGAGCCAGTTGCGCGTCGCTTCGGCGATCAGCGTGCGCAGCCAGCGCACGCCGTCGACGCACGGCCCCGAATCGTTCCACGTCATCCGGTACACGATGTCGGGCGGCTCGGCCGGCAGCGCGACCGCGCCGAGCGGCAGCAGCTTCGCGTAGTGGCGCGCGAGCCGATACGTGGTGGTCAGGATCAGGTCGGAGCGCACGAGCGCATGCGCGGCGAGCTCGAAATGAGGGAGCGTGACGACGATCCGCCGCTGCAGGCCGACGCGTTCGAGTTGCAGGTCGATCGCGCCGGACGCTTCGAGCCACGACGGCGTCGGGCACAGCTGCGCCGCCTGCGCGAATTCGGCGGCCGTCATCGCGCCGCGCCGCGCGAGCGGATGCGTCGCGCGCATCAGGCACACGACGCGATCGTCGAACAGGTCGTCCTGCCGGAACCGCGACGAACGGGCAGGGCGATTGTCGATCACGACGTCGAGCTCGCCGTCGGCGAGCGCACGTTCGTCGTCGTAGCCGTCGCCGAGCGGATGGAACACGAGCTGCGCGTTCGGCGCGCGTTCGCGGAACAGCGCGACGAGCTTCGGCACGAACAGCACGTTCAGGTAATCGGGGCAGCCGATCCGGTAGGTGCGCACGGAGGTGCGTGCGTCGAAGGTCGGCTGCTGGATGCGGATGAAGTCGATCACGCGCAGCGCATTGCGCAGCGGCTCGATCAGCCGCGCGCCGAACTCGGTCGGCACCATGCCGTAGCGGCTGCGCACCAGCAGCGGATCGCCGAGCAGCGTGCGCAGCCGCTTGAGCGCGGCGCTCGTCGCCGGCTGCGACATGTTCAGCCGCACGGCCGCGCGCGACACGGTGCGCTCGGTGAGCAGCACGAGCAGGATGCGCATCAGCCGCGCGTCCAGTACGTCGAGCGCGCCCGTGGCGTCGGATGCGTCGAGGGGCAGGCCGTTCGGCTCCGGTGCGTCCCGCATGTCGCTACGCGTGCCCGCGGCCCGTCATTTGACGAAAATGCCGGGCCAGCCGACGATCCGCTTCGGACGCGGCGGCGCATAGGTGCGAACCTTCGACGTCCTTAGCTCACCGGCAGTCCCCGGAAGTTGTCGGCCCGCACCGTCTTCGCGCTCGGCGACGAGCGCGCGAAATCGCAGAAGTGGATTGTGCAGCCGCGGACTGAACGCGGAATCGCGCGCGGCCGTATCGGTTCGATGCAATGCGTCGTCCGCGCCGAGCACGATGCCGGGCCGGTGGATGGCTTCCAGTTGCACGCGTTGTCTCCTTCCATGTACGGGGCGCGAAGCGGCAGCGTGTGCACGCAGCGCGGGCCCGGCCGCCGTGGACGTTATGTCCGGGATTTGTTGGCGAGTATGGGTGGGCGCCGCGACGATGGGAAATTAAATATTCGGCTGGGCGTCAGTTGGAAAATGAATGAGGCGCCGGCGTGCGGCACGTGAATTGCGCGCCCCCGACTTCCATTCACATCGACATCAGCGGAGGTGTCATGCAGCGATATTCCATTCGTTACGTATCGCGGGCCGTCTTCGCCGGCATCCTGATCGCCGGCTTGGCGGCGGGTGCGGGCTGTCAGAAGAAGAGCGAGACCGACACCGGCACCGGTGCGAGTTCGAGCGCCCCGAGCGGCATGGCGCCGGCGCCGTCCACCGCGCCGTCGGGCATGCCTGGCAGCGGCACGGCCGGCAGCGGCGTCGAGGGCGGCGCGGCGAGCATGCCGGGCGCGGCATCCGCGCCGGCCGGCGCGAGCGGCGGCTGACACGCGGCAGCGAGCGTCGCCCGCTAGCCGCGGTGACGTGCCGACACGGCGCGTGCGTCGCAGGGCGCACGCGTGCGACGCGCTGCGCGTGAAAGATTTGCAAGGACCGTTGTAGTGATTCCCGGACCGGCGCCCGCCGGATCACGCTGGCGCACGCCGTCCGGAACAGGAGGTGCGATGCAGAACGCGGAATCGAATTCAACCCCCGAACAGCAGCGCGAACAGATCGAGAAGAGCCCGGTGAAGACGCCGGCGGCCGGCGACATGCCCGATGCGGCGACCCAGGCGTCCGAGGTCGCGAAGCGGCCGCTGACGCCGGAGACGGTCGCGGCGAAAATGCCGACCGGCCTGCCGCCGATCGACGTCGACGCGCATGCGGTCGACAGCGGCGACCCCGTGCGTCGCGCCGCCGGCCGGATCGTCACGCTCGACAACGCGAACATGGCGAGGACCGATAACACGGTCGACGTGGACGGCAAGGGCATGGACGCGGCCGCCGGCGCGACCGAGTGGCACGACAACGTGATTTACTCGAATGCGTCGCTCGACGACGCTGTCATGACGCCCGACGAAGGGCTGGGCGGCATCGAGAGCCGGCCGGGCGGCAATGTGCCGCTGATCGGGACGCGGCCGGGCTGGCGCGTCCGGTATGTCGGCGACGTCGACGTCGAACATGGCGTCGGCGCGCGGGCCGAACATGTGATCCGTTTCGAGCGGATCGGCTGACGTCGCGATTGTCGCTCCGGCGGACCGCCAGGCGGCGGTCCGCCGCGAGCCCTTACTGCGGGCCGAGTTCCTGCGCGGCCGCGTCCGCGTTGTTGCCTTGCGCGACGAGCACGTGAACGTCGTTCGGTATCACGTCGCTGATGCCGCCGGCTGGAATCGTCAACAGCAGCCAGTCGGCGTTGTTGTTGAGGGCGACTGGCGGTGTCTTGAGGATCGGCGTCTTGCTGCCGGCCGTCGTGACGATCACCTGGTAGGTGCCGCCGTTCAGATAGACCGAATCCTGTCCGGATCCCGGCACCGCATTCTGGTAGGCCGCACCGGCCAGCGTCGGGCTTTGCGCCGCGATGTCGGTGCCTGGAGGGACCACGTAGACGTCGACGTTCTGGGCATTCGGCGACGCATTGAAACTACGCACGCGCGCCTTGTCGGACAGCAGTTTCTTGTCGAATGGATCGTCGATCACCGAGATTGCCGACGACGTGCTCGGCAATGCAATGGTCGTGTAGTGATGACCGTTCGCCGCGCTGAACGACTGCGACGCGACGGTCGTGGTCGTTCCCGATACGTCGTAGCTGGCGGTCTGCGTGCCGGAGTCGATGTCGTGATAGCGGGTCACGCCCTTGTATGCGATGCCCGATGCGTCGACCTTCGCATTCAGGTAGTAGTCGAGATTCGGACCGGCGGGCACCGCGTTGATGAAGCGCGCCTGCGGTTTCGAGATGCCGAGTTCGGTGCCGACGTCGTCGCCGCCGCCGCATGCCGTGAGTACGGAAATGACCGAGCACAGGGCCACTATCGTTCGAATGGATTTCATTATCGTCCTCTCGTTCAGGGAATCTGCTTGCGATGCAGCGCCGCCGCACGAAGCGAGCCGTACGGGGCGCAGCGCCGGTTGAGGAAGGATCGCCTTCCGCCGGGGCGGCGGGCGCGTTGATGTCGCAAGGGATGTGCCTGCACGGCTCCGAACGCGCTGGCGTCGGTGCGGTGGCGGTGCGGCGGTTGTGCGGCGTGCTGATGCGCTTGCATGCCGGGAGTGGTTGCGCGAGCGGGGCGGCGCCGTGCTTGTAAAAAACGGCAGCTCGGCGGCGCAACGTGCCGACGCCGGCGCACGGCGTTTGCCGCAACGCGGTTCGAGCGGTTTGGCCGCAAATCGCGCGGCAACCGGGAAAAACGACCCACCGGCCACCGCCGCACCCACCGCCCGCCGTAAATCTTGCCGGCAGCGGCGCATAGTTTAACCATTCGAAACAATGTGTTCACTCAAAAGGGCATGATCTCCGGCGATCGGGCAGGCATACTGTCGCCTATGTTGCTCAATGCCGTCGAATCGACGTGCGCCTGCCCCCCATGCCCATTTCCGTACCTTTTCGATCCTTGCGATGGTTGACCATCGCGGCTGCCGTATGCTTGCTCGCCGCGTGCTCGACCGCTTCCGACGTGACCGCGACGTCGAACCCGAATGTCTTCACCGTGACGACGCGCACGCTCGGCGTGTCGACGACGTGGGCCGACGCCCATGAAAAAGCGCTCAGCGAAGCGGCCAGCTACTGCACGCAGCGCGGCATGCGCGCGAGCCCGAAGCAGGAGTTGGTGAGCGCCGGCCGCCGCGTCGACGCGCGCTCCGAACTCGCGTTCGAGTGCCATCCGACCTTCGAGACCGCGTCGAACCCGCGCGGGTAAGCGCCGCACTGCCTATGCTGCTCCCGATGTGAAACGACCCGCGATGCCGTTGACGGGCATCGCGGGCCGGCGCACGTCCGTCGATCGCGTTACGCGGGTTGTGCCTCGTACAGCTTCACGCACGCGGAGAAGTCGAGCGCGCCGAGCCCCTGCTGGCTCATCGACTGGTAGAGCTGCTGCGCGAGCGCGCCCATCCACACTGGTTGCCGTGCGCTGCGCGCGGCTTCGGTCGCGAGCCCGAGATCCTTCAGCATCAGGTTCGCGGCGAACCCGCCGGCATAGCCGCGCGCGGCGGGCGCCGCGTCGTTTACGCCCGGGTACGGGTTGTACGTATCCGAGCTCCAGCAGCGGCCGGTCGACGTGTTGATGATGCCGGCCAGCACGGCCGGATCGATGCCGAGCGCGGCGCCGAGCGCCATCGCTTCGGACACGCCCATCATCGAGATCCCGAGCAGCAGGTTGTTGCAGATCTTCGCGATCTGCCCGGTGCCCGTGCCGCCGCAGTGCACGACGTTCTTCCCCATGTCGAGCAGCACCGGGCGGATGCGCTCGAACAGCGCGGCTTGCGCGCCGACCATGAAGGTCAGCGTGCCGGCCTGCGCGCCGCCGGTGCCGCCCGACACCGGTGCATCGGCGAGCGGAAAGTCGCGCTGCGCGGCGGCATCGGCGATCGCGCGCACGGTGTCCGGGTCGATCGTGCTGCAGTCGACAAAAGTTGCGCCGGCGCGCGCGCCGGCCAGCACGCCGTCGTCGCCGAGATAGACCGCGCGCACGTGCTGCGCGGCCGGCAGCATCGTGATGACCAGCGACGCGCGCGCGGCCGCGTCACGCGGCGACGCGGCCGCCGTCGCGCCCGCGCGCACCGCGGCGTCGAGCGCGTGCGCGTCGAGGTCGAACACCGTCAGCGCGTGGCCGGCCTTGAGCAGGTTGGCGGCCATCGGGCCGCCCATGTTGCCGAGTCCGATGAATGCGATTTCCATGTGCGGACTCCTGCTCAGCGCAGTGCGATCGTCGTGTTCACGCCGCCGGCCGTCGCGTCGTCGTCGAACCAGCGCGCGGTGACCGTCTTCGTCTGCGTGTAGAACTGCACGACCTGCTTGCCGTACGGGCCGAGATCGCCGAGCTTCGAGCCGCGCGAGCCGGTGAAGCTGAAGTACGGGACCGGCACCGGAATCGGAATGTTGATGCCGACCTGGCCGACGTCGATCTCGCTCTGGAACTTGCGCGCGGCCGCGCCGC
Source organism: Burkholderia sp. SIMBA_062 (assembly GCF_046534765.1). Classification (NCBI taxonomy): domain Bacteria; kingdom Pseudomonadati; phylum Pseudomonadota; class Betaproteobacteria; order Burkholderiales; family Burkholderiaceae; genus Burkholderia; species Burkholderia sp. SIMBA_062. The sequence continues at coordinate 55,320 of NZ_JAWRYD010000015.1, forward strand.
TCTGCGTGAACAGGCCGACGCCATTGCCCATCGGGTTCGCGTTGACGAGCGCGATCGCGTCGTCGAGCGTGTCGGCTTCCAGCACGACCACCACCGGCCCGAAGATTTCTTCCTGATAGATCGACATGTCGGTCGTCACGCCCGCGAAGATCGTCGGGCCGACGAAGTTGCCCTGCTCGTAGCCCGGCACCTTCACGTCGCGGCCGTCGAGCAACAGCGTCGCGCCTTCCTTCACGCCGGCGTCGATCAGCGACAGGATGCGCGCCTTCGCCGCCTTCGACACCACCGGCCCGACGTCCGTGCCGGCTTCGGCGCCCGCGTTGACCTTCAGCGCCTTCGCCTTTTCGACCAGAGCGGGCAGCCAGTCACGCGCGCGGCCGACCAGCACGACGACCGAGGTCGCCATGCAGCGCTGGCCCGCCGCGCCGAACCCCGCGCCGACCAGTGCGTTGATCGCCTGCTCGCGATGCGCATCGGGCAGCACGACTGCATGGTTCTTCGCGCCCATCATCGACTGCACGCGCTTGCCGTGCTGGCTGCCGAGGTTGTACACGTGCGTGCCGACGCGCGTCGAGCCGACGAACGAAATCGCCTTGATGTCCGGATGCGTGCAGAGACGGTCGACCACGGTCTTGCCGCCGTGCACGACGTTCAGCACGCCCTGCGGCACGCCGGCCTCGATCGCGAGCTCGACGAGCTGCATCGTCGACAGCGGGTCCTGTTCGGACGGCTTCAGCACGAACGTGTTGCCGCACACGATCGCCATCGGGAACATCCACAGCGGGATCATCGCGGGGAAGTTGAATGGCGTGATGCCCGCGCACACGCCGATCGGCTGGCGCAGCGTGTAGGTGTCGACGCCGCCCGCGACGTTCTCCGCGAACTCGCCTTGCTGCAGCGTGCCGATCGAGCACGCGTGCTCGACCACTTCGAGGCCGCGGAAGATGTCGCCCTGCGCGTCGGGCAGCGTCTTGCCTTGCTCGGCCGTCAGCGTGTGCGCGATCCGTTCGAGATTGCGGCGCACCAGGTCCTGGAATTTCAGCATGATGCGCAGCCGCGCGCCGATCGGCGTCGTCTTCCAGGTCTGGAACGCGCGCTGCGCGGACGCGATCGCGGCATCGACCTCGTCGAGCGTCGCGTACGGCACGCGGCCGATCACTTCCTGCGTCGCGGGGTTGACGACGTCGCCCCATTCGGCGCTTTGCGAATCGACGAACGCGCCGTCGATCAGCAGCTTGGCGGTGGGCAGGGCGAGGGTGGTCTGGGGAACTGCGGCGTTCATGGAATTCTCCGGGAAACGATGATGCGAGGAAAAACGGTGGCCCGCGTCCGTCGCGCGTGCAGCCGCGGCCGACGACAGGTCAGACAGGAATCGGGTCGATGCGGGCGGTGCTTCGGTGCGCTCACGCGCGCGCCGGACGCATCAGCGCGGTACACGCGAGGGCGAACACGCCGAAGCCGACGAGGTATGCGATCACGTAGTGCGGCTGGCCGCCGCCGGCCTTGAGCAGCGACGTCGCGATCATCGGCGCGAAGCCGCCGCCGATCACGCCGGCGAGCTGCACCGACAGCGAGATGCCGCTGTAGCGGAGTTCCGCCGGGAACTGCTGCGCGAACAGCAGCGCCTCCGGCGCATAAAGAATCGGGAACACGACGCCGAGGCCGAGCACGATCGCCCACCATGCGGTCGACGTCTGCTGCGTGCCGAGCATCATGAAGAACGGCGCGGCGAACGCGCACATCAGCACGAGGCCGATCGCGAACATCCGGCGCTGGCCGATGCGGTCGCTCAGATGCCCGCACAGCGGCATCGTGACGAGCGACAGCGCCGCGCCGGCCGTGATCGCGTGCAGCATCTCGGCCTTCGGCAGATGCAGCTGCTGCGTCGCATACGCGAGGGCGAACGTGACGACCATGTAGAACCAGGTGTTCTCGGCGGCGCGCGCGCCGACGATCGTCAGCACTTCGCGCGGATGGCGGCGCAGCGCGGCCGTCACCGGCGACTTCTCGGCCTTGCCCTGGCGCTGGATCTTCTCGAAGTCCGGCGACTCCGGCACCTTCGCGCGGATGAACCAGCCGAGGCCGACCAGCGCGATGCTCGCGAGGAACGGCACGCGCCAGCCCCACGACAGCATGTCGGCGTCCGGCAGCGCGGCCACTGCGGCCATCGCGACCGACGACAGGATCAGCCCGAGCCCGACGCCCGTCTGCGGCAGGCTGCCGAACAGCCCCTTGCGGCCCTTCGGCGCATGCTCGACGGCCATCAGCACCGCGCCGCCCCATTCGCCGCCAACGGCCATGCCCTGCAGGAAGCGCATCGCGATCAGCAGCGCGGCGGCCCAGTAGCCGATGCTGTCGTACGACGGGATCAGCCCGATGATCATGCTCGGCACGCCCATCAGCAGCAGCGTGATCATCAGCATCGACTTGCGCCCGATGCGGTCGCCGAAGTGGCCGAACACGATGCCGCCCATCGGCCGGCCGATGAAGCCGACCGCGAACGTGCCGAACGCGGCGAGCGTGCCGACGACCGGGTCCAGCGACGGAAAGAAGATGCGGTTGAATACGAGCGCGGCGGCGGTGCCGTAGAGGAAGAAGTCGTACCACTCGATCGTCGTGCCGGCCATGCTGGCCCAGCCGGCCAGCAGGTAGTGCCGCGCGGTGCGCTCGGGCGCCGGCGTCGCGACGGTTGCATGCTCATCGAGGGTGGATCGGGTCTGCATGGTGTCTCCGTATTGGATGCCCGCGGCTCATGGTCCGCAGGTCACGGTCGAGTATAGTTATGCGCTGATCCATGATGTACCGACAAGAAAACCGGTTGGATGTGCATTTCTGCATATCGACGGCCGGCCTGGAGACACCCGCCGATGCGACATACCCCCGAGCCGGTTTCCGGCAACCTGAACTGGGACGACCTGCGCTTCTTCCTCGAAGTCGCGCGCACGCAACGTGCGAGCGGCGCGGCGAAGCGGCTCGGTGTGGACTACACGACCGTCGCGCGGCGCATTCGCGCGCTCGAGGCCGCGATGGGCACGCTGCTGTTCGACAAGTCGCGCTCCGGAGGCTTCACGCTGACGGCCGAGGGGCAGCGGCTCGTCGCGTATGCGGACGCGATGGAGACGACCGTGCAATCCGCGTGCGATGTGGTCGCGAACACCGGCGGCGCGCTGTCGGGCCACGTGCGGATCGGCTCGACCGAAGGGTTCGGCTGCTTCTTTCTTGCGCCGCAGCTCGCGCGGTTTCGCGTCGCGCATCCGCATGTGACGGTCGACCTGCTGCCGGTCCCGCATTTCGTCAACCTGCCGAAGCGCGAAGCCGATCTGGCGATCACGCTCGAGCGGCCCGAACGCGGGCCTTACGTGGTCACGAAGCTGTGCGACTACCAGTTGCGGCTCTATGCGACGCGCGACTATCTGGCGAGCCATGCGCCGATCACCTGCACCGACGATCTCGCACGGCATGCGTTCGTCAGCTACGTCGACGATCTCGCGTTCAGCAGCGAGCTGTTGTACCTGGAGCGTGCGGTGCCCGGCGCGACGGCCGGGTTGCGCACGACGAGCGTGATTGCACAGGTGTTCGCCGCGCTGCAGGGCGGCGCGCTCGCGATCCTGCCGTGCTTCATGGCGGCCACGCAGCCGGCGCTGGTGCCGGTGCTGCCGGACGACGTGGTGGTCACGCGGTGCTTCTGGCTGACCTGTCGCGAGGATCTGCGCAAGCTGCGGCGGGTGACGGCGCTATGGGATTACCTGCGCGCGGCGGCGGACGCGAACCGGGCGCTGCTGATGGGGGAGTCGGGGGCGTTGCGCTTTGTCGGGGAACGCGCGGACGGCACGCCGTGAGCGAAGCGGCACGGCACGGGCGGTCCGTCCCGTGTCGATCGATGGATTTCGCGCCGCGCACCGGTTTGACATAGTGGCTTCGCGGGGCGGGCGCACACGTGGCGCCCCGCGTCCCGCATGTCCTGTCATCCGGAGGTGTGCAATGAAGAAGAAAACAGCAATCCTGATCGTCGCGGCGAACGCCGATCCGACGGGGCTCGCGGTCGGGCAGATCATCACCGGCAGCGGCAGCATGGGGCGCGTCAGCATGAAGATCACGAGCGTCAGGCAACAGACCGCCTTTGCCGACCAGCCGTTCGTGCTCGAAGTCGCGACACGCGAGCCGACATGGTTCGACGACGCCAATCCGATCACGACGATCAGCTACAACAACGAACGCAACCGGGCCGAAGTGACGACCTGCACGTTCACGTCGTGACCGGCATCCGGGCGCGCGTGGGCGTCAACCCGGACAACCCAGCCGGTCCGCGAGTTCGTTCAGGTCCCTGACGTCGAAGTCCCACGCGTCATCCGCTTGCAGGTCCGTCGTCTGGCCGGGCCCGTGTTCGGTCGGCCGCAGCACGAACGCGGTCGCCAGCCCGAGTTGCCGCGCGGCGGCGAGGTCGCCGTTGTGCGCGGCGACCAGGCACAGCTCGGCCGGCGCGACGCCGAGAATCTCGACCGCATCGGTATAGACCTTCGGCGACGGCTTGTACGCGTGCGCGACTTCCGCGCCGAGAATCGCGTCCCACGGCAGGCCGCCGTGCTTCGCGACGTCGACCATCAGCCGGATGTTGCCGTTCGACAGCGGCGCGATCACGTAGCGCTGCTTCAGCCGCTGCAGCCCCGCGACCGAATCGGGCCACGGATCGAGCCGGTGCCACGCGAGGTTGAGCGCGTCGATCTCGTCATCGGATGTGCCGTCGATGCCGTAGCGGTCGAGGGTGCGCACGAGGTTCTCGCGATGCAGCACGTCGAGCCGCACGTAGCGGCGGCGCCCGCTGCGGATTTCCTCCATCGACGGCGAATATTCGCGGCGCCACGCGTCGGCGAATTCGAACGGGTCGAGATCCGGCGCATGGCGCGCCAGGAACGCGGCGGCTTCGCGCGCGACGCCGTTTCTCCAGTCGACGATCGTTCCGAACACGTCGAAAACGAGCGCCTTGATGTCGGCAGGGTTCGTCATGGTGATCCCGTGAAGGTCGATCGATGAGGGTACGCATCGCCGTGCCGCCGGAGTGCGCGGCGCCGGTTCGATCGACATTGAATCACGGATACGGAAAGGCGGTTTGGCAGGTCGTCATGCGGAACCACCGGGCAGCGTGGCGCGCGACTTGCTTCCCGACGTCAATGCCGCTTCCTGATCCGCACCTGCACCTTCCCGTCGCGAATCGGCATCACGTCCGGGCTGTCGTCGCCGACTTCGCTTGCAATCAGGTCGTTCAGGCGGCCGTTCATCGCGATCAGCAGCTCGCCGTGCTGCTTCCTGTCCATCGCGAGATTGCGCATCTCGCCCGGGTCGCTCGCGATGTCGAACAGCTCGACGTCGTTGCGCGCGAACAGATCCTCCATCGTGGTCGGCCGGTTGAATTCGAGCGGCGAGAAATAGCGCGTGAACCGGTAGCGGCCGTCGAAGACGCTGCGGATCGTGCCGCGCAACCGGAAATCCGGCTGCTGCGCGAGCGCGCGGCGCAGCAGCTCATCCTCCGGCACGCCTTTTTGCCGCAGCGTGGCGAGTTCCTTCAGCATCCATTCGCTGTCGTAGTACAGCAGCATCGCGTAGTTGAACAGCGTCGCGTCGCGCGCCGCGTCGCATCGCGCGCCGCGCCGTTTCGCGTCGGCCGGCTTCGCGAGCCAGCGCGTGAGGTCGTGCCCCTTCAGCGCGCTGCCGCGAATCGCCGCGAGCCGCGCGTCGTCGAGGCCGGTGAGCCCGAGCAGCGTCGGCGCGATGTCGATGTGCGAGGACAGCGCATCGCACTGCATGCCGCCCGGATACGCGGGATGGCGGATCACGAGCGGCACGTGGTTCTGCGGCTGGTACGCGGCCGCGCCCTTGCCGACGAGCTGGTGCGCGCCGACGTGGTCGCCGTGGTCGGCCGTCATCACGACGATCGTGCGTTGGTCGAGGCCGAGCGCCTGCAGCGATTGCAGCAGGCGCACGACGTGCGTGTCGCAATCGCGAATGCAGTTGAAGTAGTTGTCCTGATAGATGCGTACGCGTTCGTCGGTGAACGGGTAGCGCCCGACGAGGTTCGCATGCGCGGCGTTGAACATCCCGTGCGCGGGCGGTCGCCCCGGCTCGTCGTACGGCTGCCGCCGCGACGCCGCGAGCGGCACGTCGCGCCATGACGTGCGGTACAGCGCGTCGTTCGGCGGCGGCGCGTTGCCGAGCATCGGGTGGTTCGCATCCTGCACGGTCGAGCCGTTCGTATCGGTGTTCACGAACATCGCGTCGTGCGGGTTCACGAGATTCACCGCGAGGAACCACGGCTTGCCTTCCTTCGCGAGGCGCGGCGCATGGTTGCGCATCCAGCTCACCGCGGCCTCGGCCGTGATCCCGTCGTACTGGTAGCCGCCGCGCACCATGCCGATCAGGTCGCCCACGCCGAAATAGTCGTCGAAGCCGTACGCGCGGATCGTGCGGTTGTAGTCGGCCACGGGCGCCGTGTACGGGCTTGCGGTTTCGTGCATCGACGCGCTCAGGTGCCACTTGCCGAGATACGCGGCGTAGTAGCCGGCCTCGCGCAGCATGTGGCCGACGGTGCGTATGTCGGGCGACATGTCCTTTTGCCAGGGCACGCCCGCGTTGTCGAGCACGCCGGTGTGCTGGATGTGCTGGCCCGTATAGATCGTCGAGCGCGACGGCGAGCACACGCATGCGGCGATCTGGTGGTGCATGAACGTGACGCCGTCGCGGCGCAGCGCTTCGCGGCCGGGCACCGGAAACGGCCAGCGGTCGAAGTGGCGCTCCTGGTCGGTCAGGATGAACAGGATGTTGTAGCCGGCGGGCGGTGTCGCGGGTGCGGTTGCGGCGCCGTGGAAGGCCGGCGCCGGATCGACGGCCGCCACGTTCGCCGGGCCGGCCGCCGGCGCGGGCGGCGGGTTCGCGGCTCCGGCCCGCGCATCGGCGCCGAGGCCGGCCGACGCGACGGCCGCACTGGCCAGCTTGAGGAACCGGCGTCGCGCGGTGGGTTCGGTGGCGGGGGTGTGCTGATCGTCTTTCACGTCGGCGGTCTCCTGGTCATGCCGGCTCGTGCCGGGGGTTTTCATGCAGACGACTATGCGGCAGGATCGCGTATCGATCGATGAAAGATCGGGGTCGATCAATAACCTGCCGAACATGAATGACGGAGACGCCGATGACGCTCGATTCCCGCGGCCCGGCCGGCCGCGCGCGGCCGGACCCGCTTGCACCGCCCGGTGCGCCGGCCCACGAGCAGCGCATTGCACAGGCGCTGCGCCGGCTGCGCGTGCGCGACATGGAAACTCTCGACACGCTCGGCCGCACGCGCAGCTTCGCGCGCACGGCCGAGGCTGCGTCGATCACGCAGCCTGCGCTGTCGAAATGGCTGCGCGAGCTCGAGGCGTCGCTCGGCCTGCCGTTGTTCGAGCGCACGTCGCGGCGCGTCGCGCCGACGGCATACGGCGATGCGCTGCTCGAATGCATCGGCCGCGTGCTGACCGACGTGCGCGGCGTCGCGCCCGCGTTCGACGCGTTGCGAACCGGCGCCGGCCGCCCGGTGTCGATCGGCCTGTTGCCGAACATGGCGCCGCAACTGATTCCGGGCGCGCTCGCGTGGCTCAGGGAAGCCGGCCGCCCCGTGCAGCTCAACGTGCGGGAGGACACGCTCGACCGGATGCTCGCGCAGGCGCGGCGCCACGAGCTCGACCTGCTCGTGTGCCGGCTCGATGCGTCGGCGCTCGGCGCGGGGCTCGCCGTCGCGCCGCTGTACCGCGACGACATGATCGTCGTGTGCGGGCCGCGCCATCCGTTGCTCGGGCGCGCGCGGATCGGGTGGCGCGACGCGGCCGCGTTTCCGTGGATCGCGCCGCCGTTCGGTTCTCCCGCGCGCACGGCGCTCGACGCCGAGTTCGCGAGGGCGGGCCTGGCGCCGCCGTCGGTGCTGATGGAGTCGGTGTCGTGGCAGACCAACCGCGCGGTCGCCGGGCAGTCGCCGTGCCTGTTCGTACAGTCGGCCCGCGGGTTCGACTCGGCCGCGCGGGCCGGCGAGCGCGTCGCCCGGCTGCCGCTGAAGCTGTCGACGATGCCCGACACGGTCGGCGCGCTGTATGCGGCGCCGGCGAGCGTATCGGTTGCCGCCGCGATCGACGCGCTGAAGGCCGCGACGCGCACGCATCCCAGCGCGGACGACCTCCCCGGAACGGAGCCGGGCGCGGACGCAGTCTGACGGTTCGTTGCCGGAGCAAGCGCGCGTGGCCTTCGTGCATTGCAGCAACGTTTCGGCGAATCGATCGCCAACCGAGCGTAACCCCTGATGAAAGGCGGTGCGCCGATCGTCACGGATTGGTGTTAAATATATTTTGGTGCGCGTTCCGGCGCGTGCCCATGGGGACGCCTCGGGTTCACGTAAACCCGGAGCGATAAACGGCACGCAGGACCGCTAACGAATCGGGCGCATCAGACCCGATCGAACTGACGGCAGGATTCAATTTGAATACCGAACCGCAAAGTTCTCGATACAGTCTCGGCCTCGCAGCGGAAGTCCTCGCGTCCGAGCAAAGCGTACTGAGGCTGATCACGCGCAACACACCGTTGCCGGAACTGCTCGTCGAGGTTTGCCGGCGCGCCGAGGCGCTGCTCGGCGAAGGCGCGTCGTGCACGATCCTGCTGCTCGACGCGGACGGCATGCATGTGCACGTCGGCGCCGCGCCGTCGCTGCCCGCGCAGTACAGCGCCGCGATCGAAGGCGCGTCGATCGGCCCCGCCGCGGGCTCGTGCGGCACCGCGATGTACGAGCGCCGGATGATCGCCGTCGAAGACATCGAAACCGATCCATTGTGGGCCGACTATCGTGCGTTCGCGCTGCCGCTCGGCCTGCGCGCGTGCTGGTCGGTGCCGTTCCTGGACGACACGGGCGCCGTGCTCGGCGCGTTCGCCGTCTATCACCGCGCGCCGCGGCGGCCCAGCGACGCGGAAACCGACCTGCTGCGCGATATCGGCAACAGCGTCGGCCTCGCGGTGCACCAGGATTCGATTGCGCGGCAACTCGTGCACAGCGAGGAGCATCACCGCCTGGTCGTCAACAGCCTGAACGAAGGGATTCTCGTCATATCGCCCGACGGCGTGGTGATCGCGAGCAATCCGAGCGCGAACCGGATGATGCGCGTGAAGGGCGAACTCGTCGGGCGCCGGCTGTCGAGCGTGATCCTGTACAAGCTGCGCGAGGACGGCACGCCGATCGCGCCCGACGAATGGCCGAGCCGGCTCGCATTCACCACGGCCACGCCGCTGCTCGACTACTCGGTCGGCTTCGGGCTCGCGGACGGCGACATCATCTGGGTGCGCGGCAACGCGGTGCCGATCGTGAAGCCGGGCGAGACGCGGCCCGAGTCGGTGCTCGTGTCGTTTCACGACATCGGCCCCGTGCGCGAAGCGCAGCAGCAATTGCGCTACCTGGCGACGCGCGACGCGCTTACGGGCCTCTACAACCGGCGCTGGCTTTCCGAGCGGATGCGCGAGCTGTTCGGCGCGCGCGATGCGGCGGCCGGGCCCGCGCGCGTCGCGATCCTGTTCATCGATCTCGTCGGGTTCAAGAAGGTCAACGACACGGCCGGCCACGACGCCGGCGACGCGCTGCTGCGCAGCGTCGCGGCGCGCCTCGCGGCCTGCGCGGGCGGGCGCCACGCGCTCACGCGCGTCGGCGGCGACGAGTTCGTGATCCTCGTCGACCAATGCGACGATCCCGACGAACTGTCCGCGCTCGCGCGCGAGGTGATCGACACGATCGCGAAGCCGTTCGCGATCGCGAACAACGAGTACTGGCTCGGCGTGTCGATCGGGATCAGCGTCGCGCCGCGCGACGGCGACGATGCGGTCACGCTGATGCGCAACGCCGACTCCGCGATGTACGACGCGAAGCAGCGCGGCCGCAATCACTTCACGTTCTTCACCGCGCAACTGAATCTGCGCCTGCAGCGCCGCTTCGCGATCGAGCAGTCGCTGCGCCGCGCGATTGCGTCGGGCGCGCTACGGCTCGCCTACCAGCCCGTCGTCGACGCGCGCAGCGGCCGCACCGTCGGCGCCGAAGCGCTGCTGCGCTGGACGAGCCCCGAGCTGGGGCCGATGTCGCCGACGGAATTCATCCCGGTCGCGGAAGATACGGGGCTGATCGTGGCGATCGGCCAGTGGGTGCTGGAGACGGCCTGCCGGCAGGCCGCCGAATGGCGGCGCACGATCGCGCCCGACCTGATGCTCGCGGTCAACCTGTCGCCGCGGCAGTTCCACGAGGGCCTCGTCGAGTCGGTCGGCCGCTGCCTCGCGCAGACGCAGCTCGACCCGGGCGCGCTGGAGCTGGAGATTACCGAAGGATTGCTGATGAACGACACGGACACCGTGCTGCCGATGCTCGAGGCGCTCACGGACATGAACGTGCGGATCTCGGTCGACGATTTCGGCACCGGCTATTCGTCGCTTGCGTACCTGAAGCGGTTTCCGCTGCATAACCTGAAGGTCGACCGTTCGTTCGTGTCGGGCGTGCCCGATCATCGCGACTCGGTCGCGATCACGCAGGCCGTCGTCGCGATGGCGCATTCGCTCGGGATGAAGGTCACCGCGGAAGGCGTCGAAACCCAGGCGCAGTCGCGGTTCCTGCAGCAGATCGGCTGCGACATGCAGCAGGGCTACCTGTTCGGCCGGCCGCTCGATCCGACCGACTACGCGCGCCGGCTCGTCACCGTGTAGGCGTTCAAGCGAAACCGCCGCCGGGCGGACGCGCAGGCGGCGCATCGATCTCGACGCGATTCTTGCCGTCGTGCTTCGCGCGATACAGCGCGCGATCGGCCGCCTCGATCAACGACGTCGTCGGCACGCCGGGAGCCGGCACGATGCTCGCGCCGCCGATGCTGATCGTCACGTAGCGGCCCGTCGACGAGTGCGCGTGTTCGAGCCGCAGCGCCTCGATCGCGAGGCGGATCTTCTCGCCGAGCAGCCGCGCGGCGCCCGGCGACGTCGCCGGCATCACGACCGCGAACTCCTCGCCGCCGAAACGCGCGGCGAGATCGCCGGACTGCCCGAGACAGCGCTCGATGGTCGACGCGACCTGCTTGAGCACGCTGTCGCCCGATACGTGGCCGTACGTGTCGTTGTACAGCTTGAAGTTGTCGACGTCGATCATCAGCAGCGACAGCTCGCTGCGCTCGCGCGTGCCGCGCCGCCATTCGGCGGCCAGGTATTCGTCGAGATAGCGCCGGTTCGACAGCCCGGTCAGGCCGTCCGAATGCGTGAGGCGCCGCAGTTCGAGATTGGCCTCCAGCAGTTGCTGCTGCGATTGCCGCAGCGCGCGATAGGCCTCGTCGCGCTGCAGCAGGCTCATGTATGAGCGCGAGTGATAGCGGATCCGCGCGACCAGCTCGATGCGGTCGGGCAGTTTCACGAGGTAGTCGTTCGCGCCGGCCGCGAACGCGGCGCTCTTGACCACCGGCTCTTCCTGCGTCGACAGCACGATGATCGGCACGTCGCGCATCGCCGGATTCGCGCGGTATGCCTTCACGAGGCTCAGCCCGTCGGTGCCGGGCATCACGAGATCCTGCAGGATCACCGTCGGCCGCGTCTCGATCGCGGTCGCCAGCGCGTCGTCCGAGCGCGGGCAGTAGTGGAAGTCGATGCCGTCCTCGTCGACGAGCGCGCGCCTCACGGCTTCCGCGACGATCGTTTGATCGTCCACCAGCAGGACCATCGCGGGCGCGTCGGCGTGCGGCGCGGGTCCGGCGTCGAACGCCGCATGCAGGCCGCCGGGCGGGCGGGAGAGGTCGCTAGTCATGATGGATGCCGGGTTGCGCCATGGCCGCGACGGGTGTGACGGGATTTCATCGGGCTCAGATCCGCGCGAGTGCCGCCAGTTCGCCGGCGATGCGCTCGAGCGGCAGGATCGCGCGTGCCGCGCCGAGCGTCGCGGCCGCTTTCGGCATTCCGTAGACGGCGCTGGTCGCCTCGTCCTGCGCGATCGTGTGGTAGCCCTTCATGCGCAGTGCCTTCAGGCCGATCGCGCCGTCGCGTCCCATGCCGGTCAGCAGCACGCCGATCACGCGGCCCGGCCAGTGCTCGGTCAGACTGTTGAAGAACACGTCGACCGACGGCCGGTACGGCGTGGCGGCCGGTTCGCGCGTGTACTCCAGCGTGCCGGCGCGCGTGATGCGCAGGTGATCGTCGGTCGCCGCGAGCAGCGCGACACCCGGCTGCGGGCGGTCGCCCTCGCGCGCGACGCGCACGGTCAGCGGCGTCTGGCCGTCGAGCCATTGCGCCATCCCTTCGGCGAACGCGCGATCGACGTGCTGAACGATCACGATCGGCGCGCCGAAGTCGGCCGGCAGGCTGCCGAGGATCGACGCGAGCGCGCCGGGGCCGCCGGCGGACGCGCCGATCGCGATCAGCGGGCCGCCGCTCGCGCGTGTGGTCGTGCCGGCCGTGCGGACGCCGCCGGGCGCGTCGAGCAGCCGGCCGATCTGGTCGATTTTCGCGAGCAGGAGGCGGGCCGTGTCGCCGGCCGCGCCTTCGCCGAGGCGGGGCGTGTCGACCGCGTCGAGCGCGCCGGCGCCCATCGCTTCGAACACGCGCCATGCGTTCGCACCGATGCAGCCCGTCACGATCAGGATCGCGCACGGGCGGCCGGAGCGCATGATCCGCCGCGTCGCCTCGATCCCGTCGCACTTCGGCATGATCAGGTCCATCAGCACGACGTCGGGCGGTTGCGCGGCGCACAGTTCGACGGCCCGCGCGCCGTCGGTCGCAACCCACAGCACCCGATGCTCGGGCCGGCGCGCGATCGCACGGCGCATCGCCTCGACGGCAAGCGGGAGGTCGTTGACGATGCCGATGTTCACAAGCGGGATACTCCGGTCGGTTCGTAGTGTTGGAGGTGGGCCGGGTTCATGGAAGGCCGTGCCGGGTCGGCGCCGCCAAACGGCATCGGCGGGCGGACGGCACGGAATGCTCTTCAATTGGCAACGCCCCGCATGCTGTCATGCGGCGCGAGCGGCGGCAATCGAAAAAATTGCGCATTGCGTCGTTCTGACCCTTTCCTCTAGGGAGGGGCTGCAATTTTTGCCGTCCGCGCGGCGGAAAGACGACGGGCGCGAGGGCCCGGGGAGACCGAATCGACAGCTCGGGAGCGGGCACGCGTTGTTCTACCGCAAGTGTGCGGCCGATGCCGACGCGGAGCGCGGGCGGCGCGACGCCGCAGCACGCGGAAGACGCGCCCTCGTCGTCAATGGGTGCGCGCGTACCCCTCGATCAGCGCGCGCATCATCCCTTCGACGGTCGCGTCGAGCAGGTCGGCTTCCCGCTCGGATTCCTCGACGAGCGCGGCGTACGCGGTCGCGAGCGTCACGCGGTCGACTTCATGGCGTTGTTCCATCAGCGTCACCATCCCGTCCTTCGCCAGATGAGCGGAGAACGCGCGGCTGCCGATGGTCTGGAATACGTCAATCATGGCGGCTCTCCTGAACGTTGCCGATGCCTTCCAGTGTAGTCGGCGTACCGGCGCTCCGCCATGCGCGACGGGAGCGGGGCGCGCGGCGCGGGCCGTTCCGGGTCGGCACCGCCGCGACACCGCCGCAACACCGCCACAAGACCGCGGACCCACGGCCGTCCCATCGTCGTACCGGTTTCAACGTTTACCCGAAGCGTCAAATTGTCGACTTTTTATCGATAAAGTCTCGTGCTAGATTTTGCGACCTGAATCCGGTCGAAACCGGGCGGGGCGGCGCGTCTGCACGGCGTCGCGCATCCATCACAAGGAGGAGCAATGCTGGTGCTGATTGGGGTGCCGATCGTCGTGATCGGTTTCGCGCTGCGCTTCAACGCGCTGCTGGTGGTCACGATCGCGGGCCTCGCGACGGGGCTGGCGGGCGGGATGAATCTTGTCGACATCGTCAGCGCATTCGGCAAGGCGTTCACCGACAACCGCTACATGGGGCTGATCTGGCTGACGCTGCCGGTGATCGCGCTGCTCGAGCGCAACGGCCTGAAGGAGCAGGCGAAGCGGATGATCTCGCGCGTGCAGGCGGCCACCACCGGCCGCGTGCTGATGCTGTATTTCGTGCTGCGCCAGGCGACCGCCGCGCTCGGCCTCACGTCGCTCGGCGGGCACGCGCAGATGGTGCGGCCGCTGATCGCGCCGATGGCCGAGGCCGCCGCCGTCAGCCAGCACGGGGAGCTGCCGGAATCGGTGCGCCAGCAGATCCGCGCGCACGCATCGGCCGCCGACAACGTCGCCGTGTTCTTCGGCGAGGACATCTTTATCGCGATCCAGTCGATCCTGCTGATCAAGGGCTTTCTCGAACAGAACGGGATCGCGATCGAGCCGCTGCACCTGTCGGTCTGGGCGATCCCGACCGCGATCGCCGCGCTGCTGATCCACTGCACGCGGCTCGCGCTGCTCGACCGCCGGCTGTCGCGCGGCTTCGGCGCCTTGGGGCGGGAGGGCGCGCGATGATCGGCCTCGAACCGCTGTATACACTCGCCGGGCTGATGTTCGCGGCGTTCGCGTGCTTCAACCTGACGGATCGCACGAACCCGCGTCGCGTCGTCAATTTCGCGTTCTGGGCGATCTACGCGCTCACGTTCCTGTTCGGCGCGCTGCTGCCGCACTTCGTGATGGGCTGCCTCGCGATCGCGCTCGCGCTGATCGCGGGCTCGGGCAAGCTCGGACGCGGCAAGTCGGACGAAGCCGGCGACGCGGCGGCCGCGCGGCGCGACGCGAAGGCGCTGCGCTTCGGCAACAGGCTGTTCCTGCCGGCGCTGCTGATTCCCGTCGTCACGCTGATCGGCACGTTCGCGCTGAAGCGCGTGCCGTTCGTCGATCCGAAGAGCGTCACGCTGATCTCGCTCGTGCTCGGCACGCTCGTCACGTTCGCCGTCGCGCTCGCGATGCTGCGCGATTCACCGGTGCACGCGGTGAAGGAGGCGCGCCACACGATGGACGCGGTCGGCTGGGCCGCGATTCTGCCGCAGATGCTCGCGGCGCTCGGCGCGCTGTTCGCGGTCGGGGGCGTCGGCGGCGTGGTGTCCGGGCTCGTCAAGGACTGGGTGCCGATCGACTCGCCGTTCGCCGTCGTCGCCGCCTACACGGTCGGCATGGCGCTGTTCACGATGATCATGGGCAACGGGTTCGCCGCGTTCCCCGTGATGACGGCCGGCATCGGCCTGCCGCTGATCGTCCATCAATTTCACGGCAACCCGGCGATCCTCGGCGCGATCGGGATGCTGAGCGGCTTCTGCGGTACGCTGATGACGCCGATGGCCGCGAACTTCAACATCGTGCCCGCGGCGCTGCTCGAACTGAAGGACAAGAACGGCGTGATCAAGGCGCAGTGGCCGACCGCCGTGCTGCTGCTGGCCGTGAACACGCTGCTGATGTACGCGTTCGTATTCCGCTTCTGACGAGATGCCCATGACCGACCGACTGACTCCCGAACTCGCATCGAAATTCGCGTCGCTCGCGCTCGCGCACCTGACTCGCGAATATCCGAACAAGCTCACGCATTCGCTCGAAGGCCCGCACGACGTGCAGGGGCCGCGCGCGCTGCACCCGATCTTCTACGGCAGCTACGACTGGCATTCGTGCGTGCACGGCTACTGGCTCGTGCTGCGCGTGCTCGAACGCTATCCGGCGCTGCCGGAAGCCGAGCGGATCATCGCCGTCGTCGACGCGCATTTCACCGACGCGAACGTCGCTGGCGAACGCGCTTACCTCGCGCTGCCGCACAACAGCGGCTTCGAGCGGCCTTACGGATGGGCGTGGCTGCTCGCGCTCGCCGCGCAACTGGAGCGGCTCGCGTTGAAGGGCGTGGTGCCGCAGGCTGCACGCTGGGCGAAGACGATGGCGCCGCTCACGGACCTGTTCGTCGCGCGCTTCGAAACCTTCCTGCCGAAGGCGACCTATCCGCTGCGCGTCGGCACGCACTTCAACACCGCGTTCGCGCTCGCGCTCACGCTCGACTTCGCGCGCGCGACGCAGCGCGACGGGCTCGCGGCGCTGATCGTCGATACGGCGAAACGCTGGCACCTCAACGATGTCGCGTGCCAGGCGTGGGAGCCGTCGGGCGACGAATTCCTGTCGCCCGCGCTGATGGAGGCGGAACTGATGCGGCGCACGCTGCCGGCCGCCGAATTCGACGGCTGGTTCGCGCGTTTCCTGCCCGAGCTCGCGCGCGGCGAGCCGGCGACGCTGTTCGTGCCGGCAACGGTCAGCGACCGCAGCGACGGCAAGATCGCGCATCTGGACGGGTTGAACCTGAGTCGTGCATGGTGCCAGCGCTCGCTTGCCGGCGCGCTGCCGGAAGGGGATGCGCGGCGCGCGAAGCTGCTCGACGCGGCCGACCGGCATCTCGCGAGCGCGCTCGCGCACGTGGCCGGCGACTACATGGGCGAGCACTGGCTCGCGACGTTCGCGCTGCTGGCGCTCGACGCGTAGTCGCTTCGACGGGAATCGTCGCGACGGCTTTGCATCCGGCGCAACACCACTTTCCATCGGCCGGGCGGCGCGACCCGGCGGCAAATCGATACACTGCCGTACCGGTGGCACGGGCCCCGGCAATCAGGCCCGACGAAGGAGACGGCACAAGATGGACACCCAACGCGCAGCGGTCGTCACGTACCGCGGCAATGCGATCGAGAACACGCACGTCGCCGATGTGGCGGTGGTGGATGCGGGCGGCAAGCTGCTGTTCAGGCTCGGCGATCCGTTCCGGCCGACGCTCGCGCGCTCGGCGGCGAAGCCGGCCCAGGCGCTGGCCGTGATCGAGACGGGCGCGCCGGAGCGGTTCGGTTTCGACGATGCGGACATCGCGTTGATGTGCGCGTCGCACAGCAGCGAGGAGCGGCACATCGCGCGCACGCGGGCGATGCTGGCGAAGGTCGACGCGCACGAGTCGGATTTGCGCTGCGGCGGCCATGCGCCGCTGTCGGACGCGGTGTACCGTTCGTGGATCAAGCGCGACTACACGCCGACCGGCGTCTGCAGCAACTGCTCGGGCAAGCACGTCGGGATGCTGGGCGGCGCGCGGGCGATCGGCGCCGCGATCGCCGACTACCATCTGCCGGAGCATCCGATGCAGGTGCGCGTGAAGCAGGTAGTCGCCGAAGCGTGCGGCCTGCGCGACGACGAGGTCGACTGGGCGATCGACGGCTGCAACCTGCCGACGCCGGCGTTCCCGCTCGACCGCCTCGCGCGTCTTTACGCGTCCCTGGCCGACGGCGCGGATACGCTGGACGCCCGCGGCGCGGCGACCACCGATCGCGTGCGCGCGCTGGCGCGCATTCATCATGCGATGACGGCCCATCCGGAGCTGGTCGCCGGCGAAGGGCGCTACTGCACGGTGCTGATGGATGCGTTCGAAGGGCAGGTCGTCGGCAAGCTCGGCGCGGATGCGTGCTACGGGATCGGCGTACGCGCGTCGGCGCGCACGCGGGAACTCGGCGCCAACGGCGCGCTCGGCATCTCGGTGAAGATCGCGGACGGCAATATCGACGTGCTGTACATGATGGTCAGCGAACTGCTCGAACGGTTGCGGATCGGCACGGACGCGCAGCGCGCGCGGCTCGCCGCATTCCACCGGCCGCGGATGCTGAACACGCAGGGCGTCGAGATCGGGCACGCGACGTTCCCGTTCGAATTGCAGCCTGCGTGAAGGCAGGCAACGCATCGACACGTCGATGCCGGATGCGGGCGTTGCGTACGATGCCGGCGGCCTCGGTGCCTGCCTACTGACCGGGCGCGACCGCGGCCGCTCGCGCGGCTGCCCGCGCAGCCGCTACGCGCCCGCGTCGCGAATCTTCATCAGTTCGACCTCCGACAGCTCGCCGATATGCGCGAGATGGTCCGCGAGAAACTCCTTCAGCACGCGCAGCTTCGCCGAGCTGCGCCGGTTCGCCAGATACGCGATGTAGATGTGCTCGCCCGTCAGCTTGTTGTGCAGCCGATAGCGCGGCAGCACGGCTTCGAGCCGGCCGCTCGCGAGCAGATCGCGCACCAGCCAGATCTCGAACTCGGCGATGCCGAGCCCCGCGCAGGTCGCCTCCAGCAGCAGCTCCGAATGATCGGTGACGAGGTTGCCGGCCGGCAGCACGCTGTGCCGCGCGTCGCCGCGCACGAGTTCCCAGCGCGGATCTCCTTCCGGATGCACATAGCGCAGGCAGTTGTGATGCAGCAGGTCGTCCGGCGTCGCGGGCCGCCCGCAGCGGTCGAGATAGCCGGGCGTCGCGCACAGGATGCTGTCGTTGCGCGACAGACGGTGGACGACCAGGTTGTCCAGATAGTTCTCGCCTTCGTGGATGTCGAGATCGTAACCGCCGGCGACGAGGTCGTTGTGGTTGTCGGTGAGCCGCACGTCGAGCTGGATCGTCGGGTAACGCGCGAGAAACGGCGCGACCAGCGGCGCGAGGTGGCGGCGGCCGAACGCGACCGGCGCGGTGAGCTTCAGCGGGCCGCTCGGCTGCGCATTGAGCTCGGCGACGACGCGCAGCGTGTCGTCGAGATCGGCGATCAGCGTGGCCGCGCGTTCCAGGTAGATGTGGCCAGCTTCCGTCAGTGTCACGCTATGCGTCGAGCGATGCAGCAGCGCGACGCCCAACGCCTCTTCGATCGCCGTGATCTTGCGCGCGACGGTGGACGTCGACACGTGCATCTCCTTCGCGACCGCGGAAAAGCTCCCCATTTCGACTACCCGCACGAACGCGCGCATCGCGCCCAGGTGATCGAGGCCGGTGTCTCTCGCCATGCTTTTCATTCGTCTCTCATTGTTGCGTCCCACGCAAAACCGCTTTCGATAATACATAAGCGAGCTTCTTTATGCAAAGGCATAGAATGCGATCCCGTCGTCCCGGGAAGCGGCGAGCGCAGCCGGTTTCCGATGGCGGCACGGGACAATTCTGGAGGGGACACCATGACGGCAAACGGCTTTCGCGTCGAAGCGGATCTTTTAGGGAAACGAAGTATTCCGAATGAGGTGTACTACGGCGTCCACACGCTGCGCGCCAAGGAGAACTTCGACATTTCGGGGCGCACGATCGCGTCGCTGCCGTACTTCGTCATGGCGCTCGCGGCCGTGAAGGAAGCCGCCGCCGACGCGAACTGCGAGCTCGGGCTCCTGCCGGCCGCGTATCGCGACGCGATCGCCGCGGCGTGCGTGGAGATCCGCGAAGGCCGGCTGCACGACCAGTTCGTGGTCGACATCATCCAGGGCGGGGCCGGCACGTCGACCAACATGAACGCGAACGAGGTGATCTGCAATCGCGCGCTCGAAATCATGGGGCATGCCCGCGGCCAGTACGAATACCTGCATCCGAACGAACACGTCAATCTCGCGCAGAGCACCAACGACGTCTATCCGACCGCCATCCGGATCGCGACCTGCTTCGCGGTCGAGCATCTGCTCGAGGCGATGGCGCGCTTGCGCGATGCGTTCGCCGAGAAGGCCGACGCGTTCTCGGACCTGCTGAAGCTCGGCCGCACGCAGTTGCAGGACGCCGTGCCGATGACGCTCGGCCAGGAATTCTCGACCTACGCGGTGATGGTGACGGAAGACATCGCGCGCCTGCAGGAAGCCGGCTGGCTGATGCGCGAGATCAATCTCGGCGCGACCGCGATCGGCACCGGCATCACCGCGCATCCGCAATACGCGGCGAAGGCGCTGGCCGCGCTGCGGCACATCACCGGCCTGGACCTGAGCACCGCGCCGAACCTGATCGAAGCGACGCAGGACTGCGGCGCGTTCGTGCAGATTTCCGGCGTGCTCAAGCGCATCGCGGTCAAGCTGTCGAAAATCTGCAACGACCTGCGGTTGCTGTCGAGCGGCCCGCGCGCCGGGTTCGGCGAGATCAACCTGCCGCCGGTGCAGGCCGGCTCGTCGATCATGCCGGGCAAGGTGAACCCGGTGATTCCGGAGGTCGTGAACCAGGTCGCATTCGAAGTGTTCGGCAATGACCTGACGGTGACGTTCGCCGCCGAGGCCGGACAGCTTCAGCTCAACGCGTTCGAGCCGGTGATCGCGAGCGCGCTGTTCCGCAGCTTCAGCCACCTGACGGCCGCCTGCACGACGCTCGCGACCCGCTGCGTGAGCGGGATCACCGCGAACCCCGAGCGGCTGCGCGACACGATGGAGCGGTCGGTCGCGCTCGCGACCGCGCTGAACCCGTACATCGGCTACAAGCGCGCGACGGCCGTGGCCGCCGAGGCGCACGCGAGCGGCAAGTCAATTCGCGAAGTCGTGCTCGATCGCGCGCTGATGACCGCCGCGCAACTGGACGAAGCGCTGCAGCCCGAAGCGCTGATCCGTCCGCGCGCGTACTGATTCCGGCCGCGCGGCGCCGGCGCATGCCGCCGGCGGCCCGCGCGCGCCCGTTACCGCAGCGCCCCGTCGACGGGCGCAATACATCAAGAAACGGAGACACACCATGAAGCACGTCAGCGAGCGCCCGGCCGACACGGCCGGCGGCGCGGATCCCCGTCATGCCGATCGCGACGCGATGTTCGCGTCGCACGAAGCCGGCTATGCGAAACAGTTGAAGCCGCGCCACGTGCAGATGATCGCGATGGGCGGTGCGATCGGCACCGGCCTCTTTCTCGGCGCGGGCGGCCGCCTGCAGAGCGCGGGGCCCGCGCTGGCGGTCGTGTATCTCGTGTGCGGCGTATTCGCATTCCTGATCATGCGCGCGCTCGGCGAGCTCGTGATGCACCGGCCGACCAGCGGCGCGTTCGTGTCGTACGCACGGGAATTCATGGGCGAGCGCGCATCGTTCGTCGCGGGCTGGATGTACTACCTGAACTGGGCGACCACCGGCATCGTCGACATCACCGCGGTCGCGATCTACATGAAGTACTGGGCCGCGTTCTCGGACGTGCCGCAGTGGGTGTTCGCGCTCGGCGCGCTCGGCATCGTGTCGGTGATGAACATGATCGGCGTGAAGGTGTTCGGCGAGATGGAGTTCTGGTTCTCGATCGTGAAGGTCGGCACGCTCGCGCTGTTCCTCGGGGTGGGCGCCGTGTTTCTCGCGAGCGGCCATCCGGTCGCCGGCCAGATGCCGGGGCTGCACCTGATCGCGGATCACGGCGGGATCTTTCCGCACGGCATCCTGCCCGCGGTGCTGATCGTGCAGGGCGTCGTGTTCGCGTATGCGAGCATCGAGCTCGTCGGCGTCGCGGCGGGCGAGACCGCCGATGCGCGCAAGGTGCTGCCGAAGGCGATCAACAGCGTGATGTGGCGCATCGCGCTGTTCTACGTGGGCTCGGTCGTGCTGCTGACGATGCTGCTGCCGTGGACCGCGTACAGCGCGCACGAAAGCCCGTTCGTGACGTTCTTCGGCAAGCTCGGCGTGCCGTACGTCGGC
This sequence comes from Burkholderia sp. SIMBA_062, assembly GCF_046534765.1. Taxonomy (NCBI): domain Bacteria; kingdom Pseudomonadati; phylum Pseudomonadota; class Betaproteobacteria; order Burkholderiales; family Burkholderiaceae; genus Burkholderia; species Burkholderia sp. SIMBA_062. The sequence continues at coordinate 76,704 of NZ_JAWRYD010000015.1, forward strand.
ACGGTGATGAACGTCGTGGTGCTGACCGCCGCGCTGTCGAGCCTGAACTCCGGCCTCTATTCGACCGGGCGCGTGCTGCGTTCGCTCGCGATGGGCGGCTCGGCGCCGCGCTTCGTGTCGCGGATGAACGCGCGCGGCGTGCCGTACGGCGGGATCCTCGTCACGGTCGCGGTCAACGCGATCGGCGTGCCGCTGAACTACATCGTGCCGGCGCAGGCGTTCGAGATCGTGCTGAACATGGCGTCGCTCGGGATCATCACGACCTGGGGCTTCATCGTGATGTGCCAGATCCTGTTCCGCCGCGCGGTCAATCGCGGCGAGCTGAGCCCGGTGTCGTTCCGGATGCCCGGCGCGCCGTTCACGTCGTGGCTCACGCTCGGGTTTCTCGTCAGCGTGCTGGTGCTGATGGCGTTCGATTACCCGGGCGGCACGTGGACCGTCGGGATGATTCCGCTGGTCGTGCTCGCGCTGGTGATCGGCTGGAAGCTGGCGAAGCGCGGCGCCGCGCGAGAGCGGGCAAGCGCCGCACCGGCCATCGCCGATCCGGCGAGCAACGTCTGACGATGTCCGACGATGCGCACGGGCGGGTCGACCGCCCGCCGCGCTCAGTTCAATCCGACGCGCGCGCCGACCCAGCGGCCGAAGTCGCCGGCCATCGGCGCCGTGAGTTCGTGGCCGGCGTCGTAGAGCCGCGTGTCGTGCGCGACGCCGAGCGCCGTCAGCTTCGCGTCGGCCGTATTGGCCCACGCGAGCGGCAGCTTGTCGTCGAAGCGGCCGTGCATCACCAGCGCGTGCAGCCGGCTCAATGCGTCGCGCGACGCGATCAGCGGATCGATCTCGGGCAGGATGCGCCCGCACAGCACCGCGAATGCGGCGACGTCGGCCGGCGACGTGAGCGCGACGCTCGCGCTCATGATGCCGCCCTGGCTGAAACCGGCGATCACGGCGGGCAAGCCGGGCGCGCCGGCGTCGGCGTCCGGCGCACGCAACGCACGCAGCAGCGCGATCAGTTGCACGCGGCTCGCCTCCGCGCGGGCCGCGTCGATTTCCGGGCCGTTCGGGCCGAAACGCACCGGAAACCACGCGTACTGGTTGGGGCCGAACGTCAGCGGGCCGCGCACGAAGGCGATTTCGATGCGCGGATCGATCGTGTCGACCAGGTTCAGCAGATTGGTTTCGTTGCCGCCGACGCCGTGCAGCAGCAACAGGCGGCCCGCGGGGCGGCCGGCGGCCGGGCGCAGCCGGTACTGGAGGCCGGATTCGGAGTCGGTGGTCAGCGGCAGGACGTCGGTCATTGCGTGGGTCCGGTAGGGGAATGATCCGACAGTCTAGATCGCGCGGACGGCGCGGTGAATCGCCGGATGGCGATTGATTGTTTCCTGTATGGAATGAATGCCGCGCCCGCAGTGTGGGATATCGGGGTCGGTTACTTGTGTCATGTACGAGGAAATTTGCCGGTAGGCGACGGGTTATGGTCAATATGCCGGCCGGGTGACTCGTCATCGCAACCCATAGTTGATAAAATAGATACGTTTTGTAGATACATGGGGTTGGGAGATGGAGACTGCCAAGATTTTCAAGCATGGTGGATCGCAGGCCGTCCGCTTGCCGAAGGATTTCCGATTCGATACAACGGAGGTCCGGATTCGTCGGCACGGCGCGTCGGTCATTCTCGAACCGGTGCCGCAAGACTGGGCATGGTTGACACCGTTGATCGGCCCGGTTGACGCCGATTTCGAGGCCGCCGCGGCAACCGAGCCTGCCGCTCAAGAGCGTCCAGGGCTGGACGTGTTTGAATGAAGTTTCTGCTGGATACCAACGCGGTAATCGCGATTCTGAAAGGCGAACAGGCCATGCTGGCCCGACTGCGTAGCCATCAACCTGCGGATTTCGGAATTCCCGCGATCGTCGCGCATGAACTCTATTACGGGGCGTACAAGAGTCAGAGAGCGGCAGCGAATCTGGCACGCGTCGAGGGGCTTCAGTTCGAGGTCGTGTCGTTCGATGCGGAAGATGCGCAGCATGCCGGCGAAATCCGTGCGCAACTGGCCGCGGTAGGAACACCGATCGGGCCATACGATGCATTGATCGCAGGACAGGCGCGAGCGCGACGCCTGGTGCTTGTCACGCACAACACGCGTGAGTTTGAGCGGGTCCCGGAGCTACAGGTCGAGGATTGGCTCGCGGCGGCGTGCGAAAACTGACCGCAGTGCAAGTCGTGTGGCAATCGGCGCGGATGGCAATCGCGAGCGGCCGGGCTCGCAGGGGCGGTATCGCGCTCGATCCGTGAGCGGCGACGACCGGGCCGGTGAGACGCCGCGCGTCATTGAATTCGCTATCGTGCGTAAAAGGTTGCATGAGGGGCTGCATGACCGCTCCGCTTCGCAAGATAATGCGCAAACGTTTTACCGGTATTCGACCGGATTGAATTACCGGATCGTGAATAGAAGAATAAATATCCGGATTCGTTTGTTGTACGCTGCCGGGCAGCCCAGGCGGGCCATACAGGCTGGAGATTAACGGCCGATCCAGGAAAAACTTTAGGATTTTCTCCCCGCAATTGACCATTGCGATTTCCTCAATGACCGATTGATTTTCAGTCATCGGACAGTCATACACCATCCCCGATAATTCGCCGCTCACATTCTTTCAATAGACCAAAGGGCGATCGAAGCCGGATCGCCGCCGGGGAGCTGTACTCATGACCATCCGTCATCGCATTACGCTGCTAGTCGTCCTGACGTTTTTCGCGCTGTCCGCGATCGGCGTGTACGCCGTGTACCAGACGCGCAAGAGCGCATCCGAGGTGCGTCAGGTTACCCAGGGAATCGTGCCGAGCGCGCTCGCGTCGGCGGATCTCGTCGCCGACGTGAAGAACATCCAGATCGCGACGATGACGCTGGTGTACGCACCCGACGCGAACACCGCCGCGCAGGCGCGCGACGAGCTGAAGGCGAAACAGGCCGCACTGCGCGCGGCGCTCGACGCGCAGGCGAAGTCGGCGGTCGGGCAGGCGCAGCAAGGCCTCGTCGCGCAGGCGAAAGACAGCGCCGCGAACTACTTCGCGGCGATCGACGACACCGTGAAGATGAAGGCCGACGGCAAGCCGGAGATGGCGCAGGCGTACCTGTTCGCGAACGTCGCGCAGTATCGCGACGAACTCGAAAGCATCGTCGACACGCTGCGCGTCGAGAAGAACCGCCAGAAGGACGACGCGATCCGCGCGCTGAACGGCATGCTGTCGACCACGGCGACCGCGATCGCGGCTGTCGCGGGCACGGTGGTCGTGCTGCTGACCGCGCTCGGCTTCGTGCTGTACCGCCAGATCGCGCGCCCGCTGATCGGGATGCAGACGGCGATGAGCGAGATCGCGACGAGCCAGGACTTCACGCGCCGCGTGCCGGTGGGTCGGATGGACGAGATCGGTCATTCGATCGTCGCGTTCAACGGGATGATCGAGAAGATCCAGGAGAACGCCGCGCAACTGAAGCAGAAGACGGCCGACATCCAGGCGATGCTGCAGAACATGCAGCAAGGGATCCTGACCGTCGTCGAAGGCGGCGTCGTGCATGCGGAGTATTCGGCTTACCTCGAGACCATCTTCGAGACGAGCGACATCGCCGGACGCGACCTGATGGCGCTCGTGTTCGACGCTTCGAGCATCGGCGCCGACGCGCGCTCTCAGGTCGAGGCGGCCGTGCATGCGTGCCTCGGCGAGGACAGCATGAACTTCGCGTTCAACGAGCACCTGCTCGTCAACGAAGTCGCGAAGCGGATGCCGGACGGCCGCGAGAAGTGGCTCGACCTGAGCTGGTCGGCGATCACCGACGAGACCGACACGGTCGTGCGGCTGATGCTGTGCGTGCGCGACGTGACCGAGATCCGCGAGCTGACCGCGCAGGCCGGCGAGCAGCAGCGCCGCCTCGAGATGATCGGCGAGATTTTGTCGATCAGCCAGGACAAGTTCCATGACTTCGTGCACAGCGCGAAGGGCTTCCTCAGCGAGAACGAGCGGATGATCCGCCAGCACGAACGCGCGGATCACTCGATCGTCGCGGCGCTGTTCCGCAACATGCACACGATCAAGGGCAATGCGCGCACCTACAGCCTTCAGCACCTGACCAACATCGTGCATGAAGCGGAGCAGGCGTACGAATCGCTGCGCCGCGCGGACAGCGGCCCCGAGTGGAACCGCGATGCGCTGATGGACGACCTGGCCCGCGTGCGCGAGGCGGTCGATCACTACGCGACGATCAACGCGGTCACGCTCGGCCGCCACGGCGAGCCGGCGGGGCCGGGCGGCGGCGACTACCTGATGGTCGAGCGCGCGCATATCAGCGAGAGCCTGCGCATGCTCGACGGCGCCGATCCGGCGAACGCGGGCGACTGGCTCGCGGCGCGCGACTCGGTGCGCCGCCTGCTGAGCCAGTTCGGCACCCAGGGCATCGGCGACGCGCTGGGCGGCGTGATCGAATCGCTGCCGTCGCTCGCGGCCGAACTCGGCAAGCCGGCGCCCGTCGTGCATATCGACAGCAACGGCCATCGCGTGCGCAGCGAGATCGGCGCGACGCTGAAGAACGTGTTCATGCACCTGCTGCGCAACGCGATCGACCACGGGATCGAAACGTCCGACGAGCGTCGCGCGGCCGGCAAGCCGCCGGCCGGCAAGATCGACATCGCGGTCGACGTCGACGACGGCGCGCTGCGTTTCGTGCTTGGCGAAGACGGTCGCGGCCTCGCGCTCGACCGGATTCGCGGGATCGCGCGCGAGCGTGGGTGGATCGACGCCGGCAACGAAGCCGCGCTGACCGACGAAGCGGTGGCCGAACTGATCTTCCGTCCGGGCTTCTCGACCGCGCGTGCCGTGACCGAAGTGTCCGGGCGCGGCGTCGGGATGGACGCGGTGCGCAACTTCCTGAAGCGCGACGGCGGCGACATTGCGTTGCGCTTCACCGACGATCGCGTCGGCTCGCCGTATCGCGCGTTCGAGACGATCGTGTCGCTGCCGGCGCGCTTCGCGGCGGACGGCGCCGCGCACCACGCCGAGCCGCACGCGCGCGCCGGCATCGCGAACGTCGACGTGACGGAGTGATCGTGCAAGCGTGGATGATTCCGATCGGCGCCGCGCTGGCGGGCGGCCTGGTGGTCGCGGCAATCGCCGCGATCGTGTGTCGCGTCATGCGAGCGCGGCTCGTTGCCGCGTTCACGCGCGAAGCGGATGCGTTGCGCGACGCGCTCGGCGCGGCCGATGCGCGTGCCGACGAAGCCGCCGCCGCGCAGGCCGACGCGGCGCAGGCAGGGGCGCGCCGCGAGACGGAGCTCGAGGAAACGCTCGCCCGCGAGTCGGCCGGCGCCGGCGAGCAGCGCGACGCGCTGCAGGCGCTCGCGGCCGAGCGCGCGGCACTGTCGCAGCAGGCGACGAAGCTCGCCGACGAAGCGGCGCGGCTGCGCGGGCTGGCCGGCACGTTCGAGCGCTGGCACGAGCAGATGATCTCGCTGACCACGCAGAACCAGGACATGCGCGCGAAGAACCAGGAGTTGTCGGCGATCGTCGCGCACGTGTCGATCGTGTCGCTGAACGCGTCGATCGAGGCTGCGCGCGCGGGCGCGGCCGGCCGTGGCTTCTCGATCGTCGCGAGCGAGGTGCGCGGGCTCGCCGCGCGCTCGCAGCAACTGTCGAACAGCTATCGCGACAGCCTGAACCGCAACGATCTCGTGACGGCCGCGACGTTCCAGGACATCCAGGCCGGCGGCAAGATGATCACGGCCGCGCTGGCGACGCTCGAAACACTCGCCGGGCAACTGCATGCGCGGCTCGAAGGAGCGGCGGCGTGATCAGCACGCAGGCCCGGGCCGGTTTCGAGCGGATCTTCTTCGACGCGGCGCGCACGCGGCTCACGTCCGGCGGCGCCTGCGAGATCCGGCCGGCAGCGGGCGATGCGAGCGGCGCGTTGCACGATCCGTCGCGCATGAAGTCGCGCACGACGCCGACAGTGTCCGAGCACGTCGCAGTGCTGACGATCTCGGCCCTGCATTTCCGGCTGCTGCTCGCGCTGCGCTTTCGCGACGATGCGCCGACGCGCCGTCATTTCGCCGCGGCCGCATCTGGCGCGAGCGCGCAGCGGCCGTTACCCGAGGCGTTCATGGAAGTCGCGAACCTGTGTTGCGGCGCGATCAACCAGGCGCTGACCGCGCCGTTCCCCGATCTCGGGATGTCGACGCCTTACCTGCTGAGCGGCGCGAGCATCGACTATCTGCCGGCGCTGAATCCCGATCACGTGGCCGCGTACGACGTGACGCTCGACGGCGACGTGCGGATCGGCGCGACGCTGTGCGTGTGCGCGAACGCGCCGGTCGATTTCCACGTGCCGGAAGGGGCGAGCGTGGACACGGGCGGCGAGCTCGAACTGTTTTGACCGATTCCGAGGACTTCACGAGATGACCGTAGACCAACCCGTCAGCAAGGTGCTCGTGCTCGACGACAGCCCGGCGCATGCGGCGACGATCAAGCGCTTCTGCGACGAGCACAACCTGGTCGGCCTGACCGTGCGGCGCAACCGGCTGCTGAAGGTGCTGCGCTCGAACATCGATCTCGGCGCGATCCTGCTTGCCGAGGACTACGGCGGCTCGCCGGCCGAGAGCGCGATCGTCGCGACGCAGATCGACGCGTTGCGGCCCGAGCTGCCGATCATCCTGCGCCGTGCGTCGGACGCGTCGCGCGACGGGCTGCCCGAAGCGCTCGCGCGCGTCGCGTGCGCGGCCTACGTCGCGGACGACATGACGCCGCTCGAGCGCGCGATCGGTGAATACCTGTTTGGCCGCGACTATCCGAACGCGCTCGTGCGCGGCATCTCGGAGATCACCGAGGCGCGGCTCGACAGTCTGTTCCCGGGCATGACGATCGAGCGCGACACGCCGTGCATCGTGCGCGACCAGATCATCTTCGGCGAAGTGTTCAGCCTGATCGCGCTCGAAAGCGCGTGGTGCCGCGGCTACATGCTGCTGCAGACGAGCGAGCAGCCGCTGCTCGACATGATCGGCGGCACGCGCGACGACGGCCGCGCGCCCGATTTCCGCGACGTGAACAGCCTGCTCGGCGAGCTGACCAACCTCGTGTGGGGCGCGTTCAAGAACCGCTATCTCGGCGACGCGGAGGCGCTCGCGCGCCATCCGGTGCAGGTGCCGCTCGTCGTCAATCACAAGCAGAAGTTCATTTCGTTCGGCGGCGACTGTCCGCAGCTCTGTTTCAAGTACCGGATGGCTGACCCCGTATCGGGGCGGTCGGTGCAGCTCGATCAGCGTTTCGTGTTCAGCCTGAGCTGGTCGCCGGAGGATTTCCGCGAATCGGTGCAGGACGTGGGGCCGATGGTCGAATCGGGCGAACTCGAACTGTTTTGAATGTTGAAGTCAGTCACAACGAAAGAGGAACACGGCATGGCAAAGATTCTGGTGGTCGACGATTCGGGCACGGTGCGCGATGAAGTCGCGGGCTTCCTGCGCAATCACGGGCTCGACGTCGCGACGGCGGTGGACGGCAAGGACGGGCTCGCGAAGCTCAAGGCGACGCCCGGCGTGCGCCTCGTGATCAGCGACGTGAACATGCCGAACATGGACGGCCTGACGATGGTCGAGAAGATCCGCGGCGAACTGGCGAACGCTTCGGTCAACATCGTGATGCTGACGACCGAAAGCAGCCCGGCGATGAAGGAGCGCGGCAAGGCGGCCGGCGTGAAGGGCTGGATCGTGAAGCCGTTCAAGGGCGATGCGGTGCTGGATGCGCTGAAGAAGCTCGCGGGCTGACGGTGGGTCGGAGAGCGCGGCGACGGGAGCATCCTGTCCTATGGGGTTGTATCGAGAGAATCGTCAGGGCCGGTGTACATTCGATGAATTGTATTTACATCGAGTCTTTCGCGCGTGCCGGCCAAGATGAGTCGGACGTTGTTGGGCGACGAGGCATAGGCACGAATCGAGTTCGTATTACCGGGCAAGGAAGGCAGTCGGGGGCGAACGGCGGCGAACAGTCGTTGGTTTGTCGAAGCCGTTTCCTGGATCGATCGAACGGGCTGCCTGTGACACGATTTTCCGAAGGACGTCGGCCGATGGCAAATGGTGTACTTGCGCTTCTTGTGGTGGCGTCGTCAAGGTGTGTGGGAACGCATGCCGTGTGCAGTATCTGACGAGCCGGAGATCAAATGTATTAGCTCGGACAGCACCTGACGGGTGGTCGGGCCGGTACGCCAGTGTTTGTGCCTTGCAGTACGGGAACTAGCGTTCACGCGGCGCGGGCTTTCGACCGAGGCGCACGCGGGCCACGTAGTGTCCCGATGGATCGAGCGTCCACAGCAAGGCGCGAAGGCGTCGTAGCCACGACAACACCGTCGCTCGCGTGACGTGCATTTCGGCGGCGACCGAGTCGAGCGGCTGTCGATGCGCTAGATAAGGTAGGAATTCAAACAACTTCTCCTTGTTTTTCAGATTTTGAATTGACGTGCCGTGAAGACGCGTGAAGGGCCGGTTGCAAGCGTCACAGCAAAATGTGGGAATGGGGTGGCTGCTGCTGCTGCGATAAACGAGCCACGTGTTGTCGCTAGCGCACCTCGGACAAGATGGCGGGGCGGGATCATCGGACAGGATCTGCCTAATGGCGCGCGTGAGAAACGCTGTCAACTCGGGATCGTTCGTGCCGCGAAGCGACGCATCAGTCGCTTCCGTTCCGAAGCGGTGCCGAAAATGCCGGGCCACCTGATCCAGGCTGATTGACCACTGCGCCATGAGCTCAGTGATCTGATTGAGCGGACCACCCAATTCCTGTTCGCGAGTGAGCCGAATTTCCGCGTCGAGGCGATCGAGTTCGCTCTGCAGTTCTGCTACTGTCTTCGTCATCTCATTTTTCCAACTGGGCGCTGAATATCGGGCCTTCCCTCGCTGTCCAGCATGTCTGCACCTGTGTATCCACGCGTGCCAGGTAGCAAGATGTCCGTTGCTATCCACCACTCTCGGTTTCTTCCCACTGCGCCAGAAGCTCGGCTGGAATTGCCGTGACGACCTCGGCGTAAGGCTTGCCGACGAACCGCTCCGCACGTTTGAGCAACACAGGAATCGGGCTGCTGGGTTCGTGTGTCTCGAACCACGTTCGCGCCGTGCGAATCAGAGCGAGCGCGGCCTGACGGTCCGCCGGTGCGGATCTCGGTTGGGCCGTTATGCACGCGGTGGCGCTAACCGGTCCGTCATTCGGCGGTTCGAGCGGCGCTGACGCATCACTTCCTGATGATTCGCTGGAGGCCGATGAGGGATCATCGGATTCTTCCAACTGCTCGACCGCGTTCGCCGACGCGGGCGCATTCAACCTGCCGAGGAGCCGCGTGAGCGACGACAGCTCCGGCAGTTGCCCGTCGAGATGCACGGCGCACCATGCATCGATTGCAGCGAGGTGCGTCATCGCATCGTCGAAACCTGCCATCACTTCGGGCTGTTGCGCGCGCACATCGTGCAACTGCTGCGTAACGGACTCGGGCGCGAGAGCATCGGCGGGGCGGGGATGTGCAAACGCACGCTCGACATCGCGCACCTGCAGTCGCGCGAGCGTCGACTTCGAAAGCACGATCTCGCGCACGTCGGCAAGCAGTCCGTCCGGATCGGCGAGCGCCTGTATCGCATTCATCCGCATTTCACGTGCCGCGTCGCGCCCACCGTCGACATCGGGCTGTGGATGCACCTGGTCGGGAAACGCATCGAGCCAGGCGGCCAGCAATCCTGTGCCATCTGCAAGACCTGCGGCACCGGCGAGCCGCGTGCGGCTTCGCGTGTACAACACAGCGACTCGAATATCCTTCGTGCGCAGCATGAGCCGCTGGCAGTCGCGTTCGATCTCGCTCCAGTTGACGGGATCGGGTGCACCGACGAACGCGCCGTACTGCACGTCCTGTCTGGGTGCGGCACCCGCGAACAGCACGACGAAATCGTGGTCGTATTCGAGGTCCGGGCCGCAGGCCATGGAATCGCTGACGGGTGCGAGCCAGTCGTGATGCGGTGTGTCCTTCGCGGTACCTTTACCGGATATGGGCTGTCGGGGTGACTGCTTTTTGCTCATGGTCGATTGTCGGATTCAGTCGTGTGCTGTTCGAAATGTCGCACGTAACGCTCGGGCTCGAACCGCATGCCGGTAATTGGCCGGTCGGGTCTCGGGCGCCCCAGCCATCCGGACCATCCCATGCGTTGCCGGCCGCCCATCACGGCCGACGGCGCGCTTTCGGGTTTGATGCGCAGTTCGAGCTCCCATTCCAGTTCGTAGCCGACAAACGCACGCACCCATTCGACGAGACGCGGCAGATCCTCGCCCTGCGGCGTGAAACGCAAATACGCGTCGAGATCGATGGGGCCGATTACGATGCGGAACCGGTGCTGGCGGTCCGGCGCCACGCGGCCGAGCATCGCGGCTTGTCCCATCGTCGCGGCGCGGCCTGGCCGGCCCATGCGTCCCTGATCGGCTGGGTCGATTGCGATCCAGTGGAATACATTCTCCTCGATCGCGACCGGCACGCCGAAGTAGTGTTCGAGTGTGGCGCGCAGTCCGTCCGCGTTGCGCGACTCGCGGACGAGATGCGCGGACGCCGCCAGTCGCGCGTGCGAGGGCAACGGGCGCCGCCCGATTTCGGCGGTGTCGTGGCCCGTGAGGTTGGCGATGTAGAACGAAAACCGCTCGTCGTTTTTCCGGTCGAGGCCGGCTGTCGACTGTGCCGATGCCCACGCGCGATAGAACAGCGTCAGGAACCGGTGATGGAAAATGTCGAAGAAGTCGACCGTCGTCGAGTCGCGGCGGCCCTCCTCACGTTCGCGTGCCCATTCGGTCACATGGATCGGCAGTGGCCCATTCGGCCCGAGCATGCCGAGACCGAAGAGCCGCACCTTGAGTCGTCCTGCCGCTTCCTGGACGCTGGCGATTTCGCGCGGCGCGAAAGCGAGACTTGGTTGTTGTCCGAGCCGGAACGGCTCCGCCTGCGGTCGGCGGGCGGTGCCGATCGGGTCGACCGCGGGGTTCGCGCCGATACGCCGCAACAGCGACAGGAACCCGAAGCGCCACGGCTCCATTTGGAGACTTTCTAGCAGGTCGGGCGAAAGCGTGCTGTCGCGCACGAGCGCCGGCAGGGTCGCGCGTTTCATCACAGCACTCCGCGTGTCCCGGTGCGCACGGGCCAGCGTGCGATACGGCCGCGCTGCATCGAATGCAATTCGGTCTGCGTGAAGCTGTTGATCGACACGTGGCGTGCCAGCCAGTGCTCGAGAATCGTACCGAATAGATAGGGGCTCACGCCGGAGAAACCGGCCTCGTCGACCGTTACCGCACACTCGATGCCACGCCCGAACGTCATCGGGCCCGTGTTCGGCAGCTTGCGTGTTACCGGACGCGTGTTGACGCCGACGAGGCTTTCGACTTGCCGCAGATGTTCGTTGTTGTCGGTCGAAAGGGTGAGGCGCAGCAGGTCGCGTAGTCCCTGACCACCGTCACGATGATCGAGGCCTTCGAGCGGCAGGTAGTTGAAGTTGAGCTGGCGGATCAGGCGCCATGCCATCTCTCGCTCCGCATAAGGGGCTTTGGGCGGACTCGGCGGCCGAATGAGACCGATGCTTTCGACGGGTGCGGACTCCTCCGTGGCCAAGTCACGCACGCCGTCGCGCGGCACGAGCGTGGCGAGATCCCGGTTCGTCAGCAGTGCATCGACTGACAGGAAACGGATGTCTTCACCGTAAGGGGCCTCGTTCTGGTCGACCAGCGAGAGAAACACTTCGGTGCCGACATAGGGGGTACGCGTGCCGTAACGGCGCGCCGAATCGGACACGAGCCGCCGTTCCCGCCGTGTCGAGAAATATCGCCCGTGATTGCCTTCGTCGTTGTTCAGTGTCTGATAGAGCGGACGGAATTCCAGTTCGTCCGAGGTTGCTGCGACCTGTCCATGCACGGTCTCCACCGAGAACACTTCGTAGTCGAGCGGTGCGAGCCGGGCGGGCACCAGATGAGACTCAGTCTCGCGGGGAGAAATCTCGATGCGGTCGGTATGCCGTTTGAAGAGGTTGATGACGGGCGTGCAGAACAGCGCGAAGCGCGACGCGTCGACAAGGTTCGCGAGTTGGGCCGGCGCCCGGTCGAGCAGCACGACGATTTCGACCTCACGACCGTTTACGCGAGACAACCCTTCCGCAAGACCGTTGAGTGCGAAGAACCAGAACCGTGCCGGGCACGCGAAGTATTCGTGTAGCAGGTTGTGCCCGTGAAACTTCGTCCAGGTGAGTGGCAGCAAGTTCTGATCGGTGCGCAAGCCCTCGTGTTCGACCGCACCGTGAGTCACGACGGCGGGAGAGCGGCCCGGCACGCCGAATTCGCCCGGCGCGGCAATCACGGACGCGACGCAGGCAACGTGCAGCAACTCGAACAAGTGCGAAGCGACCTGTTCGTCGCCGGCCAGATACACGGGCAGCCGATCGAGCCCCTTCAGATCGGCGATGCGCACGTCGCCTGTCGTCGCCAGCCGCAGCCGCAATGCACCGCGCACCTGTCGGTCAGGCGGAACATGGCGGTCGAGCGCAGGAATGTCGGGCGGAATGCCCGTCAGGCGCGCATCGGTGATCGTGAGCGGCCAAAGCGTGACGTCCTGACCGCTCGTAAACTGGCAAGCGGTTTTTTCACCATCGGGAACCCGCGCCTTGAACGACGTGCCGCGCGCGATACGGTAGCCTGCGGCCAGATTGCCTTCGGCCTGACCGGGGTACAGGCGCGCGACCGCGATCGACGGCGTGGGGGCGACATAATTTGGGTAGATCACTTCCAGCAGCCGCCCCGTGAAGCGCGGAAACTCCGCATCGAGCTTGAGCTGCATGCGCGCGGCCATGAAGCAGAACGACTCGATCAGGCGTTCAACGTAGGGGTCCGCCACTTCACCGGCCTGCATGCCGAGCCGACGCGCGATTTTCGGGTGTGCTTGTGCGAACTCGGTGGCGAGCTCGCGCATGTAGATGAGTTCCTGGTTGTAATAGTCGAGTAGTCGCGGGTCCATCGGAAAGGTCTCGTTCTGTCGTTATGCCGTACCTACCCGGAGCGCATGCCGGTGATCTGGATCTCGCTCGTCTCGAGATCGAGCGAGCTCTGCACCATGAATTCGAGCGGATACGGGTCCATGTGAACCAGGCCGCGCACCTCGAACGCGAGCACGTTGTGATGGCCGCTGGCGTCGTCGCCCTGACGGGGCGAGACCGCTAGCGAATCGGGGATCAGCCGCGGTTCGAAATCGGTGATGGCCTGCCGGATCATCCGCTCGATGTCGTTCCACTGGCGTGACGCGAGAAAGGTGCCCGCGAGCGGCGGCACGCCGAAATTGACAGTCGACGCGGCCGCCTGTGGGTGGCGTTCGCGCTCGATCCGATCTTCAATGCTTGTCGTGTTCAGCAGATAGGCGAGATCGCGCTGGACGATGTCGCGCATCTGCTTGCGCGTGACGGCATATTCCTCGGGTGCTTCCATGAGCCGATGCGGCGCGTCGTCCCGCAGCCGGTCGAGCAGGGTCGGCATCAGATGCGCGTTTGCCCGCCGTGGAGGGCGCGCGACGAGCGAGTTGCTCCGCGTGAGAGGTCGCTTGCGCTCAGTCATTGACCGGCGCTCCGGTGGTGGCGCCGTCGGCAACACGCGAGCCGAACTGCGCGTGGGCCAGTTCGAATAGACCAAAATCGCCCTGATCGGTTGTCCAGGTTTTTTGTCCGTGCGCGATGACGGCGGTACGTCCTGCCTCATGCCAGGCCGTTTCGCGCCCCAGACGCAGTGCATCGGTCGCGGCTTCCGAGCCGGGGTAGCGGGCAGGCATGAAGCCGCGCACGGTACTGCTGTCGCTCAGTGTCAGCACACACGGCGCCCAGACGAGATCGATGAGGTTCGCAGGCGGCGCTACGCGCCACGCGGCGAGATCGGCGAACGGTACCCAGCGGTAGTGCCCGGCCGTCATGACTTCGCACACCGGGCCGAATCGCGAATCGCTGTCGGCGATCCAGCTCGCGACACCCCCGGGCGTGTGCGCTGCGATGAGCGGTGCCGCGTCGAGGGCTTTTTCTCGCGCTTCGTCGGCGTGTTCGCGTTGCTCCTGGCCAGCAAGTCGCAGTGCGAATGCGAGCTCCATGACCCACGGAGCCGGTTCGAGTACGAACCCTGGGCGTTCGAGTCCCGCGACAACCTTCTCTCGCCAGCGTTCGGCCCGGAGCAGGTCACGATAAACCTGGGCGGCTTGCGTCTGTTGCGGCTCAAGCTTGGCCCACGTTTGCAGTTGAATCATCGCGCGTGCCCAGTCGCCTGTTACGCACAGCCACTGGAACAGCGCCCACCGATGGGCGGCGAAGGTCGGCTGCGCACGAATATGCGATTCGATCCGCTCGATTTGCGCGGCGATCGGCACATCGTCCAGAACGTGGCCAGACGGCTCTTCGGCAGCGAATGGCATCTTCATGCGTCGTCCTTGCATACTGGCGCGGCGGCGAGCGGGCTATCGACCGACAGCGTGTGATGCTCGCGCCGGGTGAGCGTAGGCGGCAGGGCTGGTGTGCGGTGGGCTTCGGCCGCATGGAATTCGGGGGGCGCAAAGAGGCGCAGGACTTCCGGCACGGGTTCGATCTCCGGATCAGGCATGAAACTCCGCTCCAGCCGTCCGAATGCGTGCTCGAGGTTGCGCTCGCCCGACAGCAACAGTTCGATGGAACCAGGGCTACCAAGGTTTGCCTGTGTCGGCCGGACGTCGTGCGAATCGGGCGTAACTGAGGCAACAGGTGTCGCAGGCAAATCCAGCTGTTCGCCCCATGAGCCGGGAAGAGTGGTGTGCGGGTCCGTCAACGCACGCCAGTATTGCGCGTGAAGCGTTTCGACGAGGTCGTCGGTGTGCTCAGGAAACGGCATCGTCTGCAACCCGGTGCCGCGCTTCCCACGAGCGGCATTCACAGTCCCGCCGTGGCGGCCGATCAGATCGAGGATCGACTGATTGCTGCACACGCGATCTGATGATTCGAACAGGAGAGGGGCCGCGCCGTCCTCCTGCTTCTCGGGACCGCACGGCGCGTGACGCAGTTCGGGCTCGGTAAGCGAGGTGTCGGGTTGACGGTGCCACGGCAAGCGGAATGCGCGCATGGAAGAGGCAGGGATGACGGAATGCGCATTTTACCCATGGGAATGTGTAATTTGTCCATTTGAAATGGGGTATCGTTATTTGAAAATATTATCGAGATTAAATCTCGAAATAATCAATTAATTGGTGCGACTATAGGGGTTTATGAATATCAAGATACTGGCTTGTCAATGGGGAATTGTTAAAGGCAGGTTCACATTTATGATGGAATTGATGAATCGCAACAAAGGCTTGCGTATCGAGCTTGTGCGCCGTAATGTTTGTGTAATTCGTGCATGTGCGAAACGCAGTTGGTCATTGCGGGGCTCTTGGTTCGAGTAAGATGACAAGGCGTTATTCAGTGCGGATTTTCTCATCCGCATGGGTTGACGGCGTCGACAATTGCTTGGAATAATGCGCAGCCCGATAGGTTTTCACTTTCTTTATGTACGAAATGCCGCAGTAGACCAATGCCGGCTGAATAGGATTCCTGATCGCTACGGCCAGAGCCAGGAACATATCGAACAAACAACAAGAAGGTTCGCATGACGATTTCACGCCAGGCGCTGTTCGGCAAGCTCGGGGTTCAGCTCTACCGCAGCATCGAATCGGCGACACAGTTCTGCAAGCTGCGCGGCAATCCGTACGTGGAGCTCGTCCACTGGTTGCATCAGCTCCTGCAGCAACCCGATAGTGACCTGCATCGCATCGCGCGGCACGCTGGCATCGATCGCGACGCACTGGATCGGGATTTCGCAAGAGCGTTGGCCGCGCTGCCGGCCGTGGCCAGTTCGATCAGCGATTTCTCGTGGCACATCGAGACGGCGATCGAACGCGCGTGGGTGCTCGCGACGCTGAGTCATGGCGATCGCCGCGTGCGCGGCGCGTGGCTCGTCGCTGCGCTTGTCTCGACGCCCGAGTTGCGGCGCGTTCTGCTGTCAATCTCCCCCGCGTTCGGCAAGATCCCTATCGACGGGCTGGGCGATGAGCTGCCTGCATGGATCAACGGCTCGCCCGAAGCCGCCGATGCGCCGTACGACCATAGCGACTTTTCGGTGGCAACGCCGGGCGAGGCGTCCGGTGCGATTCCCGTCGCATCGAAGGGTGGTTCGCTCGACCAGTACTGCACGGACCTGACAGCGCGCGCTCGCGCGGGCGAGATCGATACGGTCGTCGGCCGTGAGCTCGAGATTCGTACGATGATCGACGTGTTGCTGCGCCGTCGGCAGAACAATCCGCTGGTAACGGGGGAGGCGGGCGTCGGCAAGACGGCCGTCGTGGAAGGACTGGCGCGCGCGATTGCATCGGGCAATGTGCCGCCGAAGCTTGCCGACGTGCGGCTGTTGTCGCTCGACGTCGGTGCATTGCTCGCCGGCGCGAGCATGAAAGGGGAGTTCGAGGCGCGTCTGAAAGGGTTGCTCGAAGCCGCTGCAAAATCGCCGGCGCCGGTGATCCTCTTCATTGACGAGATTCACACGTTGATTGGTGCCGGCGGACAGGCGGGTACGGGCGATGCCGCCAATCTGCTGAAACCCGCGCTTGCGCGTGGCGCGATCCGTACGATCGGCGCGACGACCTGGGCCGAGTACAAGCGCCACATCGAGAAGGATCCGGCGCTCACGCGACGCTTCCAGGTGCTGCAGATCGCGGAGCCGTCCGAGGCCGCTGCGATCGATATGGTGCGCGGGCTTGTGCAAACGTTTTCCCGGCATCATGGCGTCGTGGTGCTTAACGAAGCGATCCGTGCGGCGGTAACGCTCTCGCATCGTTACATCCCGTCGCGTCAGTTGCCGGACAAGGCCATCAGCCTGCTTGACACCGCCTGCGCGCGCGTGGCGCTGTCGCAGCATGCCGCGCCGCGTGAACTGGACGACGTGCGTCAGCGTTTCGCGGCCGCGCGTGCCGAGGAAGCATTGCTCGTGCAGGAAGCCCGTATCGGTCTGGATACCAACAGGGCGTTGACGGGCGTGCGAACGCGCATCGATACATTGGCGACCGAAGAGGCTGCGGTCGAGCATCGCTGGCGCACTCAGGCGGCTGCCGCGCAGGCATTGCTGGCCGCGCGCGAGGCCATTGGATCCGACGACGGCGAAACCTCACGGGACGAGGCGGCAGCGCTTTCGAAGTTGCGCGAACTCGAACACGCGCTCGCTGCGCTGCAAGGCGATGCGCCGCTCGTATTCCCCGAGGTCGACGAGGCGATCGTTGCGGAAATCGTATCCGATTGGACCGGCATCCCTGTCGGCCGGATGGTGACCGATGAGGTCGCCGCGGTGCGCAGGTTGCCCGACACGCTCGAGGCACGCGTGATTGGTCAGACCGACGCGCTGCGTCAAATTGGCGAACGTGTGCAGACCGCACGCGCGGGCCTCACGGACCCGAGGAAACCGCTCGGCGTGTTCCTACTCGCCGGTCCCTCGGGCGTCGGCAAGACTGAAACCGCGCTGGCGCTGGCCGAAGCGCTGTACGGCGGTGAACAGAACCTGATCACGATCAACATGAGTGAGTATCAGGAGGCACACACCGTCTCGGGCCTCAAGGGCGCGCCTCCGGGTTATGTCGGCTACGGCGAGGGCGGTGTCCTGACCGAGGCGGTGCGCCGTCGTCCGTATTCGGTCGTACTGCTCGACGAGATCGAGAAGGCCCACCGCGACGTGCACGAGACGTTTTTCCAGGTATTCGACAAGGGCTACATGGAGGACGGCGACGGTCGCTACATCGATTTCCGCAATACGACGATCCTGCTCACGAGCAACGTCGGTTCCGAACTGAGCACGAGTCTCTGCGCCGATCCGTCGCTCGCGCCGAATCAGGATGGCCTGCGGGAAGCACTGACGCCCGAACTCCTCAAGGCTTTCCCGGCGGCATTCCTCGGGCGCGTGACTGTCGTGCCCTATCGGCCACTTGTCGACAGTGCGCTCGCCAGCATCGTCCGCCTGCATCTGCGACGTGTCGTCAAGCGTATGGCCGACGGCCACGGCATCGCGCTGACGTATGACGACGCTGTCGTCGACTACATCGTAGGCCGCTGTCTCGTGCAGGAGACCGGTGCGCGCGTGCTGATCGGATTTATCGAGCAGCACATATTGCCGCGACTGTCCGCACTATGGCTCGACGCCTTCGCTTCGAAACGGACACTGTCGCGTATTGCGATCGGCGTGGTCGACCGGTCCGACGCACCGGCGCAAGCCCTCGCGTTCGAGGCGACCGCCCTTCATTCAGACGAGCCGGTTCGCTGAGCTCGCCGTCCAACCACCACCGTTCAGGAGCTTCATTCATGGCCGCTTCCAGCAGTTCGCAGAAATTCATTGCGCGCAACCGTGCGCCGCGTGTGCAGATCGAGTACGACGTCGAAGTCTACGGGTCGGAGAAGAAAGTTGAGTTGCCGTTCGTAATGGGCGTGCTCGCCGATCTGTCGGGGAAGCATCCGGTCGAGCCGCTGCCGGCGGTGTCGGACCGGCGCTTCCTCGAGATCGACATCGACAATTTCGATGAGCGCATGAAGGCGATCCGGCCGCGCGTCGCGTTCGCCGTATCGAATACGCTGACGGGCGATGGCCAGATGATGGTCGACATGACCTTCGAGAGCATGGAGGATTTTTCGCCGGCTGCGATCGCGCGCAAGGTCGAGCCGCTGCGCCAACTGCTGGAAGCGCGCACGCAACTCGCCAATCTGCAGACCTACATGGATGGCAAGTCGGGTGCCGAGGCGCTCGTTACGCAGTTGCTGCAGGACCCGGCGCTGCTCAAGTCGCTGGCCGCCGCGCCGAAGCCCGAGCGGCAAGCGGACGAAACTGCCGATCAAGACGGCGCGAACTGACCGACGAACCGATAAAGGATGACCATCATGGCGAAACAGGAAGCACGGGCCGCAGTTGCGCAGACGGCTACCCAGTCCGATTTCACTCAGTTGCTCGAACGCGAGTTCCGTCCCAAGACCGACGACGCGCGCGAAGCCGTTGAACTGGCCGTTCAGACGCTCGCCGAGCAGGCGCTGGCACAAACGGCGACCATCAGTGACGATGCGTACAAGAGCATCGCGGCGATTATCGCGCAGATCGATCACAAGCTCTCCGAGCAGATCAACCTGATCATGCACCATGAGGACTACCAGGCGCTCGAATCCGCTTGGCGTGGCTTGAATCACCTCGTGTCGAACACCGAAACCGACGAACATCTGAAGATCCGCTTCATGGATGTCTCGAAGGCCGAACTGCATCGTACGATGCGTCGCTACAAGGGCCTTGCCTGGGATCAGAGCCCGCTCTTCAAGCAGATCTACGAACAGGAGTACGGCCAGCTCGGCGGCGAACCGTACGGGTGTCTCGTTGCAGACTACTACTTCGACCATACGCCGCCGGATGTCGATCTGCTCGGCTCGATCGCGAAGGTATCGGCTGCCGCGCACACGCCGTTCATCACCGGCGCCGCACCGTCAGTTCTGCAGATGGAGTCGTGGCAGGAGCTCGCGAACCCGCGTGACCTGACGAAGATTTTCACGCAGAACCTCGAATACACCGCGTGGAACTCGATGCGCAACACCGAGGACGCGCGCTATGTGGGGCTCGCGATGCCGCGATTCCTCGCGCGCCTGCCGTATGGCGCGAAAACCAACCCGGTCGACGAATTCGATTTCGAGGAAGACACGAACGGCTCGGATCACGGTCGCTACGGCTGGGCGAACGCGGCGTACGCGATGGGCGTGAACATCAACCGCTCGTTCAAGCAGTACGGCTGGTGCTCGCTGATTCGCGGCGTCGAATCGGGCGGCACGGTCGAGAACCTGCCGACCCACACGTTCCCGACCGACGACGGCGGCGTCGACATGAAGTGCCCGACCGAAATCGCGATCTCGGACCGTCGCGAGGCCGAACTGTCGAAGAACGGCTTCATTCCGCTCGTGCACCGCAAGAACACCGATCACGCGACCTTCATCGGGGCCCAATCGCTGCAGAAACCTGCCGAGTATCACGATGCGGACGCGACGGCCAACGCGAACCTGTCCGCGCGCCTGCCATACCTGTTCGCGTGCTCGCGCTTTGCGCACTACCTGAAGTGCATCGTGCGCGACAAGATCGGCGCGTTCAAGGAACGCGAAGACATGCAGCGGTGGCTGAACGAATGGATCATGCATTACGTCGATGCCGATCCGACCAACTCGTCGCAGGAGACGAAGGCACGCCGGCCGCTTGCGGCGGCTGAAGTGGTCGTCGAGGAGGTCGAAGGCAACCCCGGCTACTACAACTCGAAATTCTTCCTGCGCCCGCACTTCCAGCTCGAAGGGCTGACCGTCTCGCTGCGGCTCGTGACGAAGCTGCCGTCGATCAAGGAAGCGGCGTAACCGGAAATAGATCCTCTTAGGCCGCGCGTTGGACCATCTTCTCTCGTGGTGCGCGGTCTCGTTAGATTCCAACAAGGAGCATTGGCATGGCACAAGACATTTTCCTGAAGATCGACGGCATCAACGGTGAATCGCTCGACGACAAGCACAAGGACGAAATCGAAGTTCTGACCTGGGAGTGGGACATCCAGCAGGAATCGACGATGCACGCCGGAAGCGGCGGCGGTGCCGGCAAGGCCACCGTCAAGGACCTGACGTTCGAGCACAACATCGACCGCGCCAGCCCGAACCTGATGAAGTACGCGCTCACCGGCAAGCACATTGACCAGGCAACGCTGGTGATGCGCAAGGCCGGCGGCAACCCGCTCGAATACCTGAAGCTCACGATGAGCGACGTGATCGTCACGCGCGTGAAGCCGTCGGGCAGCAAGAACGACGCGGAAAAGAGCCGTGAATCGGTGTCGCTGTCGTTCGCGAAGGTCAAGCAGGAATACGTCGTGCAGAACGCGCAGGGCGGCAGTGGTGGCGCCGTGACCGCGAGCTTTGACATCAAGGGCAACAAGGAAGCGTAATCGCGTGGATTCCTCGCGACTGGCGCAGGCGCATCGCCTCCGCCGGTCGCGGGGCGTCCCGCACAGTGAATAAGGTTCATAGCCGCATGCTTTCGATACCGACCGTCGCCACGCTCGCCTGCGCGCTCGCGCTTTCCGCCTGCGCGAGCAGTGGCGAACCGAAGCCGAAGGAGCCGATCCGGCTCGACATGCGCGTGAACGCGCGGCCCGACGTTAATCCGGACGACCGGGGAAGGGCTGCGCCGATCGTCGTGCGCATTTACGAACTGAAGAACGACGGCGCCTTCGACGCGGCCGACTTCTTCACGCTGCAGACCCAGGACAAAACGGTGCTGGCCGATGACGTCGTGAAGCGCGACGAGCTGCAGTTGCGCCCCGGCGAGCACCAGACGCTCGTTCGCTGGCCCGACCCGGCCACGACCACCATCGGCGTGATCGCGGCGTATCGTGATTTGCCGAAAGCGGTTTGGCGCGTGGTCTACACGATGCCGGTCGCACCGAACAAGGCGTGGTACCGCTTGTTCACGCCGAAGCTGAAACTGACCATCGATCTCGAGGCCAAGGCCGTCAAGATCACGGAAGCCAAGAAATGAAACACGTCGCGCAACAAAACGGACGGCACGCATGAGCTGGTATGCCAAGGTCGCCTGGCAGGAAGGGCTATTCTTTCGTCCGCAGCTGTTCCAGCAGCAGGACCGCTATTTCGAGAAATACGCGCATCAGCGTGCGGTGCCGCTGTCGCCGTTCTTTTTCGGCTTCACACACTACGCGCTCGACCACGAGGCGCTGGCGCTCGGCAAGGTGGTCGTCAAGTCGGCCGCCGGCGTGTTCGCCGACGGCACGCCGTTCGATGCACCAGGCAACACGCCGTTGCCGCCGCCGTTGACGATTCGGCAGGAGCATCTCGACCAGGTCATCTATCTGGCCGTGCCCGTCCGGTTGCCGAATTGCGAGGAGACCACCTTCGATAACACACCCGATTCGCTGGCACGCTATCAGGTGTTCGACACTGAACTGCGCGACACGAACTCGATCGGGCTTGCGCCCGAGTCGGTGCAGTTGTCGAACCTGCGCGTGCGTCTGCTGCCTGAAAAGGAGCTCGGCGATGCCTGGATCGGTCTCGCACTCACGTGCGTGAAGACGATCCGCGCGGACGGCAGCATCGCGCTCGACGATACGCTCGTGCCGCCGGTATCCGGTTATGGCGCGAGCGACCTGCTCATGAGTTGGGTCACGAAGATTCATGATCTCGCGCGCCTGCGCGCGAATGCGCTTGCGCAGCGGCTCGCCGGTACCGACGACACGACCGCAAGCGCGGCGACAGTTACCGATTACCTGCTGCTGCAGATTCTGAACCGCTACGAGCCGCTTCTGCAGCATCTGCTGCGGGTGCCGGCTACGTCGCCGGCTGACGTGTATGCGCTGCTGATCGGCATGGCGGGTGAGTTGTCGACGCATTTGCGCACCAACACGCGCCGGCCACTCGAGACGCACCCGCCGTATCAGCATACGACGCCGCACGTGTGCCTGAAGCCGGTCGTCGACGACGCGCATCGGCTGCTCAATGCCGTGCTGGTGCGCAGCGCGCAGAGCATCGCGCTCGAGGATCGCGGTCACGGCATGCGCAACGCGGTGGTCGATCCGGTCGATATGCAAGGGTTCACCGCACTGGTGCTGGCCGTGCATGCGGCGATGCCGCAGGACGTGCTTCTGCAGCAGTTTCTTGCGCAGGCGAAGGCGGGGCCATCGGACAAGCTGCCTAGCCTGGTGCGCAGTCACTTGCCGGGCATTGGCCTGCAGGCGCTCCCGGTGCCGCCGCGGCAGATTCCATTCAATGCGGGCTACATCTATTACGAATTGACGCAGGGCGGGCCGCTTTGGGAGGAGGTCGTGCGGCACGGTGGCGTTGCGCTGCACGTCGCGGGGGAATTTCCGTTGTTGAAGTTGGAATTGTGGGGTGTGCGCGCGTAGTCGTCGCTCGTCCTTTTTGGGATAGGTCTGTTCAATGACAAATATTCATTTCTTGCAAAGAAGTATTTCAACGGTGATTTTGTCGATTCTCGCAGGCGGGGTGTTGGCAGCCTCGGATACGACGATCCAGCTCTGCCAAGACGCCGATTGTCGAGTGCCGTTGGCAAGCGAGCCGTATAAATGGATGACGATCGATGGCCGAACTCTGGCTGGTGGGATTACTGATGAAAACGGTAACGCTCACGTCGTTTCAGAATCCGATGTGACGGAGTATGTACTTGAAACTGTCAATCGTCGTCTGGACTATTACGTTGAGCCGCGATGCTGGAAGGGTGGTTTCGAACGTTGCATCAAGATGACTGATTCAAGGCATATTGACGGTTTCGATGATCCTGAGTCGCGCAAGAAGCGTGAGCCGGAAATGGCGAGCGAAGATGTCGAAAAAAAACAAATAGTACAGGCACAGCTGCGTATTTATAGAAAAATGGCGGCCGAGAATGACGATCAACTGGCTTGGCTTGGACCGTTGCCGAAAGAATGGCCGCAAGACGATGTGCGCGCGCGCTGGAACAGACTAACGGATCAAATCTCGGCGGACGTCGCTGCATTCAACGAATCGGGAGATTCATTTAGGAATTTTCGTTGCAAACGGCCAGTGGAATTCGGCCCAGTTCCGGATGAAGGCGCCGTTCAGAAGTTTATGACTGAGTTTGGCTCAGGCGAGACGAGTGACGCTACATGGGACGGTGTCATATTGGCGGCCAAAAAAGGCAACTGGCAGGCCCGATGGTTCGTGTACGCCTACTACAGGGATGTTCTTCCTCGCGTGAACAATCTTGCATTGTTTTACCGAGTGCTGCAATTGAAGGAATGGCTTGTGTCTCATCAGATAGGACCGATCTATTTGGAATTATCGAATGATCTGGCTGCGACCGGTCTGGGGGGCGGGCTGTCTGGGTCTATGTCGCCAGAAATTCTTCTGGCTGCTCATCGCGGTAGCTATACGGCAATGTCGAAGGTGGGACATTCGCTCGAGCACGACGAGTCGCCAGATCTTAAAAGGGTGGGAAAGGCCATGGTCGCCTGCGCGAAGTCCATCGTGCCGAAAGTGATGCGATGAAAGACCGTAATGGAAGCAATCCAAGAGTGAACTAGGTAGTTGAGGCCGGCGCAGTGATGGTGCGGGAGTTGGCGCTAGTGGCAACAAAGGGATCGCATAACTATAGCTCGTCGATGAACCGATTGATTCAATGGAGATACCGGAATGGCTTTATTTGATGTGCCTCGGACATTGTCGGTTTCCGGCGCTGCGCTACCGATGTACGGCGGACAGTCGATCCTCACTCCGGTGAAGCTGAGCGGTGACGAAACCATTGGTGAACTGTTCGAGTACACGCTCGAACTGAAAACGCCGGATGCGCTCGGGTTTTCGCAGAGCATCGCGGCGAATGTCAAACTCGACAAGCTAATCGGCACGGAAGTCACCGTCACGATTCAGCTCGAGGGCAAGGGACGCTTCATTCCCGGCTTGGCAGGCAATGCCGGCATGGCCAATCTCGGTGCCGGCGCACGCGAGATCACCGGGATCGTCAGCCATGCGACGATTGTGCGTGAAGATGGCCGATCGATCGTGTATGCGCTTACGCTGCGCCCGTGGCTATGGCATGCAACCAAGAATCGCGACTGCCGAATCTTTCAGGACATGTCCGTGGTTGAGATCACCGATGCGGTGCTCTCGTCCTATCCGTTTCCGGTCGAAAAACGTCTCACCACGCCGCGGCCGAACAATACATGGCCCAAGCGTGACATTCAACGCCAGCACCTGGAAAGCGATTGGACGTTCCTGCAGCGCCTATGGGAAGAGTGGGGAATCTACTACTTCTTCGAGCATAGCGAAGGCAAGCATCGGCTCGTGCTATGCGACTCGATGGGCGCGCTCAAACCGCATGGTGATGCTTATGCCGCGCTTCGCTATGAGCCGCCGACCGGTCGACGGCTTGACGAGGAACACATTCAGGACTTCTCGGTCTCCCATGCGCTGACCACGGGCGCGGTGACGAGCGTCGACTACGACTATACGTTGCCGCGTGCGGACCTGAAGGTGATGCGCGAAGATCCTCGCGATACGGGGCTCGCACATCAGGAGCATTACACATGGGGCGATTACGCGCAGCCGCAAGCTGGCGCGGCTGGGCTCTCGGGCGATCACAACGAGCCGCGCACGGAAGCGGAGTACCTGACGCTCGTGCAGATGGAGGCTTGGCGTTGTCAGGGGTTGAGGGCCTACGGCAAAGGCAACCTGCGCGGCGTGGTGACCGGCCAGACGTTCGTGCTGTCGCATTATCCGCAGGATGCGGCGAATCGCGAGTATGCGGTGATCGCCTGCAAGCTGACGATCGAGGAGATTGGCGAAGCGTCGGGATCCGGCCAGCGATACCGTTGCGAAGCGGATTTTACGGTGCAGCCGACCAATGAGCCGTTCCGGCTGCTGCGTACGATTGCAAAGCCACGTATGAACGGCGTCGAATATGCCGTCGTGACGTGTCCGGAGAATCAGGAAATCTGGACCGATGCATACGGTCGGGTAAAGCTCCAGTTTCTGTGGGATCGGCTGGGCAAGAACGATGAGCGATCGAGTTGCTGGGTACGTGTGGCCGGTGCTTGGCATGGCGATCAGTTCGGTGGAATCTTTCTGCCGCGTCGAGGGCATGAGGTCGAGGTCGCTTTCGTCAACGGCGATCCGGATTTGCCGATCATCGTGGGCAGCGCGACCAATGCGTTCAACATGCCACCGTTCGACTTGCCGAAGAACCAGGCGCTCGCCGGCTATCGCAGCCGCGAGATCGGCGGTCGGCGCGCGAATACGCTCGCCTTCGACGATACGAACGGGAAAATCCAGGCGCACCTGTCGAGCGACGAAGGCGCCTCGCAGTTGAATCTGGGGTATATCACGCGCATTGCCGGGAATGCGGGGCGGCAGGATGAGCGCGGTCGGGGCGTCGAATTGCGCACCGATGGGGACGGTGTCTTTCGCGCGGCGACGGGCATGTTGCTCACGACGGAAGGCCGTCCGAATGCGCAGGGCCATGCCAAAGCCATGTCGGAAGCGATTCGGCGACTCGAAGTTGCACAGAGTCTGCATGTCGCGATGAGCCAGGCCGCCCAGGAAGCTCAAGCCCAGGAGACCGACGGACACCAGTCGGACCTCGCGAAGACGATTGAAGCGCAGAACGATCAAATCCGCGGTGTCGCAAGCGACGGAAATCCGTTCCCGGAATTCTCTGAGCCTCATCTGCTGATCGATGGTAAGGCGGGTGTTGAAATCACGACGCCTGCAACGGTTCACGTGGCTGCGCAACAAGTCGCAGTCACGAGTGAAGGGCATGTTGGCGTCGCCAGCGGTCGCAGCCTCTTTGCAAGCGTGCGTGACACGATCAGCCTGTTCGCGCAGCGTGCGGCAATCCGGATCTCGGCCGCGCTCGGCGACATCGTTCTTCACGCGTTGACCAGTTCGATCAAGCTGGAGTCTGCGAAGTCTATCCAGTTACTGACTAAAGTTATCCAGATCACCGGTGTTGAAAAATTGGAACTGCAAGGCGGCAAGACCCGCATGGTGCTTGACGACAGTGGTGCGCAGATATTTACGCCGGGCAAGTTCGTTGCGTTCGCATCCACTCACTCGCTACCAGGACCGAAAGACTCGCCGATCAGCCTTGCACCGAAAAGCATCTGCATCGAATGTCTGCTCAAAGCCGCCAGAGGTGGTTCGGCGCTGGTGCCACGGCAATAACTTCAACCTTCGGATCGATAGCATGGTCAATAGCGCTTGTTGCTCACAGTTGGGAGTTTTCCTGAAGAGGATGCTGCCGGTACTTTGCCCGTCATTGGCTGCTTGCGCGGGCGGACAACCAACTGGCACGACAGTACAACTTGAGGTATCCAAAATGATCCGGCTACTGGCTGGGGACTCCAAGGCATTGAACTACACGCGTTGGTACATCCATTCCTTTGCGCTTTTCGGATCATCTGGTAGCGGTATCGGGGGAGAGGGATCGAATGTGGTGCCGTTGAAGGCAGATTGCAGGTCGCACAGGGCATGACCGATGACGAATGGAACCGATGTTATCCGCCGGCTCATGATTGAGAAAGGGGATGCAGTGACGATTCGATGGCGTGTTGTGGGGATCAGCTTGCTGTCGGCGCTATACCTGTCGCTGACTGCGTGCGCCGGCGGACAGCCGCGTACATGGGAGGTGGTAGACGTGCCTCGTCCAGTAAAGGTTGGGGGCGGCATGGATGTTCTCGCGTTGAACTATTCGCCTTGGTACATCCACACGTTTTCGATTGCCGGGCCGTCAGGAAGCGGTATCCGTGGTGGTGGGCCGAATGTTATGCCAATTCAGAAAAACGGTCGACCCTCAGGTGGAGGGGCAGGAGTCTGTTGCATGAGCTACCCCCTCGAATGGCAGCCGGAGTTGAAGCTGACGGTGCGCTGGCTGGTGGACAAAAAACAGGATGGGAAAACACCGGGCTACTGGTACAAGGCGGAGAACGTTCGGATTGCACAGTACAACGGTGCCAATGCTGGGGGGATATGGAGCATTTTCCTGCCCGGCGACCGGGTCCGCATCATGATTACCGATGGCAATCGCGACGGCGGCAACAATCCGAACAACCGTCCTGCTGACAACGATCCGTACATCGTGCAGGGCGTGATTGATCAGGAATGGAACAGGCTTTACCGCAAGGGGGGGATGCAGTGATGATTCGATGGCGTGTTGTGGGGATCAGCTTGCTGTCGGCGCTATACCTGTCGCTGACTGCGTGCGCCGGCGGACAGCCGCGTACATGGGAGGCGGTAGACGTGCCTCGTCCAGTAAAGGTTGGGGGCGGCATGGATGTTCTCGCGTTGAACTATTCGCCTTGGTACATCCACACGTTTTCGATTGCCGGGCCGTCAGGAAGCGGTATCCGTGGTGGTGGGCCGAATGTTATGCCAATTCAGAAAAACGGTCGACCCTCAGGTGGAGGGGCAGGAGTCTGTTGCATGAGCTACCCCCTCGAATGGCAGCCGGAGTTGAAGCTGACGGTGCGCTGGCTGGTGGAAAAGAAGCGGCCGGACGGAAAAAAGTGGGGTTACTGGTACAAGGCGGAGAACGTGCAGATTGCCCAGTACGACGGTGCCAATGCTAACGAGGCGTGGGGCATCTTCCTTCCCGGCGACCGGGTTCGGGTGATGATTACCGATGGTAATCGCGATGGCGGAAACAACCCGAACAACCGTCCGGCCGACAACGATCCGTATATCGCGCAGGGTGTGATCGACGAAGAATGGAACCGGCGTTATCCGCCGGCTCACGATTGAGGAGGATGCAGTGACGATTCGATGGCGTGGTGTGGGAATCAGCTTGTTGTCGGCACTTTGCCTGTCGCTGATTGCGTGTGCTGGTGGGCAGCCGACAACGTCGGTAACAACAATGGAGATGCCCCGAAAAGTCCGACTGCTCGGAGGGGACACCAAGGCGTTGAATTACACGCCTTGGTACATCCATTCTTTTGCGCTATTCGGGCCGCCCGGGAGTGGTATCGGTGGAGGCGGGCCGAATGTCATGCCGCTCCAGCCGAACGGGAAACCATCAGGTGGAGGTAAAGCCGTCTGTTGCACGAGCCTGCCTGCTGAATGGCAGCCGGACCTGAAGCTGACGGTGCGCTGGCTGGTGGACAAAAAACAGGATGGGAAAACACCGGGCTACTGGTACAAGGCGGAGAACGTGCAGATTGCGCCATACACCAGTGGCAATACCGGTGATGCGTGGGGGATTTTTTTGCCGGGTGATCGGGTGCGCGTCATGTTGACCGATGGCAATCACGATGGCGGGAACAACCCGAACAACCGTCCGGCCGACAACGATCCGTACATCGCACAGGGCGTGATTGATGAGGAATGGAACAGGCTTTACCGCAAGGGGGGGATGCAGTGACGATTCGATGGCCTGAACCGATATCGCCCGGCGGCCGGTTGCCGTTGTCACAAAGCGACGACGCGTACAAGGAGGGTGCGCTGCGGATGTATGACGAAACCCGGTCGTGCCAGCAGACGCTGCAGATCAGTCTTTTCTTTGATGGCACGAATAACAACGATGCGCCGGATAATCCCCTGCGCGATTCACTCAATCGCACCCACACCAACGTCGCGCGACTTTTCAACGTTGCGCACGACAAGGTGGACGACGGCATCTTCAAGTTTTACATCCCGGGTGTCGGTACGCCGCTGCCTGAGATCGGCGAAATTACCTACCTGAAGATGGGCAAGGCGATGGCCGAGGGATTCAACGCGCGCTGTGTGCTTGGTTATGTCCGCGTGCTGAATGCTGTCTATCGCGTGATTGCGCCAGACAAGACCCTGGCGCTGATCTCGCCGGCAAAAGCAAAAACGTTATGCGATGCCGCTGCAAACGGTGACGTCAGTGGGTTCGAAGAACCGATCCAGACGCTGGGTGTGACCCACAAGCTTGCGGTCGATGCCGGCCATCCCCCCGGGACGATCCGAAAAATCTGGATCAATGTGATCGGCTTTTCCCGTGGGGCCGCCGGCGCGCGCGCATTCGTCCACAAGCTGATCAACAGTTGGGCGCCCGGCGGCAATCTCGTCAAGTTCGCCGGCAAGTACGCGCTGCCGTATCAGGTGAACTTCCTGGGGTTGTTCGATACGGTGGCGTCCGTGGGCCCCCCCGATTTTACCCGTGCAACTGTCGACATCGGGTCGTTCGACGGACACTTCGCCTTTGCCAACAATGGTGCCATGCGCATCCCCGAGTCGGTTCGCTACTGTGTTCACGCGTTCTCAATCCACGAGCAGCGCATGAGTTTTCCGGTCGATTCGATCCGCGAGATTGGGGGAGCCTATCCATCCGGCATCCGCCACGAAATCGCCTATCCCGGTGTGCATTCGGACGTCGGCGGTGGCTATGCGCCGAACGAACAGGGCAAGGGCCGTGATCCCGACAAGGGCGACGGCGGCAAGCTCAGCCAGATCCCGCTGCACGACATGTACATCCACGCGCTCGAGTATGGCGTGCCGATGATGAAGGGCGATGAGATTCTCGACAGTCCGGTAAGAAGGGCGGATTTCGCGTTGTTCCCCGAGACGATCGAAGCCTTCAACAACTGGCTAAAAACCGCCGGGCCGATCGGGCGCATGGAGGATGCGATCAAGCACGGCATGGCCGAGATGCTGGCATGGCGGACGCTACGTGCGCAGCCGCAGACGCCCGAATACGTGGCCAATCAAGCATTCTTCCTCAAGGCGAGGGAAGACAGGATGACGCCCTACAAAGTCGAAGAGGCACTGGAGAAAGCGAAGAAGACTGATCCGCAGCTCCGTGCGCTCAAGGCGAAGCTGGCTCGACTGCAGGTGCAGAAGTCCCAAGAAACGGGCAATCACCGGTATCCGGCCAACATGCCCAGGATCACGGAGTTGGACGCGCAGATAAAGGAGACGAATCTTGAGATCGATCGCCGCACGGAAGCGCTGTGCGGCCAGGTGGCTCATCCGGATGCCGAGGCTGCCTCGCCAGCGCGGCCCGGCGAAGGTGTCTGTGACGTTACGACCAACGAGCAGACCGATCTGCGCCAGGGCGCGGAGGAGATGCGCGTGCTGCTGGGCTACTTGCATCCTGAGGATCGCGAATCGAAGTGGAAGGTAACCGTGACCGTACGCATGGACCAGGCCCCCCGACAATACCCAGACACGGATACGACGACAACGACACTCTCGGTGAAGCACGAGCAGCCAGGCAGTGACGCCCCCGAGGTCAGACTTGCGGAGAGCGGGATTCTGCTTGCATCGACATGGAGCACGATTTTCAGCATATTCAGCCCGTCGAATGACATCGTGGCGGCGCCCGCGCGCGGCGTCGTCAGCTTCCTGAAAGATCATGCGTCGATGGACGCCGCCAACCGGCTTCAAAAAGAGGCCATCACATTGCTCGATGACTATGTCCACGACAGCCGCATCTGGTTCCGCGTGCCCTGGTTTCACGAATACGCGCCGGGTGGTTACGGCTGGCCTCGCGTGATCTTCGAGGGCGGCAAAAAGCGGATAGCGTATCTGGGGCTGACTTCCGAATCTGAACTGCTGGTTGCCGGGAACACCAGTAAGGCTGCGTGGGCGTAGAGGCAGAGGAGGGAGTCAACCATATGCAACAACGCGCACAATCTTTCGGTCTGGTCGACGGTGCAGCCAACCCAGCGAGGATCTTGCCTTTGCTCGAGCAGTCCGGCGCGCAGTTCGTTTCGCTCTTTGAGGGGCTACCTGAAGAGCAACTCGGACCAGCTTCTCTATTTCTTACCCGTATGGATGATCCTGCCGCAACGTGGGTGAGCGAACTGGATCAAATCGATCTTCACTCGCCATGTCTCACGCTTGTCTGGAGCCGTGTCGATCTGTTGGAACTCGCCACGCATCTGCGCGCATTCCTGTTTGCGGGGATCGGAGACGGTATGACCGCGATGGTCCGCTTCTTCGATCCTCGCAATACTGGCGCCGTGCTTGATATGTGGGGCAAACAGATCCGCGATGTGTTCCTGGCACCA
This sequence comes from Burkholderia sp. SIMBA_062, assembly GCF_046534765.1. NCBI lineage: Bacteria > Pseudomonadati > Pseudomonadota > Betaproteobacteria > Burkholderiales > Burkholderiaceae > Burkholderia > Burkholderia sp. SIMBA_062. The sequence goes on from NZ_JAWRYD010000015.1 coordinate 108,314, forward strand.
ATCGAACGAATCAAATATCGCGGACGTCACGCACAGTGGCAGACGGTCGAGAATGATTCGCTGAATGTGGGGCGAATTTCCCGGTCCGTGATGATCGAGCTTGACCAGGAGGATGTTGACAAGCTGATGGCGCATACCGAGCCAGATGAACTGATCGCATCGCTGATCGACCTGGGGCACATCGATGAAAGCCTGCCTTACAGGAGCCGCTTCACCGAATTCGAGCCCCGGTACCGAAGGGCACTGGAATGGGGATTCACCGAACCCGGAGACCGGCTCGCCTATTGCAACTATTCGTACCGCTACGGAGCAGGCTTTGATCGGCACCGGTACATTCGCGACGCACTGACGGCTCGTCGTCGAACTGGCGAGGGTTTCGACGCAATGGTGGATCAGATACCCGGATGGGTATGGGGAGAACTGAAGCGCGGGAGCGAAGCCGGATTGCACGCGAAATCTTGACAAGTCACTGACTCGAAAAATAAACATGGCGCTGAAAATAATCGTGGTCGGGGATACGACCTCGCACGGGGGCCGAGTCATCAGCGGCTCGGAAACTCACACTATCGGCGGCCGGGAGATCGCCCGGCTGGATGACTTGGTTGATTGCCCCGAAAAGTATCCGGACGGTCGTCCGCATGGCATCAACCGGATCGTCGAGGCGCATCCGACGTTCACCATCGGCAACCGACGCGTGGCGATGCACGGTCATCGAACGGAATGCGGTTGCACGCTGATTGGCAGTGTCTCAGCAGACGCTGGAGGCTAACGTATGGCGACAATGAATTTTCCAGCTGATGAGGCAAAGGAACAGTCCGCCGTTGAAAATAAAGGTGGCTCTTCAACCGCCAGCGTCCAGAGCGCATTCGGCGACGGAGATACGTTCTCGAAGGCGGTTCCAGAAGATCTCCCGTCGGAGCCGTTTGACCAGCGGTTGGCTGCGGTTCGCGTGGCGCGAAATCCGTTGCTGGAAGCGTCCCGTGTTTTGCTCCGTGCTCAGGCGGACATGCCCGATCAATTGACGTCGAACCAAGCGATTACCTGGTTAAAGTCGTTGCTTGAACAGGAGGTACGCGTATTCGAGAGGTTGTGCGAGCAGGGAAACATCCGTCGCGATCACATGATCGGTGCGAGTTACTGCCTGTGTACGGCACTGGACGAAGCCGCAACGCAAACCGCGTGGGGCAAGAAGGGCTCGTCGGCAATCGAATGGATCCAGGGAGGGCTTGCGATCACTTTCCACGGAGACCTCAAGGGCGGTGACAAGGTCTACCTGCTGATAGGCCGATTGCTGGAAGATCCTCACGAGCATCGTGACCTCCTGGAAGTAATTTACCGGATTCTCAGCCTCGGTTTCGAAGGTCGCTACCGAGGCGTGACCGACGGCAAGCGCAAGCACGACGCGATTCGTCAGCGGCTCTACAACGTGATCACGTCGCAGCGCGAACCGGTGCCGCTGGCGCTATCGCCTCACTGGCAATCGACCGCGAAAGGCAAGCGCTTGTCGTTCACCGATTTTCCGGTATGGATCACCGTCACCATCCTGTCGGTAATCTTGCTCGGATTGTTCGGCTGGTTCAAGTACGAACTGGTCAGCCGTAGCGCGGACGTTCAGAAACAGATTGCCGACATCGCCCGCATGACACCGCCGCCTGCGCCGCCGCCGCAACTGCACCTCAAGCAATTGCTCCAGGATGAAATCGCCGCCGGCACCGTCAGTGTCGACGAAGACGCTCGCCACAGCGCCGTCACGTTCCGCGGAGACGCGATGTTCAAGCCCGGCGGCGCGTCGGTTCAGGCATCGATGAATCCGCTGATTTCAAAGATCGCCGCAGAGATCGCCAAGGTGCCCGGCAAGGTAACGATCATCGGCTACACGGACAACGTGCCGATTCGCAGCCGTCATTTCGCGTCGAATCAGATGCTGTCGGAAGAACGCGCCACCCAGGTCATGCAGATGCTGCAAACCGCCGGCGTGCCGGCGAACCGGCTCGAAGCCGTCGGCAAGGGCGATGCCGATCCAGTCGGCGACAACCGCACCGCGCAGGGGCGTGCGCAAAACCGGCGCGTCGAGATCGACGTCGCACGCTAAGCCAGATCCGTTTCCGGAATAAAACATGAAGAAGTTCCAGTTCCTGTCGTTTCTGGCCTCGCGCCAGTTCCTCGCGTTCCTCGCACTGATCGTCGTTTCACTCGTGATCTGGTTCGTCGGCCCGTTTTTCGCGTTCGGCGGGCTCAAGCCGCTCGCCGGCGCCGGCATGCGCGTGCTGCTGATCGCGCTGTTGCTCGCCGGCGTGCTGCTCTGGCTCGTGGGCGTGTCGACGAGCGTTGTGTTCGTCGCGTTGCTGTGCCTGCTGATCTGGTATACGGCGCCGCTGCTGTCGCTCGGCCATACGGCGCCGTTCGAGCCCGTGTCGGCCCGACTCACCGCGATCGCACTGATCGGGGCCGCTTTTGTCCTCTTCTGGATCGTCCGCCTGTGGCAAAAAATGCGCGAAGACGACGCGTTCATGAAGAAGATGCTGCGCATGGATCGCCGCAAGGATGAATCGCCTGCTGCCCCACGCTTGCGGAAAATCGAAGGGATCGTGACGAGTGCGCTCACGCGCCTCAAATCGATGCGTACCGGTGCGCGCGGTCTGGGCAAGCTGTTCCAGGGCAAGCGCTATTTATACGAGCTGCCTTGGTACATCACGCTCGGTTCGCAAGGGTCCGGCAAAACCAGCGTACTGATGAACGGCGGGTTGGCGTTTCCCGTTGCCGAGCAGATGCAGCGCGCGGTCGGGACGCCTGCCGGTGACGCTGCCTCGGTGGACTGGTGGCTGACCAATGACGCGGTGTTGATCGACACGGCTGGTTACTACACACGTCATGGCATGTCGACGGCCGAGGACGTCAAGGCGCCCGCCGCGGAAACGGGAAAGCCGGCCGCCGGCGTTCCGGGCAAGGACGGCGCCGATGTCCAGCCGGCTGCGAAAAGCGCTGAAGACGATACGAAGCAGAACGAGGCGTCGCAATCGAAAGCCGCCGCCCCGTCAACGGCCAGCGGTCATGTCGTTCCGCCCGGTCAGGGTACGGGTGAGCGTCGACAGAAGGTCGATCGTGCGGAATGGCTCGGATTTCTGGGCATGCTGCGCCGGCATCGGCCTCGCGCGCCGATCAACGGCGCGTTGCTGACGATCGATCTTGCCACGTTGGCCGGTGCCGACGCACACGCGCGTGTGGCTGAGGCCGCCACGTTGCGCGCGCGGCTGGCCGAACTGAGGCAGGAGCTGGGTATTCGTTTCCCTGTCTATGTAATGGTCACGAAGATGGACCGTCTGACGGGTTTCGCCGAGTATTTCGGGGCACTGACGGCCGAGGGGAGGGCGCAGACATGGGGCTTTACGCTTCCGTATGGCAAGGAAACGGTTGCGAAGGAGGGGCTGCGCGCCCGCTGCCAGGCGGAACTTGCCGAACTGTCGCAACGGCTTAGCGGTTCGATCGATACGCATCTGCAGGATGAGTACGATCCGCGCAAGCGCCGGTCGCTTGCGGCGCTGCCGGAGGAGTTTGCTGCGCTGCTCGGACCGCTGCTCGACCTGATCGACCGGGTGTTTCTCGATTCGCGCTACGACGATACCCAGCTCCATTCGACGTTGCGCGGCGTGTATTTCACGAGTGCACGACAACGGGACAGCGAGATCGTCGTGGAGCGCGGTACAGTCGTTCAACGTCTTCTGTCGACTCAGGACCACGCCGCCGTTTCACCGGCGCGAGCCGAGGGCAACCAAGGGTTCTTCCTACACGATCTGCTGACCCGTGTCGTGTTCCCGGAATCGCATCTGGTGAGCCCCAACCTGCGCTGGGAATACCGCTACCGGCTCTTGCGCCTGATCGGCCACACATTGGCGCTGCTGTTGTTCGTATGGCTGGCGATCGGCTTGCATGTGAGCTTCGGCCACAACGGCGACTATCTCGACACGATTGGCCGAAAGGTGCAGGCGCTTACGGCCCGCGTCACGGAGTTGTACAAGACGCCGAAACTGCAAGCCGTGCCCGATACGCTGACAGACGCACGTTATTTGCCGACCTTCCCGGGACTCGACCTGTCCGATCCGGACAGCGCGTGGCGCTACGGCCTCTACACGCCGGCGGACATAGCAACCGAAAGTCGCCGCACCTACGACGCACTCGAAGACAACCTGCTGTTGCCGCAGATCGTGCAGCGTCTGGAGAACGTCATGTCCGGCGCGATAGCGAGCAAGGATTCGAAGGCCGCCTACGATGCGCTGCGCGTGTACCTGATGCTGTACGACAAGGCGAAGTTCAATGCCGCCGACGTCAAGGCCTGGGTGCTCGATGACTGGGCGAAGACCGATAGCGCGGCTGCTTTCGGTGGAAGGGCGTCGATGATCGACCACGTGCAACAGCTTTTCTCCGGAGAGCGCGTGGTGCAGTCTCCGCTGATCCGCAACGATGCGCTGGTGCAGCAGGCGCGCGCGTTTCTCGACGGTAGCAATGCCACCGATCGCCTTTACCAGCGCGCAAAGGCGGCCATGCTGAAGGAAGCGCCCGACGAGTTTACGTTGCTGCGCGCGGTAGGCCCGCAAGCCGGCACGGTATTCACGCGAGCGAGCGATGCACCGTTGTCGCGCGGCGTGTCGGGGCTCTTCACGTTCGATGGCTATCGGAATCTGTTCGACAAACGGCTGCCCGAGTTCGTGCAGATCGCGCGCGACGACGACGCATGGGTGATGGGGCGCTCATACTTGGGCGAGGCTCAAAAAAAAACGGCTGAGATTGTGAGCAACGCAACCGGCGCCGATGATGCATTGACCGACGCGGTTCGCCGCGAATATCTGATGGAATATGCCCAGCAGTGGGACGCGTTTCTCAACGACATCCGGACAGTGAGCGGCACGAGCCTTGCGTTCAACCTGAAGGTGCTGCGCAGCTTCGCGGCACCTGATTCGCCGCTCGTGCGGCTCACCCGCGCAGCCGTGCACGAGACGACGCTCGCGCAGCCGATCGCCGTGTCGGACGGTTCGCTGCTGCAGCGGGCCGCCGACCAACTCAATCAGAAGGCGGACAAGGCGCTGGGTATTCGGGCGTCGGAGCGCGTTGAACGGGAACTCGTCGACAATCACTTTGCGGCGCTGCGCGAGGTGGTGACAGGGAGCGTGGATGCGCAATCCGATACGCAACCTGCTGCCACACAGGCGGACAAGACGGGGCTGGATGGCGTTACCAACTTGCTGAACGACTATTACACGGCGCTCACCGTTGCCGACAATGCATTGTCGAACAACAGCATGCCACCGGCGAGCGACGTAGCTGCGAAACTGAAAATGACAGCCGACACGATGCCGGCGCCGTTTCGCGCCGTATTGCTGCAGCTTGCCGCCGATGGTTCGCGAGAAGTCAATCAGGGGATCGGCCAACTGCTGTCGCGCCAGATGCAGGCGGTGGTCGGCGACGCTTGCCGGCTGACGATCGAAGGAAATTACCCGTTTTCGCCCGACAGCAAGCGCGACGTCGGTATTGACGATTTCACGCGCGTGTTTGCGCAGGGCGGCGTGATCGATGATTTCTTCGTGAAGACGCTGGCACCGTTCGTCGATACGTCCGCGAAGCCGTGGCGCTATCGGACGCTGCCGGGCGCGACCGAGCCCGTACAGGGGCCGGACCTGGAGCCGTTCGAGCATGCGAAGGCAATCCGCGACATCTTTTTCAACGATCCCGGCCACAAGCAACTGACCTGGAAGGCCGACATCCGAATTCCCGAACTCGACCCGACGATCATGAGTCTGTCGCTCGACATCGATGGACAGACTACGCTCTATCAACATGGCCCGGTCGCGCCTTTCAAGGTCACGTGGCCGGGACCGCGTGGCGGCGTCCACACGGAAATCACGGCCAGCCCGCGCATCCGGCCGGACACGTCGACGATTTCAACCGACGGCCCTTGGGCGTTGATGCGCCTGCTCGAGAAAGGTCGCGTGATGGAGACGGCGACGCCGGGCCGCACGCGCGTCGCGTTCAGTTTCGACGGTCGTCACGCGGCGCTCGACGTCGCGAGCGCCGGGAGTGTCGCGAATCCGCTGACGAGCGACGTGCTGAAGACGTTTCGGTGCCCCAGCACGATGTCGGCGTTCAACGTGCCGGATAGCGGCCCGCCGCCGGGGTTGCCGCGAGGCATGTTGCCGGCGAGCGCGGGAAGCGCTTCCCGCTGAGCCGGGAGGGATCGATCAAGATGACTCGTTCGACAACCGATCCGCTGGGCCACGCAGGCGCCGTGCCCTCGCCACCTGTTGCCGCGCGGCTCAAGGCCGCGGAGCAGGCGATCAACCCGCTGCTCGAAGCGTCGCGCGTCCTGTTGCAGGCATTGGCCGATACGCCCGAAATGCTCGATGCCGACGCTATTGCACGGTGGCGTCGATGGCTGGGGCAGGAAGTTCGTCTCTTCACCCGGATCTCCGGTGAACTCCAGCTCCGTCCCGAGCATGTCCGGCGCGCAAGCTATTGTCTGTGCTCCGCGCTCGACGAGGCGGCGATGCAGACGTCTTGGGGAAAGGGCGAAACAACCGGCGTCGAGTGGCAGGACAACAGCCTGGCGAGTGCATTGGGACATGATCGTCAGGGCGGCGACCGTGTTTTCCAGCTGATCGACGAGGCAATGCGCGATCCGCGCGAGAACCTCGATCTGATTGAGTTGTACCAAAACGTACTCGATCTCGGGTTTCGTGGGCGATACCGATTTGAAGCAGGCGGTCACAAGCGCTTGCAGGTCATTCGCGAACACGTGCACGACGCGGTTATGACGGGTGGGCTGAGCGTGAATCGCGTCAGCGAGCCGCCGAAACGTACGCGACAGACGGCCGATCCGTGGGTACGTCCGGTGGCGGTGCGTCGATCGCGAGCGAGGTTCGTAGGCGGTCTCGCTGTTGCGTTATTGCTGGGGGCCGGGGGCTACGCCGCGGCGGACCGTTGGGTGCGCACGAAAGCGCTCCGCCGGGCTTTGCCGCTTGATGCGCTCGCTCGAAACCTGGAACAGCGGCTTCGCGATGAGGTTGCCGCGGGCAATGTCGAACTGTTCCGCGCGCCCGGCTGCGATACATTGATGCTGCGGTTTGGCGGCCTGTTTGCGCCTGGCGATGCGGCGGTGGCGCCGTGGGGGGCTTCTGTCGTGGCTTCGGCGGGACGGGAAATCGCGGTGCTGACCAACAGCGCAACCGTGCATGTGGCGGGTTACGCGGACAGCACGTCGGCCCGTTCGACACGCCAAGCATCTAACCAGGCGCTTTCCGAAGCGCGGGCCCGGCACGTGGCCCAGATTCTCGTTTCGGCTGGCGTATCGGCGCCGCATATCAGTGTCGAGGGAAATGGCGATGCCGATTCGCTGGCGGACAACGGAACCCCGGCGGGAAGGGCGAGAAATCGCCGCGTCGAAGTGACCATCACGGATTGACGTTCGATAGCGGGCCGATCGGTTATGCGGGCGACGGCGCGTCGTTCGAGGTCCTGCACCTGTTCCGCATCGACGGCAAGACGCTGCGCGTCGTGTTCGCGCAGCCGGTGATGTTCTATCGGAATATCACCGGCGACTGCTTCGGCATGAGTGCGCGGCAGACGGGGGCTGACGCTGTTACCGTTCGCGCTGCGTTTGTCGCTTGGCAATCTGTTGTCGGGGAAATGGCATGGCCGCGTCCACCCGGTCCGGCTGACGGCAAACGGCCTCAGGATGGCGGCGCTGGCCATTCCGACGCTCGCGGTCGCGCTCACGCTGCGCGTGCCGTGGCCGGTGGTCTGGGCGGCGATGCCCGCCTTCGGCACCGGGACCGCATTGTCCGTGGCGCCGCTGATCGCGACCGTGCTCGAACAGGTGCCTGCGGCTGCGGCGAGTGTGGCGTCGGGATTCCTCAATGCGGCGAGACAGGGCGGGAGCCCGCTCGGCGTGGCCATCGCAGGCGCCGCGACGAGACTGTTGCCGAACCTGACCGACGCGCTGTGGGCGATCGCGGCGGTCGGCTGTGTCACCTATGCGACCGCCGCCGTTGCCGCGCGGACGGCGGGCACGGCGAAAGGCACGTGACTGGACGCCGTGCCGAATGTGGAGGACCATTTCATCGATACGTCCCGAACGCGCGTGCACGATCGCTGCGCTTTTCGTGCCGCACCGAATCCTGCCGAACCCTGTCGAGCGGAACATCATGGAACCCGATCAAGAGACTGCCGAGCCGATTCTGCTGCACGACGCGCACGACGGCGTCGTCACGCTGCGGCTGAACCGGCCGCAGCAGTTCAACGCGTTGTCGGAGGCGATGCTCGCGAGCCTGCACGACGCGTTCGAATCGCTGGCCGCCGATCCGCACGTACGCTGCGTCGTGCTCGCCGCGCACGGCAAGGCGTTCTGCGCGGGCCACGACCTGCGCCAGATGCGCGGCAAGCCCGAACTCGATTACTACCGCACGCTGTTCGCGCAATGCAGCCGCGTGATGCTCGCGATGCGCGCATTGCCGGTGCCGGTGATCGCGCGCGTGCAGGGGATCGCGACGGCGGCCGGCTGCCAGCTTGTCGCCGCGTGCGACCTTGCGATTGCGGCCGATACCGCGCGCTTCGCGGTGTCGGGCATCAACGTCGGATTGTTCTGTTCGACGCCGGCCGTCGCATTGAGCCGCAACGTCACCGCGAAGCGCGCGTTCGACATGCTCGTCACCGGGCGTTTCGTCGACGCGGCGACGGCCGCCGCGTGGGGGCTCGTCAACGAGGCCGTGCCCGAGGATGCGCTCGATGCAGCCGTCGCGCGCAAGGTCGCGGAGATCGTCGCGAAGAGCCCGGCGGCGGTGCGCTACGGCAAGCAGATGTTCTACCGGCAGCGCGAATTGCCGCTCGACGAAGCCTATGCGTATGCGGGCGACGTGATGGCGCGCAACATGATGGAAGAGGACGCCGGCGAAGGGATCGATGCGTTCCTGGAGAAGCGCAAGCCGACGTGGCGCGCGTAGCGCGGCGTGGTGCTGCTAGCGCGTGCTCGTTCGCCTGCGTTTCGAGCCTGCCGCAAAAGCAAACGGGCCGCTTGCGACGCGGCCCGCAAATGGATCCGGATGCACCACGACACGAGAGCGTGCCGCCGCATCCGTGACGGCCGTCATCGCCCGTGGCTGCCCGTGCGCAGCAGCGGCTGCACCGTCGACGCGCCCGGCGGCACGATCACGACCGGCACGCGGCGCGCGAGCGCGCACATCAACTCGTAGCCGATCGTGCCGCTGGCTTCGGCGACGTCGTCGACTTTCACCTGATCGCCCCACAGCTCGACGCTCGAACCGATGCCCGCGTTCGGGCACGGCGTCAGGTCGACGGTCAGCATGTCCATCGACACGCGGCCGACGACGCGCGTCATCACGCCGTCCACCGCGATCGGCGTGCCGGTCGGTGCGTGGCGCGGATAGCCGTCCGCGTAGCCGCACGCGACGACGCCGATTCGCATCGGCCGGTCCGCGGTGAAGCGGCGACCGTAACCGACCGTCTCTTCCGGCGCGAGCGTCTGCACGCCGATGATCTTGCTGGTCAGCGTCATCGCGGCCGTCAGCGGCGTGTCGGCGATGTGCCGCGCCGCGCCGGTCGGCGACGCGCCGTACAGGATCGTGCCGGGCCGCACCCAGTCGCGGTGCGCGCGCGGATGCCACAGCACGGCCGCCGAATTCGATGCCGAGCGCTCGCCCGGAATCCCGGCCGTGGCCGCATCGAACTGCTCGAGCTGCCAGTCGACTTCGCCTTCGTCGGCGTTTGCGAAATGCATCATCAGCGTGATCTTGCCGATCGACGGCGCGGCCGCCGCGCGTTCCCACGCGGCACGAAATGCGTGCGGCCGGTAGCCGAGCCGGTTCATCCCCGAGTTCATCTTCAGCTGGATGTCGAGCGGCTGCCGCGGCTTCGCGGCGATCAGCAGGTCGAGCTGTTCGTCGCAGTGCACGGCCGCCGCCAGCCGATGGCGATCGGCCAGTTCGACGTCCGCCGGCTCGAAGATCCCTTCGAGCAGCAGCACCGGCTTGTCCCAGCCGAGCTCGCGCACGCGCACGGCTTCGTCGAGATCGAGCAGCGCGATGCCGTCTGCGGCCGCGAGGCCCGGGTAGATCCGCTCGATCCCGTGACCGTATGCATTGGCCTTGATCACGGCCCATACGCGCGATTGCGCGGCGGCGCGGCGGATGAAGTCGAGGTTGTGACGGACGGCGTCCGGACGGACATGGGCGACGATGGGACGGGGCATGGTCAGGCTCGGGTCGAAAAGTCGTTCGGCGCGCGCGGCGGTGCGGCGCCGGTCGGCAAGACTGGCGCGGCAATGCGTCGAGCCAGTGTTGAGCGCTATCTTATTGGTGTACGACCAGTTTTAATTAACGTATTTGTCGGTGATTTGGTGGAATTTTTGGCGCCAGACCCGCGCCGTCACGGCCGTCATCCGCTCGCATCGCCGAGTCTCCCGTCTAGAAAACCGGTGCGCGAACAGCGCGGGCCAATGCTAAGCTCTGCGCGACCCTGTCATTGACCAATGTAATCATAAAGGAGGAGACCTGGATGACCACGTCCCAGCTGTGCCTGTTCATCGTCGCGCTGTTGCCGTTCCCGCTGACGCTCCTGGCCAAGGCGCGCAAGGGTTACGACAACCACACGCCGCGCGAATACCTGGCGAAGCTCGAAGGGTGGCGCGCGCGGGCGCAGGCCGCGCACCAGAATGCGTGGGAAGCGCTCGCGCTGTTCACCGCCGCGCTGGTGGTCGCCTGGCACAACGGCGCGAATGCGCACCACGTCGACCAGATCGCGATGGGATTCGTCGCGATTCGCGTGGCCTATACGCTGATGTACCTGCTGAACTGGGCGTCGCTGCGCTCGCTGGTGTGGTTCGGCGGAATGGTGTGCGTCGTCGCGCTGTTCTTCGCGGCGCCGTGACGGCGACGTGATGTGAAGGGGGAGGCTGGCGGGCCTCGCATGCCGGCTCGCTCCGTGCCTCCTTTTCCTCCGATTTATCCCGCCCGTCCCGCGCGGGCTTGTTTCGATGCATCGACTCGTCGAGCATGTTTTCGTTGTCATAGTCTCCGCGTTGACAACACGTGTTGCGGTGATGTCTAATTCAACATCGCATGTTGCGGTGTGGCGTGCGGTCGTCGTTCCGGCCCGCCGGCCGGTTACATCGCTCGAGCATGCGCAGAAACAGGAATTCCTGAACCACGTGTCCTGAACGAAACCGAACCACGCGACATGCCGCTTTCCCTTTCGCCCGTCATCGCGGGCACGCCGTTCGACATCGGCGTGCGCGGCGGTAAGCTTGCCCGCCCCGGGTCCGATACGTACATGCAGCAGAGCAGCGCAGGGCAGGCCGTGCACCGTTGGCACGCCCATCCGTTCGTCGCCGCGCTGCTGCGCGTGCTCGGCGATCGCGCACCGGAAGGGCTGCAGATCTATCGCGACGATCCGGCCGACCCCGACGACGAGAACACGCTGGCGACCGCGGTGTTCGCCATTCGCGACGCAGCGATCGACTTCACCATCCATCAGCACGGCACGCAGCGCTTCGCGACGCGCATCGTGCCGTCCGCGCACGCGCGCAGCGCGTCCTGACCCATGAGGCAACGCATGACGACCGTTTTTCATCGCGCTCCACGCGCCACCTTGCCCGTCGCCGTCGCAGGCGACGGCATCGAGATCATCGATTCGACCGGCAAACGCTACATCGACGCGTGCGGCGGCGCGGCCGTTTCGTGTCTCGGCCACAGCAACCAGCGCGTGATCGACGCGATCAAACGGCAGGTGCAGCAACTGCCGTACGCGCATACGTCGTTTTTCACGACCGACGTGGCCGAGGAGCTGGCCGACCGGCTCGTCGACGCAGCGCCCGCTGGCCTCGAACACGTGTATTTCGTGTCGGGCGGGTCCGAGGCGATCGAAGCCGCGTTGAAGCTCGCGCGCCAGTATTTCGTCGAAAAGGGCGAGCCGCGGCGCCGTCACTTCATCGCACGCCGCCAGAGCTATCACGGCAACACGCTCGGCGCGCTCGCGATCGGCGGCAACGCATGGCGGCGCGAGCCGTTCCTGCCGCTGCTGATCGAAGCGCACCACGTGAGCCCGTGCTATGCGTATCGCGACCAGCATGCGGGAGAAACCGACGAAGCGTATGCGCAGCGCCTGGCCGACGAGCTCGAGCAGAAGATCGTCGAGCTCGGCGCGGAAAACGTCGCGGCGTTCGTCGCGGAAACGGTGGTGGGCGCGACGGCCGGCGCGGTGCCGCCGGTGCGACCCTACCTGAAAAAGATTCGTGCGGTGTGCGACAAGTACGGTGTGCTGCTGATCCTCGATGAAATCATGTCGGGGATGGGGCGCACGGGTTACCTGTTCGCATGCGACGAGGACGGAGTCGCGCCCGATCTGCTGACGATCGCGAAAGGGCTCGGCGCGGGTTACCAGCCGATCGGCGCGACGCTGGTGAGCGACCGTATCTACCGCACGATCGTCGACGGCTCGGGCTTCTTCCAGCACGGCCACACGTATATCGGCCACGCGACCGCCTGCGCGGCCGCGCTCGAGGTGCAGCGCGTGATCGCTGAAGAGAAGCTGCTCGACAACGTGAAGGCGCGCGGCGAGCAACTGCGTGCGTCGCTGCGCGCGCACTACGGTGCGCATCCGCATGTCGGCGACGTGCGCGGCCGCGGGCTGTTCGTCGGCGTCGAGCTCGTCCGCGATCGCGACAGCAAGGCGGCGTTCGATCCCGCGTTGAAGCTGCACGCGGCGGTCAAGCGCGAGGCGATGCAGCGCGGCCTGATGGTGTATCCGATGGGCGGCACGATCGACGGCGTGAACGGCGATCACATCCTGATCGCTGCGCCGTTCGTCTGCACCGCGCAGCAGATCGACACGATCGTCGAACGGCTGTCCGGCGCGATCGATGCGGCGCTCGCATCGGCCGGCGCGTGAACCACTACCTCACCGAGTCCCGACCATGACAGACAGACTGCCTCCCTTCGATCCCGCATCGGCCACCGACGAACAGAAGGCCGTGCTCGCCGACATCCTCAGCGGCCCGCGCGGCAACCTGAACGGGCCGTTCCTCGGCTGGATCGCGAGCCCCGAGCTCGCCCAGCACGCGCAGCGGCTCGGCGCGTTCTGCCGCTATCGCACGGGCCTGCCACTGCGCCTGTCGGAGCTCGCGATTCTCGTGACCGCCGCGCGCTGGCGCTCGCAGGCCGAGTGGCACATCCACCATCCGATCGCGCTCGATGCCGGCGTGCCGGCCGCGACGGCCGACGCGATCCGGCGCGGCGTCACGCCGGCGTTCGAATCGGACGACGATGCGCTGATCCATGCATTCGCGACCGAGCTGTACGACACCCAGCGCGTGAGCGATGCGACGTTCGCGCGTGCGCAGGCGCGTTTCGGCCACGAGACCGTGGTGAACCTCGTCGCGCTGCTCGGCTATTACGCGCTCGTCGCGATGACGCTCAACACGTTCGGTATGCGAGCAGACGGACAAACTGATTTGCCGTTTCCGGAATAATCGCCGCATGCGCGTGCGTCGGCAGATGCCGCGCGCGCGTTCCGATTGCGTCGAAAAGCCCGTCCGCACGGGCTTTTCGGCGTTTTGGCGTGACGCGATCGAGATCCCCGCCGTGTGTGGCCGACGCATGGCGCAGCGCCTGCGCGTCAGCGCACGAAATTTTTCCCGTACCTAGAATTCCTGCAAAGAGCTTACGGGGAGATGTATCGATGCGGTGGGTATTGTTGATCGTGTTCATTGCGTGTGTCGTTCATACGCACCGGCGCGGCAAGGTTCGGCACAGGTTGTTCAGGCAACTATCCGATCACTCGACCTTCACCGCGCCGCTGAACTGCTTTTCATACGCGTTCTCTTCGGTGCCGACCACACCGTTTCTCGACCCGCGGCACTTTCCGGAACTCGCGGTGCTGCAGCGCGAATGGCGGACCTTGCGCGAGGAAGCCCTCGAGTTGCGCGATGCCAGCCGGATCAAGGCGTCGGGCGAGTACAACGACATCGGCTTCAATTCGTTCTTTCGCAACGGCTGGAAGCGCTTCTACCTGAAGTGGTACGACGCGCCGCATCCGTCCGCACAGGCGTTGTGTCCGCGGACGGTCGAGATCCTGTCGCGGATTCCGTCGATCAAGGCCGCGATGTTCGCGCAGCTGCCACCGGGCGGCAAGCTCGGGCTGCATTGCGATCCGTATGCGGGCTCGCTGCGCTATCACCTCGGGCTCGACACGCCGAATGACGACGCGTGCCGGATCGTCGTCGACGGCGAGTCGTACGCATGGCGCGACGGCGAGGCCGTGATGTTCGACGAAACCTATCTGCACTGGGCCGAGAATCGCACCGCGCACGATCGCGTGATCCTCTTCTGCGACATCGACCGGCCGATGAAATATCGCTGGGCGCAGCGCGTCAACGATGCATTCGGACAACTGCTGATGCGCGCGGCCGCGTCGCCGAACGAAACGGGCGACCGCACCGGCGGCCTCAATCATGCATTCAAGTACCTGTATGCGATTCGCCGCGCCGGCAAGCGGCTCAAGGCGTGGAATCGCACCGTGTACTACGTCGTCAAGTGGGCGCTGTTCGCCGGGATTGCGGTCGCGATCTTCTGCCTCTGATGGGGCGCGAGCGGGCGGGTCGAACCGTCTGACGATAGGGCGGCGCGGCGTCGTTCGGGCCCCGCCCGCGCTGCGCCGGCGTCAATGCAACCAAATGTATTCATGCGGGATCTGGCGCGAACCGGCGCGTATGATGGCTCGTTCACGTCGGTAAGATCGGTGAGCAAGCATGAGAAGGACCCGAAAGACTTTGATGATCGTCGGCGGATTGCTGGTTGCCGCGGCTGGCAGCGGCTACGTGATGCTCCTGCGCGAGGACCACCGCGCGATCGCGGAGGCCGGCATCGGCGATGCCGCGGCGCCTGCCGCCGCCGTGACCGCGGCGAACGACGACCATACCGCGCAAGGCACGATCGCGCCGCCGGCGGCGGTCGCCGTCCCGTCCCCGCACGTCGACGACGCCGTGCCGCAACGAGCGGCCGTGCCGCCGCCGGCCGCGGCGCGCATGAACCCGCCGCCATCCGCCCCCGTCGCGCCGGTCGTCGCCGCGCAGGCGCCCACCGCGAAACCGAGTGCGCCGCCGCCGACCGTTCATGTCGTGACGGTCGAGCCGGAGGCTTCGACCCCAGCGAAGGCCAAGCCCGCGCCCGTGATTCCGGCGCCGGTACAAGCCGCGCAGCCGCCACAAGCGGCACGGCCGGCGCAACCCGCACAATCCGCACCGCCGGTCCAGGCGGCGCAGGCGAGCCGCCCGAGCCAACTCGCACAGCCGACGCAACGCGCGGAGCGCAAGCGCGACGGGCTCGAGCGACACGCGGCAGCACCGTCCGTCACGAAATCCGAAACGCCTGAAACCGCTGCGCTCGTGCATGAATCGGCGAAGCTCGATCCGTCGTTGCCGCCGCCGCAATACGTGGCGACGCCGAGCGCCGAGCGAGCGCGTCCGTCGGCCGGTGGGAATGCGGTGGCCGCCGCGATGACCGAGCAGCTGGTCCGGCAGTCGAGCAGCTTCAAGGCGCCCGCATCGGCGAGTGCCGGGTCCGCCGCCGCCCAGTGAGAACAGTGCCGGCGCGCTCGCACAGCGCCGCACGACGCCGGATGAAAAAAGACCCCGCACGCCGACCAGGGCATGCGGGGCCAAGAGAGACGAATCCGGGCGGTGCGTCGCGCGTTACGCGGCGATCGCTTCTTCGGCCTGCGGCGCGTCGGCCGCAGCTGGCGTCGCGTCCTGCCGGATCAGGTGATCGAACGCGCCGAGCGAGGCCTTCGCGCCTTCGCCGACCGCGATCACGATCTGCTTGAACGGCACCGTCGTCACGTCGCCGGCCGCGAACACGCCGGGCACCGACGTCGCGCCGCGTGCATCGACGATGATCTCGCCGTGCTTCGACAATTCGATCGTGCCCTTCAGCCATTCGGTGTTCGGCACGAGGCCGATCTGCACGAACACGCCTTCGAGATCGACGCGCTTCGCTTCACCCGAACCCAAATCCTTGTAGACGAGCCCGTTCAGCTTGCTGCCGTCGCCGGTCAGCTCGGTCGTCTGCGCCTGCGTGACGATCGTCACGTTCGGCAGGCTGCGAAGCTTGCGCTGCAGCACCTCGTCCGCGCGCAGTTGCGCGCCGTATTCGAGCAGCGTGACTTCCCTCACGATGCCGGCGAGGTCGATCGCGGCCTCGACGCCCGAGTTGCCGCCGCCGACCACCGCGACGCGCTTGCCCTTGAACAGCGGGCCGTCGCAGTGCGGGCAGTATGCGACACCGCGGTTGCGGTATTCGCGCTCGCCCGGCACGTTGATTTCGCGCCAGCGCGCGCCGGTTGCCAGGATGATCGTCTTCGCCTTCAGCACCGCGCCGTTCGCGAGGCGGATCTGATGCACGTCGCCGGGAATCAGCGCGTCGGCGCGCTGCACGTCCATGATGTCGACGTCGTACTGCTTCACGTGCTGCTCGAGCGCGGTGGCGAACTTCGGCCCTTCGGTTTCCTGCACCGACACGAAGTTCTCGATCGCCATCGTGTCGAGCACCTGGCCGCCGAAACGCTCGGCCACCACGCCCGTCGCGATGCCCTTGCGCGCCGAGTAGATCGCGGCGGCCGCACCGGCCGGGCCGCCGCCGACGATCAGCGTGTCGAACACCGGCTTGTTCTCGAGCGACTTCGCGGCGCGGGCGCCGGCGCCCGTGTCGAGCTTCGCGAGGATCTCCTTCACGCTGCTGCGGCCCTGGCCGAACGATTCGCCGTTCAGGAACATCGTCGGCACGGCCATGATCTGGCGCGCTTCGACTTCGTTCTGGAACAGCGCGCCGTCGATCGCGACGTGGCGGATGCGCGGGTTGATCAGCGACATCACGTTCAGCGCCTGCACGACTTCCGGGCAGTTCTGGCAGGACAGCGAGAAATACGTTTCGAACGCGTAGTCGCCGTCGAGCGCACGGATCTGTTCGATCACGTCGTCGTCGAGCTTGATCGGATGGCCGCCAGTCTGCAGCAACGCCAGCACGAGCGACGTGAATTCATGGCCCATCGGGATGCCGGCGAAGCGGATGCCCGCCGGCTTGCCGGGTTCGCCGATCGAGAACGACGGCTTGCGCTCGGCGTCGTCGCGGCGTTCGGTCACGGTCACGCGCGACGTCAGCGACCCAATCTCGTTGAGCAGCGCAAGCAGTTCCTGCGACTTCGCGCTGTCGTCGAGCGACGCGACGAGTTCGATCGGGCGCGTGATCTTTTCGAGGTACGCTTTCAGTTGATTCTTGAGATTGGCGTCGAGCATGGCGTTTCGGATTCCGTATTGATATTTCTGGTCGGGCACGTCGTGCCGGAGGAGGGCGCGGGCCGCACGAGGCGGCCCGCGGCGCGTCGCTCGCGCGCCTCGTGCGAGGCGTACGCAGCGAGCGTCAGATCTTGCCGATCAGGTCGAGCGAGGGGGTCAGCGTTTCCGCACCCGGCGTCCACTTGGCCGGGCACACTTCACCCGGGTGCGCCGCGATGTATTGCGCAGCCTGCACCTTGCGCAGCAGTTCGCCTGCGTCGCGGCCGATGCCGTTGTCGTGGATTTCGCACAGCTTGATCTCGCCTTCCGGGTTGATCACGAACGTGCCGCGCAGCGCCATCCCTTCTTCCTCGATCAGCACGTCGAAGTTGCGCGACAGCGTGAGCGTCGGGTCGCCGATCATCGGGTACTTGATCTTGCCGATCGTGTCCGACGTGTCGTGCCATGCCTTGTGCGTGAAGTGCGTATCGGTCGACACGCCGTAGATTTCGACACCCAGCTTCTGGAATTCCGCGTAGCGGTCGGCGAGGTCGCCCAGCTCGGTCGGGCAGACGAACGTGAAGTCGGCCGGGTAGAACACGACGACGGACCACTTGCCCTTGAAGTTCTCTTCGGACACGGGCACGAATTCGCCGTTGTGGTATGCGGTTGCCTTGAACGGCTTGATTTGGGTGTTGATGATCGGCATCTTGCGAGTTCCTTTGGGTTGGTGTTGATGAAGTGTTCCCAGTATCCGGGTTGACCCCGAGTTTGTGAAATTGCTTGTTTCAATCCTCGGCATCGGGAATTCCTATCTGCTTCCGGCCCCCGTTGCGGCGGGCCGTCCGGACGGCCCGTGACATCCGGGCCGGGCCTTCCGGCGGATTTCGGCCGGCCGGCGCTTCTGACACATTGGGCGTGCGGGAGCGAGCGGCGCCGAACCACGGCCACGCGCTTCGCGCCAGGCCCGGCATCCGTTCGGCACGAACGGCTGCGCGGTCGTTCGACACGCTCCGTCAACCTGCGCCATGAACCTCTTTTCCGGACGCGCCGCGCGCGCGCTGCTTGCGTGGTGCCGCGACATCTTCCTCGTGCGCCGATGCGTGCTTCGGCACTTGCGCGGCGCGGCCTGCGCATTCATCGCAGTGTCGTGCGGTGCACCGGCCGTGGCCGTCGACGCGTACGCACCGACCGCGCCCGCCACCACGGCCACCACCGCCACCGGCCTCGTGCCGATGCCCGACGGCCGGCTGCTTGCGCCCGAGTTCGCGCGCATCGTCACGCGCGGCACGCTCGTCGTCGCGGTGCTCGGCGTCGATCAGCCGCCGTTCTTCTGGTCGCGCAACGGCGCGTTGGCGGGCGTCGACATCGACCTCGCCGACGAGCTGGCAAAAAAGCTCGGCGTGGCCGTGCAGTTCGACCGCGACGCGCGCACCTTCGACGACGTCGTTCACCTGCTCGCGACCGGGCAGGCCGACGTCGCGATCAGCAAGCTGTCGCGCACGTTGCCGCGGGCGCAGGTGGTCAGCTTCAGCACGCCGTACATCAGCCTGCGGCGCGCGCTGCTGATCAACCGCGTCAGCTTTGCGGAACTCGCGAAAGGGCGGCCGCTGCCGGAAGTCGTGCGCGACTACCGCGGCACGATCGGCGTCGCCGAGGGCTCGGCCTACGCCGATTATGTGCGCAACGATTTCCCGGCCGCGCGGGTACGCATCTATCCGGACTGGCCGGCGGCGCTCGATGCGCTGAACGCCGGCGCGGTATCGGCCGTGTATCGCGACGAACTCGCGATCAAGCTGATGATGCAGGACAGCCCGACCGCGCCGATCCGGCTGCGCGTCGCGACATTCGACGACCTGACCGATGCGATCGCCGTCGGCGTGCCGGTGTCCGCGCCGACGCTGCTCGCGTTCGTCAACCAGTTCCTGGCCGAGCGCAACAAGCGGCTCGACGTGAAATCCCTGCTCGATGCGATGGGCCACTGATATGAACATGAACGACACCCGCAGGATCAAGCCACGCATCGAGCGGCTGCATGCGCTGGCGATCCATCCGTTGACGGTATTCGGCAGCCTCGCGCTCGGGATCGTCGCGGGCATGCTGTGGCCGGTCGCCGCGCCGCAGTTCGACTACGTGGGCGAGGTGTACGTCGGCCTGCTCAAGATGACGGCGCTGCCATTCATGACGGCCGCCGTGATCTTCAGCCTGCAGCGGCTGCTGCGCGAGGGCAGCGCATCGGATCTCGTGATGCGCGTGATCGCGATCTTCGGCTGCGTGTCGGTGTTCGTCGTGGTGGTCGGCGCGGTCGTGCTGGTCGCGATGCGCCCGGGCGAGCACCTGTCGAACGCGACGCTGAAGGCGTTCGGCGCGCTGCTCGGCAGCGACGGCGCGGCGAGCGACACCGTGATGACGCTGTACGGCACGGATCCCGCGGAGAAGTCGTCGGGTCTCGCCGACATGCTGATCGCGCTGGTGCCCGGCAACTTCTTCGCGGCGCTCGCGAGCGGCGACACGCTGAAGGCGCTGGTGTTCTCGCTGTTCTTCGGCTTCGCGTCGGGGTGCGTGCCGGCGAGTATCTCGGCGGCGCTGAGCCAGACGCTGGAAACCGTGTATTTCACGTGCCAGAAGATCATGCACTGGCTCGCGTATCCGACGCCGATCGTGCTGTTCTGCGGCGGCGCCGCGCAGATCGGCACATCCGGGTTCGGGCCGCTCGAGGCGATGGTCCGCTTCGTCGTGGCGTTCGTCGTCGTCGCGCTCGTGCTGATCGCGGCGGCGATCGTCGTGATCTGGAAGCGCTCGGGCGCGACGCTGCCCGAGACGCTCGCCGGGTTGCGCACGCCGTTCGCGATGGCGCTCGCCACGCGCAGCAGCGTGGCCTGCATGCCGAGCATGATCGAGTGCCTGGCCGACGGATTCGGCTTTGCGCGGGCGCGCGTCGAACTGGTCGTGCCGCTCGCCGTGTCGCTGCTGCGCGTCGGGCCGATGGTCTATTACGCGAGCGCGACGCTGTTCGTCGCGCAACTCTACGAGCGCCCGCTCGGCCCCGGCGAGCTGTGTGTCCTGCTGGTGGCGTCGGTGCTGGCCGGGTTTGCATCGACCGGTACGTCGGGGGTCGTGACCGTGTCGCTCGCGGGGATGGCGTGCGCGGCGCTGCACCTGCCGTTCGAGGCCGCGTTCGTGCTGTTCGTGGCAGTCGATCCGTTCTGCGAGATCTTGCGGACGTTGTTGCTGGTGATCGGCAACTCGGCCGTCGTATCCGCGATCTGTGCGCGGCCGTCGCGCGCGTGAAGGAGGCATCATGGCACTCATCGGTGTATTGGGCGGAATGGGACCGCTGGCCACGGTCGACTTCATGCATCGCGTGATCCGGTTGACGCGCGCGCGCTGCGATCAGGATCATCTGCCGATGATCGTCGCGAACCTGACGCAGACGCCCGATCGCGTGCGCGCGATCGTCGACGGCGGGACCGATCCGCTGCCGGCGCTGCTCGACGGCGTTGCGCTGTTGAACCGCTGCGGCGTCGACGTGATCGCGATCCCGTGCAATACCGCGCATCACTGGTATGCGCCGCTGCGCGAGCGCAGCGCGGTGCCGATCCTGCATATCGTCGATGCGTCGGTGGCCGCGTTGCCGGCCGGCCTGCGGCGCGTCGCGGTGCTTGCGACAGGCGGCACGCTGGTGTCGGGCCTCTACCAGGCGGCGCTGCGTGCGCGCGGTTTCGAGCCGGTGATGCCGGGCGTGGCCGCGCAGCGCGATATCGTCGCGTGCATCGCGGCCGTCAAGGCGGGGAAGATCGATGCGTCGGCGCGGTGCCTGACGCGCGCGCTCGCGACGCTCGCGCGGCGGGACGTGGGTGTGGCGGTGATGGGCTGCACGGAAATTCCGATCGCCGCGCGTGCGTTGCGCGATGCGCCGTTCGCGTTGATCGACAGCACGCAGGAGCTGGCGCGGGCGACGGTCGCGTATGCGGCCGAGCGCGGCTGGGGGCGGGCAGTGTGACGCGCGGCTCTCCAGCATGCATGACGGACGCCGCTCGCGCGGGCCACGCGTGTGGAGACGCCCGGCCGTCAGGCGGCGGGCCAGCCGCTCAGGCGGCGATCTTCCTCAGCCAGTCGGCAAGCCGTCTCGCGCCGTCCGGCATGTCCGCATCCTCGCGCGTGCACAGGTAGTAGTCGCGCCCGTCGTCGAGCGCGTGGTCGAACAGCTGCACGAGTTCGCCGCTCGCCAGTTCGCGCTCGACCAGCGGCGCGCGCAGCAGCGCCGCGCCGAGGTCCGCGCGCGCCGCGCTCAGCGTCAGTTGCCCATCCTCGAACATCGGCCCCACCGCATGCGACACGTGCCGCACGCCGGCGCCCTGCAGCCAGTTGACCCAGGTGCTGCGATCCTCGTCGTGCACGAGCGGCGCCCGCGCGAGATCGGCCGGCGTGCGGAACGGCCCGTGGCGCTTCAGGAACGACGGGCTGCACATCGGCACCATCGCGCCCGGCAGCAGCCGCTCGCAGCGGTAGCCGGGCCAGTCGCCGGTGCCGAAGCGGATCGATAGATCCGACGCGTCGCTTCGATAGTTGCGGTGATGGGCGTACAGCACGGTGACGTCGACGTCGGTGTTGTCGGCGAGGAACGCGTGCAGCCGCGGAATGAACCAGCCGATGCCGAGCAGCGGAATCAGGCTGATCGTGATCTGCCGCAGCGACGAGCGGTCGCGCACGAAGCGCGTCGCGCTGCGCAGCACCGAAAACGCGGCGCTGATCGAGCGGTAATAGTCGCGCCCCTCGTCGGTGAGCGCGAGCAGCCTGCCTTCGCGCACGGTCAGCGGCGTCTGGATGAACGCTTCGAGCAGTTGCAGCTGATGGCTGACCGCGGACGGCGTGATGTCGAGTTCGTGCGCGGCCGCGGTGACCGAGCCGAGACGCGCGAACGCCTCGAACGCGCGGACGGCGCGCAGCGGCGGATCGTGCGGCAATTGTTCGATATTTTTCATGTGTCGAATTTTATCGAAAAATCAGGGTAAGCGACAATCTGAAAATGCGCTGTATTTACAGGCGTTTACGCTATTGTGTCGGGAATGGCATAAGCATCCAACAATTGAGTATTTGGGGTGCGGGTGCCGAATCTTTAATATTTTTCATGTTTTGATCCGAATCACTGATCCCCGCACATGAAAATCGCCTTTCTTCCCGCCCGTCTCGCCTTTTCCGCGGCCGCCCTCATCGCGGCCGTTCCCGCCTTCGCGCAATCCGCGCCGCAGACGATCCTGATCGGCCTCGCCGCGCCGCTCACCGGCCCGTCCGCGCGCATCGGCAAGGACTTGCAGAACGGCGCCCAACTCGCGATCGACGACGCGAACGCGAAGCATCCGAGCATCGGCGGCAAGCCGGTCGTCTACAAGCTCGTCGCGGCCGACGACCAATCCGACCCGCGCACGGCCGTCGCGGTCGCGCAGCAGCTGGTCGACCAGCACGTGATCGGCGTCGTCGGTCACTGGAACACGGGCTGCAGCGTGCCGGCGTCGCGCGTCTATCGCGATGCGGGCATTGCGCAGATCGCGCCGGCCTCCACCGGCCACCAGTACACGCAGCAGGGCTACGCGACGGCGTTCCGCATCATGGGTCACGACGATGCGGGCGGCAACTTCACCGGCGCGTATGCGGTGAAGACCCTGAAGGCGAAGCGCATCGCGGTGATCGACGATCGCACGTCGTTCGGCGCGGGGCTGGCCGACCAGTTCATCAAGGGCGTGCAGGCGAACGGCGGCACGATCGTCGACCGCCAGTACGTGAACGACAAGACGACCGACTTCAGCGGCGTGCTGACCGCGATCAAGGGCAAGCGCGCGGATCTCGTGTTCTTCGGCGGGCTCGACGCGCAGGCCGCGCCGATCGCGCGCCGGATGCGCCAGCTCGGCGTGAACGCGCCGTTGCTCGGCGCCGGCGGTTTCGTGAGCCAGACGTTCCTGTCGCTCGCGGGCAAGGACGGCGAAGGCGTGACGGCGCTCGAACCGGGCCTGCCGCTCGACCGGATGCCGGGCGGCAACGCGTTCGACGCGCAATATCGCGCGCGCTGGCACGCGCCGATCGAGCTGCACGCGCCGTTCGCGTACGACGCGGCCGCCACGCTGATCGCGGCCGTTCAGAAGGCCGGCACGACGCAGCCCGCGAAGGTGGTCGCGGCCGTGCGCGCGATCGACCGGTCCGGCGTGACCGGCCGGGTCGCGTTCGATCAGGAAGGCAATCTGAAGGATCCGGCGTTCACGATCTACCAGGTACGCGGCGGCAAGTGGACCGTCGTCGACGTGCTCGGCGGCGCGCGCCCCGCAACGAAATAACGACGGAGACGTTTCCCATGACCGACACGACCCAGGCAGCCGCGGCGGCACACGAGGACACGCGCCTCGGCATCCTCGCGCGGCGCCGCATCGAAGCGGAAATCATCAAGCCGATCTACGAGATCATGAAGCGCGAATTCGGCGCCGAGCGCGCGCAGGCCGTGATCGCGGAAGCCGTGCGTGGCGCGGCTGTCGACGCGGGCCGCACGTTCGCCGCGCAGGAGCCCGACGGCACGAGCGTGCAGTCATTCATCTCGCTGCAGGTGCTGTGGGAGAAGGACGACGCGCTCGACGTCGAGGTGCGCCGCGCGGATGACGCGCACTACGACTACGACGTGCATCGCTGCAGCTATGCGGAGATGTATCACGCGATGGGGCTCGGCGAGATCGGCCATCTGCTGAGCTGCGCGCGCGACAGCTACTTCATCGAGGGTTACGACCCGCGCATCGCGCTCACGCGCACGAGCACGATCATGCAGGGCGGCAAGCGCTGCGATTTCCGCTATGCGCTGCAGGCCGCGCCGCGCGACGACGCAGCGGAGGCCGGCAATGCGTGACGACCTCGCACGCGCACCGCGTGTCGACGGCACGCGGCTGTGGGCATCGCTCGAACGGATGGCGCAGATCGGCGCGACGCCGAAGGGCGGTGTGTGCCGTCTCGCGCTGACCGATCTCGACCGCGAGTCGCGCGACCTGTTCGTGCAGTGGGCGCGCGACGCCGGCTGCACGGTGCGGGTGGATCGGATGGGCAACGTGTTCGCGCGCCGCGCGGGCCGCAATCCCGACGCCGCGCCGGTGATGACGGGCTCGCACGCCGATTCGCAGCCGACCGGCGGCCGCTACGACGGCATCTACGGCGTGCTCGGCGGCCTCGAGGTCGTGCGCGCGCTGAACGATGCGGGCATCGAGACCGAGCGCCCGATCGACGTCGTGATCTGGACCAACGAGGAAGGCTCGCGCTTCGCGCCGGCGATGATCTCTGCCGGCGTGTTCTCGGGCGTCTATCCGCTCGAATACGGGCTGTCGCGCACCGACGGCGCCGGCAAGACGATCGGCGAGGAACTCGCGCGGATCGGCTATGCGGGTGCCGAGCCCGTCGGCGGCTATCCGGTGCATGCCGCCTACGAACTGCATATCGAACAGGGCGCGATTCTCGAGCGCGCGGGCAAGACGATCGGCGTCGTGACGGCCGGGCAGGGCCAGCGCTGGTACGAGGTGACGCTGACGGGCGTCGACGCGCACGCGGGCACGACGCCGATGGAATTCCGGCGCGACACGCTGGTGGGCGCCGCGCGGATGATCGAATTCGTCGATGCGCTCGGCCGTCGCCATGCGCCACATGCGCGCGCAACGGTCGGGATGATCGAGGCGCGCCCGAATTCGCGCAACACGGTGCCGGGCAACTGCTTCTTCACGGTCGAGTTTCGCCATCCCGACGATGCGGTGCTCGACGCACTCGATGCGGCGCTGCGTGCGGAACTGGCGCGCGTGGCGGCCGACGCCGGGCTCGGCGCGCGGATCGAGCAGATCTTCACGTATGCGCCGGTGCCGTTCGCGCCGCGCTGCATCGACGCGGTGCGCGACGCGGCGCAGGCGCTCGGGCTCTCGCACATGGACATCGTGTCCGGTGCGGGCCACGACGCATGCTATGTCGCGCGCGTCGCGCCCACCGGCATGATCTTCGTGCCGTGCGTCGACGGGCTGAGCCACAACGAGGCCGAGGCGATCACCCCGGAATGGTCGACGGCGGGGGCGGACGTGCTGCTGCGCGCGGTGCTGCAAAGCGCGCAGGAAACGGGCGCCTGATCGGCGCGGCTTACTTGCCGGCCTTGCGCCGCGCCATGTACGCGAGGTAGGCGACGATCTGGTCGAGTTCCCGGTCGCTCAGTTGCTCGGGCGGGAACGCCGGCATCACGCGGCCCGGCCAGTCGCGCACCGATGCCGGATTGCGGATGTAGCGGCGCAGCGCGGCGGGCTGGAAGTAGTCGACGGGATTCATCGGCGCGTTCAGGTCGGGGCCGGCCTGGCTGCTGCCCGCGCCGTCGAGGCGGTGGCACGCGAGGCATTGCGTGACGAACAGCCGCTGGCCCACGCGGGCCGGATCGTTCGCCGGCAGCGCGGGAGCGACGGCCAGCGACGGCCAGCGCGCGAGCGGCGACGATTCGACCGTGATGCGCACGATCTGATACGGCCACTGCTCGCCGCGCACCGACGACGCGTCCGCCCCGAGCCACACGAGATAGAACGGCCCCGCGCTGACCTGCTTGCCCGGCAGCTTCGGCCACGGGTGCGCAGGATCCTCGATCGCGAGCCACGCGATGGCGCCGGCCGGCGCACGGCGGCGCGCGAGATCCAGCGGTAATTGCGCGGCGAAACCGTCGGCCGCGCGCGTTTCGAGCACGCCGTCGGCGGCTGGCGGCATGTCGCCGAGCAGCGCGGCGAACGGCACCGCGCGGAACGTCATTGGCCGGCCGTACGCAATGTCGCGCGGCACGTGGATGTCCGTCGCGTCGGCGCGCGCGAGCAGCGCCTCGCGCGTCAGGACGCGCGGCGTGCCGTCGGTGTCGAGTTCGAGCGAGCCCTGGGCGGATGCGCGCGTGGCGATCAGGCACGCCATCATCAGCAACAGCGAAAACCACCGGCGCTTCAGCATTCGTACTCCGTGGAAGGGGCGTTGCGGCGGCGGCAAAAGGGCGAGTGCCGCGGCCGATGGAAGGAATCGGGCGACAGTCTATCCGGTACGCGCGGCGCTGGCGACTGCGGCGCGGGAGCAGGGGAGCACGGGGGCCGGGATCGAACCGGCGACGTCGGCGTGTCCGGCTATGCAGCCGCCGGATGCGTGCGCAGGCATCGCGCCACGCGGTTCCGACAGCGGCGCAAAGGCATCTGTGAAGCGCGTCGATCCGGATCGACGCGCGGCGTCGTCAATGCGTCGGACACTGCGCGTCGGCCTTCGGCAACGGCGTGTTCCGCGCCGTGTCGAAATCGGCTTCGCGCGTGCCGGACGGTGTCAGCGACACGAAATGCATCGCCCCGCCGCGTGCCGGGAATCCGGCGATGCCGGTCGAGCTCCACGGAATCGGCGAACGCTGTACGCCGCTCACCGACATGCCCGTGGGCGAAAGCGCGAGCGTCAGCAGCCGCCCGTCGCGGGTCGGCACGTACGCATGCGTGCCGTCGACGCCGATCCCGGACTCCCGCACCGACGCGGGCAGGCAGTCGAGCGTCGCGACGCGACGGCCGTCCGGCTCGATCAGCATCGCGACGCCGCGATTGTCGGCGGTCGTCGTGACGACGACGAAGCGGTCGACCGCCGGCACGTAGGCCGCCGAATACACGTAGTACTGGATCGTGTCGTTCAGCACCCCGAGCTTGTCGAGCTTGGCCGTGACCGGATCGAACGTTGCGTATTCGAGCGTCGCGTCCGTGCTGCCTTCGATGTATTTCTGCCAGACCAGCAGCGCGCGGCGCGGCGAGCCCGCGACCATGGGCCACCACTCGCGGCGGCGCGGCGCGACCGGCACATGGTTCAGCACGTGTCCTTCGGCGTCGTAGGTTTTCACGTAGACGCCGTTGCCGGTGCCGAGATTGTCGACGCCGCCGCCGTCGATCCAGTCGGCGGAATAGAACACGACGAAGCGTTCGCCCACCGCGGCGACGTGCCCCGAGTGGCCGCCCGCTTCGACGTCGTTCGGGTAGGGCTTGACGGGCTTCAGGTCGCGCCGGTAGATGCCGTATCGCTGGCTGACCGTCTCCGGCGTGTCCCAGCCGTCCTCGAACGTAACGAAGATGTCGCCGCGCGGGTTCTGCGCGATCGACACGGGTTCCTGCGCCTCCGGGCGGCTGATGAACGTACGGACGCGCAGCAGGCCCGGCTTGCCCGGCAGCCATTCGCCGACATACACGTCATGCGGCCAGTTGCCGTTGTGCAGCGCGCCGCGCGGCGCGATGCCCGAGCTGCTGAAGAACACCCAGCGCCGGCCGTCGCCCGCATCGGCCACGCCGATCCCGTGCATGAAGCGCCGCGCGTCGCCGCGTTCCTGCGGCGCCGCGGGTTCCTGCACGGTGACCGTGTGCACGACCGGCGCGCCCGCGCACGCGTACGACGGCGCCACGGCGGCGCCGCACGCGCCGCACAGAACAGCCGCGACGCGCCACGCGGCGGCACGCCGGGCCGCGCGTGCGCGTAGGGTGACCGCGTGCGCCACGTCCGGCCGTCCCGTCATTCGACGGTGACCGATTTCGCGAGGTTGCGCGGCTTGTCGACGTCGGCGCCGCGCGCGCAGCCGACGTGATACGCGAGCAGCTGCAACGGAATCACGTTGACGATCGGCGACAGCGCATCGCCCGATTCGCGCACGCGGATCAGGTGCGTGTCGCGGTCGGCCTCGATCTCGAGCTGATGCCCCGCGAGCACGTACAGCCGTCCGCCGCGGGCGCGCACTTCGGCCATGTTGGACTTCAGCTTCTGGAACAGGCGGTCGTCCGGCGCGATCGTGACGACCGGCATCGCGCTGGTGACGAGCGCGAGCGGGCCGTGCTTCAGCTCGCCGGCCGGATAGCCTTCCGCATGGATGTACGACACTTCCTTGAGCTTCAGCGCGCCTTCCAGCGCGATCGGATAGTGAATGCCGCGCCCGAGGAACAGCGCGTTCTCGGTGCGCGCGAACTTCGCGGCCCAGCCCATGATCTGCGTTTCCAGCGCGAGTGCGTGGGCGATGCGCTCCGGCAGTTCGTGCAGTTTCTTCAGGTGCATCGCGACCTGCGCGGCGTCGAGCCGGCCGCGCTGCTGCGCGAGCGTCAGCGTCAGCAGGAACAGTGCGACGAGCTGCGTCGTGAACGCCTTGGTCGACGCGACGCCGAGCTCGATGCCGGCACGCGTCAGGAAGCAGAGCGGCGCGCTGCGCGCGATCGAACTGGTCGCCACGTTGCAGATCGCCATCGACATGTCCTGGCCCATCCCGCGCGCGCGCTCGATCGCGCCGATCGTGTCGGCGGTCTCGCCGGACTGCGAGATGCCGACGACCAGCGTGCGCGGCTCGGGCACGCTATCGCGATAGCGGTATTCGCTCGCGATCTCGACCTGTGCTGGGATGCCCGCGATGCTCTCGAGCCAGTATTTCGCCGTCAGGCCCGCGTAGTAGCTGGTGCCGCAGCCGAGCAGCAGTACGTTTCTGGTCTTCGACAACAACGCGCGCGCGCTTTCCTCGCCGCCGAACAGCGCGGGCGAGATCGTGTCGATGCCGTCGATCGTGGCGGCAATCGCCTTCGGCTGCTCGAAGATCTCCTTCTGCATGAAGTGCTGATAGGGCCCAAGCGCGGCGTCGTCGTCGCGCGCCTTGACCTCGCACAGCGGACGCCTGGCTTCGCACCCGACCGAATCGACGACGTCGATGCGCTCCGGCGTGATCAGCGCGACGTCGCCGTCTTCGAGGTAGACGAAGCGATCGGTCAGGTCGCCGAGCGCCGCGCAGTCGGACGCCAGATAGTTCTGGTCCGCGCCGATGCCGATCACGAGCGGCGAGCCGGCGCGCGCGGCGACGAGCCGCTGCGGTTCGAGCGCGCTCAGCACGGCGATCGCATACGCGCCGTGCAGCCGCTTGACCGCGCGGACGACGGCATCGAACAGGTCGTCGCGATAGACGCTATGGATCAGGTGCGCGATCACCTCGGTGTCGGTTTCTCCGCGAAACGTATAGCCGCGCTGCCGCAGTTCGGCGCGCAGTGCGTCATGGTTTTCGATGATCCCGTTGTGCACGACCGCGATCGTGTCGCCTGACATGATCGGATGCGCGTTGACTTCCGACGGCGCGCCGTGTGTCGCCCAGCGTGTGTGCGCGATGCAGGTCTGCGCTTCGAGACCGAGCGTCAGCACGCGATCCTGCAGGTCCGCCACGCGCCGCAGCGTGCGTTCGCTGCGCAGGTGGCCGTCGCGTAGCACGGCGATGCCGCACGAATCGTAGCCGCGATACTCGAGCCGGCTCAGCGCATTGACCAGTTGCGGCACCTGATTGTTCAGGCCGCTTGCTCCGACGATTCCGCACATGATTTACCTCTCTCCAGGGAAGTTGCCGGCTGGCGCGCGCGACGCGCGGCAGCACGATATCAGGAGCGGTGTCGCGCCGCGCGGCATGGGTCGCGCGCGGCGCGGCACGTCTGCTCGGATCTATTCGCGGGGTTGTGGCCCTGCATGCGCGACCCACTCGATGCCCGAGATCGAGCCGTTCGCGTCGTGCGACGCGACGAGAATGCGCGTCGTGCGTCGTGCGCCGCGCCGGCGGGCGCCCGCGAGCGCGGTCGGCGCGACCGAGCGCACCTTCACGCTGGCCGAGCGCCGCAGCATCTTCGACACGCGCCACCGGTACGCGAGCGGATGCACGACGCGCCCCGCGATCAGCCACATGACGATCGTGCCGGCGATCAGCGCGATGCTCGTCACGTAGAACACGATCTGTTCGATCGGCATCTCGGCCTCGTTGAACGGCAACAGGTAGCGGTAGGTATAGATGCAGATCGATGCCCAGACGCCGCCCACCAACGCGGGCCGCATCAGGCGGAACCACGCGACGAGCACGGGTCCGACGATCCCGCCGCGCTCGGCGATCAGTTCGCGCGGCGCGCGCAGGGAAAGGTCAATAATCGGCGCGTTCTTCATGTTGAATGCCTCGGTCGGGACTGACCCAAACGGCGCGCTTGCCGCGGCCCCGCAGTACGACGGCGGGCAGGGCGACGACGGTGGTGACCATGCTGATCAACCAGAACGCGACGGGGTACCAGATGGTGTCAAGGAAGTACATCAGGAGTTTTTCGTCGTAACGACGATCGATCATGCTGCCGATGATCAGCTGCAGGATGCAGGTCGCCACCAGCAGCATCCCGTGCCAGTGCGGCACCACGGACACATGCCAGTTCGGCGGAAGCGGATAGACGACGCCGATCAGCGCGAGCAGCAGGATGAACGACATCGAGTACGCCCACGCGATGCCGATCAGGTACTCGATGAACAGCGGCCACATCATCATCTGCGTGGGCCGCGCGAGCGTACCCGCGTACTTCATCAGCACCTGGATGCCGCCCTTCGACCAGCGCAGCCGCTGCCGGTAGAGCCCCCTGACCGTCTCGGGCATCAGGATCCAGCTGAGCGCGTGCGGCTCGTACACGACGCGCCAGTCGCGGCACTGCAGCTTCCAGCTGATGTCGATGTCCTCGGTCAGCATGTCCGAGCTCCAGTAGCCGACATCGGCGAGCGCGGTCTTGCGGAACATCGTGATCACGCCCGATACCGTGAAGATGCGGCCGTACACCTGCTGCGTGCGCTTGATGAGTCCGACGATCGACGAGAATTCGCCGACCTGCATGCGCCCGAGCAGCGACGTGCGCGTGCGGATACGCGGATTGCCGGTGACCGCGCCGACGCCCGGATCGGTCAGGAAATGCTCGAGCATCCAGCCGATCGCGTCGTGCGCGAGCAGCGCGTCGCCGTCGATGCAGAGCAGGTATTCGGCGTTCGATACCGCGGCCGCGGTCGTGAGCCCGACCGCCTTGCCCTCGTTGCGCGCGTGATGGATCACGAGCAGCCGCGGGATCTCGACGGCCAGCTCGTTGAGGATCTCGCCGGTGCGGTCCTGGCTGCCGTCGTTGACCGCGATGATGTCGTAGTTCGGGTAGTCCATCGCGTTCAGGTGCCGGATCACGCTGCGCGCGTTCGCCGCTTCGTTGAAGCACGGCACGACGATCGAAATCTTAGGGATGCCGCTCGACGCGATCGTGCGCATCGACAGCTCGCGGCCCTCCTCGAGCAGGAAGTAGTGAACGACGCCGCCGATCATCCACAGATATGACATGAAGAACGGATAGTAGAAGACGAAGTCCTGCAGGCGCTGGATGATGCTATGGGTGTTCATGGCGTCTTGGTTCCCTGCGGATGCTGCATCTGCATCAGTGCATTGATCGAGTTCGCGTCGAGGCGGGACTTCAGCGACATCACGTCGCGCATCGCTTCGAGTTGTGGCTGGCCGTTCAGGAAGTTGTCGGGGTAGTAGCCGAAATTCACCGCGCCCTTGCTGCGCAGTCGCCGCATCTGCCCGAGCAGCGTGCTGGCCGGCACGTCCTTGTGAGCGCGCCAGTCGTACGATTGCAGTTCGAACACCGTGCGCTCCAGCCCGCGCTGCTTCGCATGAACGGCCTGCACGAGCTGGTCGAGCCACTCTTCGGGGTCCTTGGCCTGTTCCATGTACGGCATCGCCATCAGCGCGACGTAGTCGTAGGTCGCGAGGAAATCGTCGTAGTTCTGCGCGTACCACGCTTCCGATTCCGGCTTGAGCACCGGCATCGCGAAGATGTTGCGTGCGGTCAGCACGTCGCCCGCATTCTGGTGGGCCAGCACGATCTGCGAGAGCTGGCGGGTCAGGTCGATCAGATAGCGCGACTTCTGGCGCGTCCAGCGCTTCATCAGGTCGGGGTTCTCTCGGATCTTGCCGATATCGGCCGGCAGCCCCCACTGCGAATAGGTGCGCAGCGCATGCTTGCCCGCATCCTCGTAGTCGTCGAGCACGGCATCGTCGCTGAACAGGATGCCGCTGAACGACGCGTGCTTCGTGAGATCCTCGTAGATCTGCTGGATCATCAGCCGCGCATCCGGATCGAACGGGCTCAGCCGGAACACGCGCGTGCCGTTCTCGCGGGCCGGCGCGCCGCCGTAGGCGCTCACGGCCTCGATCCCGCGCTGCTTGTTCGCCGGCGGCCGGAATGCGAGCACCGGCATCCACGCGTACACCTGCACGTTGGCGCGCGTGTTGAGCTGCCATGCGGCGCGCGAGAACAGGTCGGAGCGCATCGGCAGGTGCCGGTTCGGGAAATACACCGCTTCGGCCACGCCCGTGCCTTTCGGGTCCGCATACGCCTGCAGGTACACCGATTTCGGCTGCATCCGGTGGATGCGTTCGATCAGCTTGCCGAGATTCGCTTCCTGCCGCGCGGGGTCCGGATCGTAGACCTGGTCGAGATCGATCTGCACGGTGCGCTCGGGCACGTCGACGTCGCCGCGGTTGGACGCCGGTTCGCGCATCGAGCGCTCGAATCCGCCGATGTCGACGTCGTACATCATCAGGATCCGTCTCAAGCGGTCCAGCGGCACGTCCGGCGTATTCGGGCCGGCGTCGAGGCTGAACTGGATGTCCATGCCGAGCGACGTCGATATCTTGCGCACGGGCTGGTTTTCCGCGCCGTATGGCCACACCATCGAGCGTGCGACGATGCCGGTGTGTTCGCGGATCTGCCGCATGCATGTCTGGAGGTCGTTGTGCACGCGCGCTTCGAATTCGGCGTCGGTTTCATAGCGCTTCTGGTCCTGCAGGTAGAGGTGCGAGGTGGTCGCCGGCAACTCGTTGCCTTGCGGATTCGCGATCGCGCCGTGATGGAGGTTGTGGGTGTGGCAGCCGAGCTCGACGAGGTGCGACTGGCCGAGCTTCTTCACCTCGTCCCACGACAGGAAGTAGTCGCGCGGCACCTGCACCTTGTCGCTGATACGGATCGGCGTATCCGGCGGCGTATCGATCCACGCGGTGACGATGCCCATCACGGCCGGATATTTGAAGCGCTCGAGCAGCGGCAGCACCTTCGTGTAGTGGCTGCGAAAGCCGTCGTCGAACGTGAGCAGCACCGAGCGCGGCGGCAGCGGCTTGCCGCCGTGCCGCGACTCCTCGATCTGCTTGACCGTGATGGTGTGGTAGTTGTTGGTCTGCAGCCACGAGAAGATCGCGGTCAGCGTGCCGGTATCGACCGCGAACGGATCGACGATCGCAGACGGGGAGTTGAACGACGCCATCAGGTTGTCACGCACGTCATGCAGGCAGATCACGCGAAACGTCTTGCCGTCGGCCGGATCGGACGGCGGCAGCAGGTCGATCATCTTGGCATTGCTCACGCCCGGGAACAGCGAACAGGCGGCAAATGCGCCCATGCATCCGCACATGAAGGTCCGTCTGGATTGCATCGTACGATCTCCTTGCTAGAACGGCAGGTTGAGCGACAGGAAGCCGGTTTCGGAGCGCTCGCGCGAGCCGTCGTACGCGTGGCTGCTGACCTCGACGCCGTAGCTCAGCGTGATGTCGTGCTTGAACGTCCACGCGTGCTCGAGCCGCGCGCTCCACAGCGCACTGGTGCCGAATCCGCGCTCGTTGTAGGCGCCGCCCGACACCGAGATGCGCTGCTGCAGCCCCATGTCGCCTTTCTTCCACAACGTCAACTGGTGCATCACGGTCGCCGCGGCCGCATAGTCGCGGCCCGGGCTGAAGTAGGGGGCGTCCCGGCGCGTGTTGCTGCTGGTGCCGAGATCCAGCGATACGTTGACGAGCTGGTTGGCGGCCGTGTACACGCGCTGCGTGGCGCTCGCCGTGATCTCCTGGTGCAGGTTCGAATCGCTGTAGCGGCTCACGCCGTAGCCCAGCTTGACCTCGCGACGGTCGTTCTGGCGATACACGACCGACGCGTTCGCGGAGCGGCCCCAGATGTGCGCGGCATACGCCTTCCACGGCAGCGAGTTGTCGTTGCTGTCGAGCCCGCCGGAGACGGTCCAGTAGTCGTTCAGCGCGTAGGCGATCGTCCCGCGGCCGCCGGTTCGGCCGTCCCCGCCGAACGAGCGCGTGACTTCGCCGAGGACCGTGAGCGGCCCGTGCCGGTAGTCGCCGCCGATGCCGGTGCGGGTCCGGCTGATGCTGCCGCTGTCGGTTTGCGCGTGGCCGAAGAACGTGTGCGAGAA
The DNA here is from genome assembly GCF_046534765.1 of Burkholderia sp. SIMBA_062. Classification (NCBI taxonomy): domain Bacteria; kingdom Pseudomonadati; phylum Pseudomonadota; class Betaproteobacteria; order Burkholderiales; family Burkholderiaceae; genus Burkholderia; species Burkholderia sp. SIMBA_062. The sequence continues at coordinate 142,728 of NZ_JAWRYD010000015.1, forward strand.
GACCCGCCAGTTGTCGCCGAACGGTTGCGAATAGACATAGCTGTCAGACGTGAAGCTGTTGTCGGCCAGCGCGCTGTTGCCGTGCTCGAAGCTCAGGTCGGTCGTGAATATGGGGCTGCGGTACGCCTTGTAATCGCGCTTGAAGCTGCGCACGGCGCCGCTGTCGGGGAACGTGTTGTCCAGGGTCTGGTCGACGGTCTTCGCGCTCGCGTAGTCGTCCGCCGTGAGCGACGCGCGGCCCAGGCCCGCAAGCATCTCGACGCTGTCCGGGTGGTCGGCCAGCGACGCGCGATACATCGCGATCGCCTGGCGCGGATGCGACTGGCCCGACACCGCATCGGCGTGTGCGGCGCGAACCTCCGCGTTGAACGGCACCTCGTTCTCGAGTTGTTCGAGCGCGGCGATCCCTTCGTCGGGGTGACCCGTGAAGATGAGGTATTGCGCGCGCAGCCGGTAGTAGCGCAGATAGTCGCTTTCCCCCGGGCCGTAGTTGCGCACCTCCGTGGCCGGCGGCAGCGACTTGCCCATGTCGTCGAGCACCTGCTTCGCGTCCGCCGCGCGGGCCCGGTCGACGTACGACCAGAACAGCCCTTCGCGCAGTTCGATCGCGCGCGTGCGCGCACCGTACTGGAAGCCGCGGGTTGCGCGGTCCGTCGGCGACGCGGTCGCCTGATTCAGCGCACGCTGGTACACGGCATTCGCCTTGCCCGGTTCGCTCAGATACAGGTAGGCGTCGCCGACGGCCGCCAGCGCGTCGATCGAGATCTCCGCGTCGGGCGGGATGGTCTCGAACGTCGCGACGGCCTTCGTCATGTCGCCGCGTGCCGCAAGGGCGACCGTGCGGTCGCCCGCGAGCGCCGTCCTGACCGGCGTGTATTCGGGTGTGGCCGGCATCCGCTTGTCGAGATCGTCGGCCGCGCGCAGCGCGTTGTCGAGTCCGTCGAAGCGGTCCGAACTCGTCATCGAGCGCGACTTGTCGCGTCCGCCGCGCACCTGCTGGCGAATCGACAGTTCTTCCAGTTGCGCGATGTCGACGGCGGAGAACGCATCGGGCCGCGCTTTCGCTTCGTCGAGCGCCGCGACCGCGCCGCCGCTCGCCGCGAGGCCGAACACGTCTTTGCGCACGGTTTCGACGTCGGCGGTACGGAGGTCGGGCGCCTTGGCGTTCGGCGTTTCGACGTCAGGCCCTTGCGATCGTTGTATGGATTCGCCGGGTAGCTGGGCGCCGGGCGTCTGTGAACCCGGCCCCTGGGACGACGGCAACTGCGCGCCCGGCATCTGCGTCACGGGCGCGGGCGAGTTCGGCATCGGCGTGCCGGATGCCTGAGCGGTTTGCGTCGGTGCATTCGGTGGCGTGGTGGTGGCGGCTTGTGCGGGCTGCGGCGCGGTGTCGGAGGGTTGCGCGCTCGGGGCCGGCGCCGACGCGGCGGATGCGGAGGGTTCGGATGTCGTCGCGGCGGTAGGCGCCGGTGTATCGGGCGGTTGGGTGCTGGTGGCCTGGGCAGGCGGCATTGGTGCGTCCTGCGTCTGTGCGATCGGTGCGGGGGTATTCGGCGGTGTGGTGTCGGATGCCTGCGTCAGTCGTACCGGCGCGTCCTGCGTCTGCGCGACCGGTGCAGGCGTATTCGGCGGTGCAGTGTCGGATGCCTGCGTCAGCTGCATCGGCGCGTCTGGCGTCTGCGCGACCGGTGCAGGCGTATTCGGTGGCGTGGTGTCGGACGTCTGCGCCAGTTGCATCGGCGCGTCCTGCGTCTGCGCGATCGATACAGGCGTACTCGGCAGCGCGCTGTCGGACGCCTGCGCCAGTTGCTTCGGCCCGTCGGGCGTCGGCGCGACAGGTGTCGGCGGATCGGGGGGCTGCGCGCCAGGCGCCGGCTCGCCCGATTGCGGCGCTTCCGGTTCCACCACGACCGTGATCGGCATAGCCGATGCCTGAGCGATCTGCAGCGACGCGTCGGACGCCAGCGCGATCGGCGTCGGCGCATGAGGCGGCAGCGTGCCCGAACCCTGGGCGGCCTGCATCGGCGCCCCCGTCGGCTGCAAGTCGGGGGGCAGCGCATCCCGCGCGCCGTAGGTCCTGGCGATTTCGCGCGCGCTACCCGGTTCCGCGTCGCCTTCGGCGGCAAAGCAGGGGCCGGACGCGACGAGCAGCAACAGCAATGGCGCATGCAGGAGGATCCGCCGGTTGGACGGAGCGACGGTGGTGCATTGTTCTTTACGATTGTTAGCCACGGTATGTCCTCACTTCTTGTCGATCACATCGGTTGCATGCCCGACGACGCTCGTCGTCCGCCATCACGCTGCCGGGTGGCGAGGCCCGGCGGCATCCGGCCGGCTCACAGGCGGTTACGGATCGCTTGTCCAAGCAGCGCGCGCGATTCGCTGTTCTTCGGGTCGATCGCGAGTGCCCGGCTCGCGTTTTGCTCCACGCAGTTCCATTGATCCATTTGTGCGCACGAGCGCGCTTTGGCCAGCGCGCGGGCGCCTTCCACCTCCGCGCGCGTCACGCTGGCGGCCTGCATGTGCGCCGAGTCCGCTGTATACGAGTGCGGCTGCACGCTCGGCTCGGGGTCGGCGGATTTTTTCGTGCGCGCCAGCGCCTGCGAACGTGACGTCCGGTGCGCTTCGGATGAGCGCGTGGTGCGCGCGCCGGCGGATGCGGCAGACGCGTTGGCCGCGAGCGTCGGGGATGACCCATGCGCACGGCGCGCGTGTTTCGCGTGGGACCGTGCCGCCATTGGCGGCGGCACGGTGGGTTCGGCCGCCGCCGACATCACGGGCGCGGCCGATGCAGGCGAACCAGCCGGCGTGGCCTGTGCGACGGTCGATGCGACGCGGGCCGGTGCGGACGGGCCGGATGCGTTGTCCGTCACGGCCACGATGGCGTTGCGATATTTCTGGACGGCGGTGCCGACCATGCCGGCGATGTCGTGCTTCACGGTCGTGTGGGCTGCGTTGCCCATCCCCACGTCGCGCTCGACATACGCGAACGCACCGAAGATCGCGGCAAACGCGACGATGCTGAGGGCCGCATTCTTGCCCGGGCCCCAGGAGGGTTTCGGCTGACGGACCGGCGCGTCGTCCGGTCGCTCTGCGCGAGTCATTCCATGCTCCTCGTTTCGGTGGATAGCGGTGGATCGCGGTGAATGGCGCGATCGTGCGGTGTCGGCACGCGGATTCGGCCGGGGCTCACCATTTCAACTGCGTGGTGAGCGCGCCCGTTTCGACGATCGCGAACTGCGTCGCCCCCTGATAAGTCCCTTCGACCCGGTAACTCGCCTCGGGCACGCTAAACAGACAGCGCGGGCCCGTGGCCTTGAATTCCAGCAGCACGCGCCCGTGTCGCCGCAGCCGTACCTGCACGTTGGACAGCGGTTGCCCGGTGCTGCCCGCCACGAACGACACACCGAGGTTGTACGGACGGCCGTCGGGGGGCAGCGGCGCCGTACCGTCGATTCGTGCATCGCCGCAGATGTACGAAATCACGTATCGCTCCGTGCCCTCGCCGGACGCAGGCATCTCGGTTTGGGTCTGGCCCTCGGCCACGGCATGGATGCAGAGCGCGAATACGACGATGAGCAACGGGCGAGCATGCTGTTTAAACGACGAGGAAGACATTGCAACCTCCATCCGGAATCGATGACGACGCATTATTCCGAGTCGAAATTATCTGCGTGCTTTTGCGACATGCTATTGATACACGATGGGTTTGGAAAAACAATTGTGTGTAGCCCGAACAACACACCGTTTAAAATGTCTTATTTAAACAGGATTGGGATTTATTCGACGAATGTCTATCAGCAGAATAAAGGTGGTATTGCCGGACATGAAATTTGCTCAGCGGTAACAATGACCCGTCGGGAAACTTACGACGTAAGAGGTGCCGGAATTCGTGCCGAAAAATAACGACTGATAAAAGGAAGTTTTGCCTCTGTATTCGAGGCGTTCCGATGACATCGGCGTACACGTTGTGGAAATCGAAAAATAGGGCGCGACGGCTTTGCTGCAAATCGTCGTCCCATGCAAATCGAAACTTTTATCTCGTTCTGTAACAGGTTATTTCTGCTGTTGAAATCGGCAAGTTATTCAGGATCAGATATTTCTGATAGAAAGAAATACGGCCCGGACTCGCAAACGTTTGGCGCGTTTTACGCGCTTGATCCAGCGCGCGATATTCGCATCAATACTGCGGGCAGGACCGGAAAATGCGCGGCGCGCGCCGCTTGAATGACGGCGCGACGCGCGGTTATCCGCGCATCGTGCGCCGGCGGAGTCAGGCGATGAGGACGGGGAAGGGGGCTATCGGCTGCCGCCGACGCTGCGGCGCGCGATGCGCACGGCCGGCTCGGCCGCGATCGGGCCGTCGGCGGCGGCGCGCGGCCGGTTCATGATGTAGGTCCACAGCTGTTCGGCCGCGAGCCCGCGCTTGCGCGCGGACCGGTACAGGCGGATCTCGAGCTCGGTAATCCAGTCCGCCGAGCCTGCCCGCACGAGCGAACCTTCCGCGAGTTCCTTCGCCACGCAGCTTTCTGGCAGCCAGCCGATCCCGTGCCCGGCCACGACCATGCCCTTGAGCGCCTCGGACATGTGCGTCTCGAAGCACCGGTGCAGCGCATACGATTCGGACGCATTCAGCAGCAGCATCTCGACGACGTTACCGAGGAACGCGCCCGACGAATACGCGAGCAGCGGCAGCGGCGCGTCCGGCGCGCCCGGCAGTTCGAATACCGGCCTGCCGCGCGCGTCGGGCGTCGACACCGGCAGGATCCGTTCGACGCCGAGCGTGACGAACGGGAAGTGGTTCGGATCGAGCACGATCGGCAGTTGCGGATGGTGATAGCCGAGCAGCAGGTCGCATTCACCTTCGACCAGTTGCTGTACGCCTTCCGGCACATTCACCGCATTGACGCGCGCGGTCACGTGGCCGACTTCTCCGTTCAACTGCTTGAGCCATTCGGGGAACAGCGTGAACACGAGCGTATGCGCGACCGCGAAGCGCACGACCTGGTCGCTTGCCGCGAACTGGTCGTAGCCGTTCACGAGGTTGCGTGCCGCATACATGCTGCGCAGGATGTCCGCGGCCAGCCCGCGGAACATCTGGCCCGCCGGCGTCAGCGTGATGGGGTTGATGCTGCGGTCGACCAGCTTCGCGTCCATCCACGTTTCGAGCGCGGCGATTCGTCTGCTGAACGCCGACTGCGTGAGGTGCCGATGACGCGCGGCCCGGGAAAAGCTCTTGGTATCCGCAAGGCTCAGGAAATCTTCCAGCCACTTCGCTTCCATTTCGATCTTCGCTTGTTATGTCGGGCGCCCACAGGGGCGGCGGCGCCGTTTCGCTGCACGAACCTTCTAGCCTACCGCGCCTCGCGCGCCGGCAACCGATGTTTTTTTTCGATCGGTGTCAGTCGAAATATGCATGAGCATTGTCGGCGGTATTACGGCTGCATAAGTTTGAGGCGCCGGACCCGGCTAACCGGTTAGTTCACCGCGTCGAACGCCGGTGCGGCCGCAGACGGTACTTCCCCAGGGCCGACCGCGCAGGTTGCGTGGCCGGCCCGCTTTCCCGCGAGCGGGCCGCGACGACCCGGCGCGCCGTGCCATCCCGGGCCGGTAAACCGGGGATCGAGGCCAGGACGAGGGGTGCGGGGCACCATTCGTCACGAGGGGCACGATGGCCGCGGGCGCGCATTTGGTGCAGTGCAGATTGCGCATTCGCGACACGCGGGGGAACTATGGTCGACGGCCGCGGCATCGGCCGCGCGCGATCGCGGCGCGTCGATGCGGCGGAGAGAGCCGTCGCTGCACCGTCATGGTGCGTCATGGCGCACGAGCGTGCGCGGCGCGGCGCCAAAAGGGGGGAATCGAGCGGATAGCGCAAGGCACGTTCCTTGCAAAGAAGTGAGTACGCCGGTCCGGCATGCGCAATGCCGGGGAGAACGATGGAGAACAATTCGATGAAACCGTTCGATGAAATGCTGCAATCCGGCGACATGGTGAGAGCGCCTTACGCGCGCCTCAAGCAGTGGCTCGACACGCAGAACCCAGCAAGCCTCGCCCAGAAGGCCCACGACGCCGAAGGCGTGTTCCGCAGGACGGGCATCACGTTCGCCGTATACGGCGACGCGGAGGCCGCCGAGCGGCTGATTCCGTTCGATATCGTGCCGCGCATCATCTCGGGCGCGGAATGGAGCCGGCTGTCGCTCGGCATCGAGCAGCGGGTGATGGCGCTCAACGCGTTCCTCGACGACATCTACCACCGCCAGGAAATCGTCCGCGCGGGCATCGTGCCGAAGCACCTGATCGCGCACAACGAGGCATTCATCCCGGAGATGATCGATTTCCGGCCGCCCGGGAACGTTTACACGCACATCATCGGCGTCGACATCGTGCGCACCAGCGAAAACGCGTTCTACGTGCTGGAGGACAACGCGCGCACGCCGTCGGGCGTGTCGTACATGCTGGAAAACCGCGAGACGATGATGCAGCTCTTCCCGGAGCTGTTCCAGCAGGTCAAGGTGCGCCCGGTCGAGACCTACCCGCAGATGCTGCGCCAGTCGCTCGCGGCCGTGTGCCCGCCGGGCGGCAACGCCGACAACCCGACCATCGCCGTGCTCACGCCCGGCATCCACAATTCCGCGTACTACGAACATTCGTTCCTCGCGGACCAGATGGGCGTGCACCTCGTCGAAGGCAGCGACCTGCAGGTGGTCGACGGTCGCGTCGCGATGCGCACGACCGAAGGCTTCCGGCAGATCGACGTGCTGTACCGCCGCGTCGACGACGCGTTCCTCGATCCGCTCACGTTCCGCCCCGACTCGGTGCTCGGCGTGGCCGGCATCATGGATGTCTACCGCGCCGGCAACATCACGATCGCGAACGCGCCGGGCACCGGCATCGCCGACGACAAGGCGATCTACTCGTACATGCCGGAGATCGTCGAGTTCTACACGGGCCGCAAGGCGTTGCTGGAGAACGTGCCGACCTGGCGCTGCGGCGAGGCCGACAGCCTGAAATACGTGCTCGATCATCTCGACGAACTGGTCGTGAAGGAAGTGCACGGCTCGGGCGGCTACGGGATGCTGGTGGGGCCATGCGCGTCGAAGGCCGAGCTCGAGGCATTTTCCGCGAAGCTGCGCGCGCGGCCCGCGAACTACATCGCGCAACCGACGCTGGCGTTGTCCACGACGCCGATCCTGACCGAAGCCGGTCTCGCGCCGCGCCACGTCGACCTGCGGCCGTTCGTGCTGGTGTCGGACCGGATCCGCATCACACCGGGCGGGCTCACGCGCGTCGCGCTGCAGGAAGGATCGCTTGTCGTCAACTCGAGCCAGGGCGGCGGCACCAAGGACACCTGGGTGCTGGCCGACTGAGCCGGGCACGACCGCGCGCGCCGCAGCCGGCGCGCGAACCGAACGAAGACGGAGTGGATACGAGATGCTTCTGGGACGAACTGCGAGCGGTCTCTACTGGATGTACCGCTATATCGAGCGCGCGGAAAACATCGCGCGCATCGTCGATGCCGGGCTGCGGATGGCGCTTACGCGCACGTCCGACGCGCCGGCCGAATGGTCGTCGGTGCTGGTCAGCTCGGGCGCGGACGACGGCTATCGTCAGAAGTACGACGCATATGCCGCCGATACCGTGACCGACTACCTGCTGCGCGATCGCGACAACCCGTCGAGCGTGCTGTCGTGCATCGAGGCCGCACGCTCGAACGCGCGGATGGTGCGCACGGCACTCACGCGCGAGGCGTGGGAGAGCGTGAACGGCGCGTGGCTGGCGCTGCGCCGCGCGCTCGCGGAGCCGGTGCCGGAGAGCGGGCTGCCGGCCGTGCTCGACGAAGTGAAGCGCGAAACCGCGCTGATCCTCGGCAGCTTCTACAGCACGATGCTGCGCAACGAGATCTTCGATTTCGCGCAGATCGGTGCGTTCGTCGAGCGCGCGGACAACACCGCGCGGATCATCGACGTGAAATATCACCTGCTGCTGCCGTCGGTGTCGCACGTCGGCACGATCCTCGACAACTACCAGTGGGAGACGATCCTGCGCTGCGTGGCCGCGCACCGGTCGTATCGCTGGGTGTACGACGTGCAGTACAAGCCGATGAACATCGCCGACTACCTGATCCTGAACGGCCGCATGCCGCGTTCGCTGCGCTATTGCTACGGGCGCGTCGTGTCGAGCCTGAACCTGCTCGCGAAGGATTACGGCGTGACACACCCGTGTCACGACACGGCCACGAAGATCCTGCAGATGCTGTCCGACACGTCGGTCGAGCGGATCTTCAAGAGCGGCCTGCACGAGTTCCTGACCGACTTCATCGGCCGCAACAACAGCCTCGGGGCCGATATCGCCCAGGCCTACAACTTCGACTGAGACTTGCCATGCGACTCGCCATCCGACACATCTCGCGTTATAAGTTCGACGATCAAGCCACCCATGCGCTGCAACGGCTGCGGCTGCGCCCGCAATCGGGGCCTGGACAGACGGTGCGCGCGTGGCAGGTCACGATCGACGGCGTCGAGCCGACGCTGTCCTATGCGGACGGCTTCGGCAATCGGATCGACCTCGTGCGCCACGACCCCGGCGCGAAGAACGAGATCGTCGTGGTCGCGGCCGGCGTCGTCGAGACGCAGGACCGTGCGGGCATTCTCGGCAACTCCGAGGGCTATGCGCCGCCGTGGATCTTCGAGCGCGAGACCGCGCTCACGAAGGCCGGCGACACCGTGCGCGAGCTTGCGCAGGCACTGCCGATCGAGCCGCACAGCCTCGATGCGCTGCACTGGCTGATGACGGAAGTGCACGGTCGCATCGCATACGCGCCGACCCTGGCCGACGCGCCGGTCGACGCCGAAACCGCGCTGCAAAACGGCGAGGGCACGAGCCGCGACCATGCGCATGCGTTCATCGCGGCCGCGCGCGTGCTGAAGATTCCCGCGCGCTATATCTCGGGCTACGTGCTCGCCGACAGCGCGATGCAGCGCATCGCCGACGCGAAGCAGAGCGTCGCTGACGAAGACGAGGAGGAATCGCTTGCGCTGCAGAGCAGCGAGGGCATGGAGCAAGCGCTCGGCGCGTCGCATGCCGCGCAGTCGCAATCACAGTCACAGTCGCAGGGGCAGTCACAGTCGCAGTCACTGGGGCTGCAGCAGCCGGCGCTCGGCGCGCAGCCGCAAACCGCCGCGCTGATGCAGCAGCCGGCCGGGCACGCGTGGGCCGAGGCGTACGTAGCAGGGCTCGGCTGGGTCGGCTTCGATCCATTCATGAACCGCTGCCCGGACGAGCGCTACGTGCGCATCGCGGTCGGCCTCGACCATCGCGACGCGCAGCCGGTGACAGGACTCGGCGCGCGCGCCGTCGGCGTCGAGATCAGCGTCGTGCAGTCGCCGGAACTGGTCTGACGCGCCCCTTCGCCGAATCCGCCGCACCGTGCCGCCGCAGCGACGGCGACGCGGCGCGCGCGGCCCCAACCCGAACCGAGCGGCTCCCCCATGCCCATCCACGTCGCGCTGCATCACACCACCCGCTACCGTTACGACCGGCCCGTCAATCTCGGGCCGCAGATCGTGCGGCTGCGGCCCGCGCCGCACTGCCGGACGCCGATCGTCGCGTATTCGATGACGGTCGAGCCCGCCGAGCACTTCATCAACTGGCAGCAGGACCCGTTTTCGAACTATCTCGCGCGGCTCGTGTTTCCGGAGCGCACCGAACACTTCGAGATCACCATCGATCTCGTCGCCGAAATGTCGGTGTACAACCCGTTCGACTTCTTTCTCGAAGCGAGCGCGGAGCAATACCCGTTCAGCTATGACGATGCGCTGAAGACCGAACTCGCGCCATACCTCGCGTGCGATCCGGCCACGAGCGAGGCGCCGCGGTTCCGCGCGTATCTCGACGGCGTCGACCGCACGCCGGCCGGCACCACGAACTTCCTCGTCGCGCTGAACCAGCAGCTGCAGCGCGACATCGGCTATCTCGTGCGCATGGAGCCGGGCGTGCAGACGCCCGAGCAGACGCTCGAGCTCGCGTCCGGGTCGTGCCGCGACAGCGCATGGCTGCTCGTGCAGCTGTGCCGGCATCTCGGTATCGCCGCGCGCTTCGCGTCCGGCTACCTGATCCAGCTCACGCCCGACGTGAAGGCGCTCGACGGCCCGAGCGGCACGTCGGTCGACTTCACCGACCTGCACGCATGGTGCGAGGTCTATCTGCCGGGCGCCGGCTGGATCGGCTTCGATCCGACCTCGGGCCTGCTCGCCGGCGAAGGGCATATTCCGCTCGCATGCACGCCGCAGCCGACCAGCGCCGCACCGGTCGAAGGGCTGATCGACGAATGCGAAGTCTCGTTCGAGCACGAGATGGCGGTGACGCGCGTGTACGAATCGCCGCGCGTGACGAAGCCGTATACCGAGTCGCAATGGGCGGCCGTGCGCACGCTCGGCACGCAGGTCGACGGTGCGCTGACGGCCGGCGACGTGCGGCTGACGCAAGGCGGCGAGCCGACCTTCGTGTCGATCGACGATCGCGACGGCGCCGAGTGGAACACCGATGCGCTCGGCCCGACCAAGCGCGGCTACGCGACCGAACTCGTGCAGCGGCTGCGCGCCGAATACGGCGAAGGCGGCTTCCTGCATTTCGGGCAGGGCAAGTGGTATCCGGGCGAGCAGTTGCCGCGCTGGGCGCTGTCGATCTTCTGGCGGGCCGACGGTCAGCCCGTGTGGCAGGACCCGTCGCTGTTCGCCGACGAGCGCGAGCCGTCCGCGCTGACGACCGACGACGCGAAGCGCTTCATCGACGCGCTGGCCGCGCGCCTCGGCCTGACCCACGAATTCGTGCAGCCCGGCTACGAGGATGTCTGGTACTACCTGTGGCGCGAGCGCCGGCTGCCCGTCAACGTCGATCCGTTCGATTCGCGCCTCGACGACGAGCTCGAACGCGCGCGGCTGCGCAAGGTGTTCGAGCAGAAGCTCGACAGCGTGGTCGGCTACGTGCTGCCGCTCAAGCGCGCGGATGACGAGTCCGGCCGCGATCGGCCGGGCCTCGACGGTCCGCGCTGGCAGACGGGCCCGTGGTTCTTCCGCGACGAGCGGATGTATCTCGTGCCCGGCGATTCGCCGATGGGCTATCGGCTGCCGCTCGATTCGCTGCCGTGGGTCACCGGCGCCGATTATCCGTACCTGGTCGAACGCGATCCGTTCGCGCCGCGCGCCGCGCTGCCGGACGCGACCGCGTTCCGTGCACGTCATGTGGGCGCGGCCGACGCGCCGCGCTATCTCGCCGGCGCGCATCGCGAAGCCCCCACGCAAACGGTCATGCAGTGGCGCGGCGACGGCGCCGACGCAGCCGGACGGCATGCGCCCGGCCTGCAGGACCCGCAGCGCCGCCCCGAGCGCTTCGAATCCGCCGGGTGGATCACGCGCAGCGCGCTGTGCGCCGAAGTGCGCAAAGGCATCCTGTACGTGTTCATGCCGCCGCTCGCCGCGCTCGAGGATTATCTCGACCTGCTCGCGGCGATCGAGCTGACCGCGCACGCGATCGGCGTGAAGCTCGTGCTCGAAGGCTATCCGCCGCCGCGCGATGCGCGGCTCAAGCTGCTGCAGGTCACGCCCGACCCCGGCGTGATCGAGGTGAACATCCATCCGGCCAGGAGCTTCGACGAACTCGTCGAGCAGACCGAATTCCTGTACGACGCCGCGTGGCAGTCGCGCCTGTCGAGCGAGAAGTTCATGGTCGACGGCCGGCACGTCGGCACGGGCGGCGGCAACCACTTCGTGCTCGGCGGCGCGACGCCGGCCGACAGCCCGTTCCTGCGCCGCCCGGACCTGCTCGCGAGCCTGATCGCTTACTGGCACAACCATCCGTCGCTGTCGTACCTGTTCTCCGGGCTGTTCATCGGCCCGACGAGCCAGGCGCCGCGCGTCGACGAGGCGCGCAACGACCAGCTCTACGAGCTCGACATCGCGTTCGCGGAAATCCAGCGCAACAAGCTGCTGTACGGGCAGCACATGCCGCCGTGGCTCGTCGACCGCGTGCTGCGCAACCTGCTGATCGACGTGACCGGCAACACGCACCGCAGCGAGTTCTGCATCGACAAGCTGTATTCGCCCGATTCGTCGACCGGCCGGCTCGGCCTGCTCGAACTGCGCGCGTTCGAGATGCCGCCGCATGCGCGGATGAGCATCGTGCAGCAACTGCTGCTGCGCGCGCTGGTCGCGCGTTTCTGGGCTGCGCCTTACACGACGCCGCTCACGCGCTGGGGTACCGCGCTGCACGATCGCTTCATGCTGCCCGCGTTCCTGAAAATGGATTTCGACGACGTGCTGGCCGAGTTGCGCGACGCCGGCTTCGGGTTCGATCCGGCGTGGTTCGCGCCGCACTTCGAGTTCCGCTTCCCGCTGTTCGGCCAGATCGCGGTGAACGGGATGCAGCTGTCGCTGCGCGGTGCGCTGGAGCCGTGGCACGTGATGGGCGAGGAGGGCGCGCCCGGCGGCACGGTGCGCTACGTCGATTCGTCGGTCGAACGGCTCGAGGTGCGCGTGACGGGGCTGAACGACAACCGGCACGTCGTGACCGTCAACGGCCGCGCGCTGCCGCTGCAGCCCACCGGCACCGTCGGCGAATATGTCGCGGGCGTGCGCTACAAGGCGTGGGCGCCGCCGTCGGCGCTGCATCCGACGATCGGCGTGCACGCGCCGCTCACGTTCGACATCGTCGACACGTGGCTGCAGCGCTCGCTCGGCGGCTGCCGGTATCACGTCACGCATCCGGGCGGGCGCAACTATGCGACGTTCCCGGTCAATGCGTACGAGGCCGAAAGCCGCCGGCTCACGCGTTTCGTCGAGATGGGACACACGCCGGGACGGATGACGGCATCGGCCGCCGCGCCGAGCCGCGAATTCCCGTTTACGCTCGACCTGCGGCGGCCCTGAGCGCCGGATGAACGGACGGACGACGATGCGCGGTTCGCGACCTCCCTGCGCGCCGGCCGGAGTGCTAGGATGCGGGCAGGCCGCGGCTGCCCGCCGCGTCCGCCGTGCCCGGCCGCCGCTGCGGCGGCGCGCGGGCACGGCCGCACCCTGACGACGGAACGATACCGACCGTGCCGCTCATTCACCCCGACACTCTCGCCGACGCCGACGCGATGCCCACGCTTTTCGATACCGGCGCGCAGCCGGACGCCGCGGAACTGGCCGCCGCGCTCGCGGCGCCGGCCGCTGCCGGCCGCTACGACGAACTGCGCGGCAGCGCCGCCGGCCTCACCGCGCCGCTGCTTGCCCCCGCATGGCGCAGCTTCTTCACGTCGATCGGCCCCGACGGCGTGGCCGACCTCGACCGCCGCGCCGACGCGCTGCAACGACGCATGCGCGAGAACGGCCTGTTCTACCAGCTCCACGAGCAACGCGCGGGCGACGGCGCGGCCGGCCCGTGGTCGCTCGACCTGCTGCCGCTGATCGTCACGCCCGAGGACTGGGTCGGGATCGAACGCGGCGTGCTGCAGCGCGTGCGGCTGCTGAACGCGACCATGGCCGATCTGTACGGCCCGCAGACGATCCTCGAGCGCGGACTGCTGCCCCCCGCGCTCGTCACCGGCCACCCCGGCTATCTGCGCGCGATGCGCGGCGCGCGCGTGCCGGGCGACACGTGGCTGCACCTGGTTGCGTTCGACCTTGCGCGCGGCCCCGACGGGCAATGGCGGATCGTCGCGCAGCACACGCAGGGCCCGTCCGGGCTCGGTTATCTGCTCGAAAACCGGCTGATCGTGTCACGGCTCTTTCCGCGCGGCTTTCGCGGGCTGCGCGTGCAGCGGCTCGCGTCCGCGTACCGGTCGCTGCTGCAGAGCATGCAGGCGCTCAGCCCTACCGCCAGGAATTCGCGGATCGTGCTGCTGACGCCGGGGCCGCACAGCGCGACCTACTTCGAGCATGCGTATCTCGCGCGCTATCTCGGTCTTACGCTCGTCGAGGGCGGCGACCTGACCGCGCGCGACAACCACGTATTCCTGAAGACGCTGCGCGGGCTCGAGCCCGTGCACGGGATCCTGCGGCGCGTCGACGACGCGTGGCTCGATCCGCTCGAACTGCGGCCCGACTCGCTGCTCGGCGTGCCGGGGCTGCTGCAGGCCGTGCGCGCGGGCAACGTGCTGCTCGCGAATGCGCCGGGTTCGGGCTTCCTCGAATCGCCGGGCATGCTCGGCTTCATGCCGCGCCTCGCGGAAGGGCTGCTCGGCGAAACGCTGACGCTGCCCGCCGTGCATTCGTGGTGGTGCGGCGAGGCGGCCGCGTGCGACGACGCGCTGCCGCAGCTCGCGCGCAGCATCGTGAAACCGTCGTATCCACCCGACGCCCAGGCCGGCGGCGGGTTCGATCCGGTGATCGGCGCGCGGCTCACGCCGGCGCAACTGGCCGAGTGGCGTGCGCGGATCCTCGCGCGGCCCGAGCATTACACGGTGCAGGCCGACCTGCCGCTGTCGCAGGCGCCGACCTGGCCGGGGCGCGACGCGCCCGACGGTAACGGCGGCGCGCGCATCGTGCCGAAACCGTTGCTGCTGCGCGTGTTCGCGCTCGCCGACGGCGCGCAACGCTGGCGGCTCCTGCCGGGCGGCCTGTCGCGGGTCGGCACGCGCGATACGCTGTTCAACGCGCCGATGCCGCGCGGCGGGAGCACCGTCGATACGTGGGTGATGACCGAAGGCATCGTAGATTCGACGACGCTGCTGCAGACCCGTCTCGGCCCCGACGATCTCGTCGAGCACCCGCGCGCGATTGCGAGCCGCGCGGCCGAGAACCTGTTCTGGCTCGGCCGCTACACCGAGCGCGCGACCAGCCTGATGCGTCTCGCGCGCGCCGCGCTGGAGCGGCTGCGCGGCGAGGACGACGTCGACAGTCCCGCGCATCTGGAGCTGATCGACACGCTGTGCCGTGACACCGGGCTGGTCGCGTCCGACGCGCCGAACGCCGTCGATGCGCCGCGTGCGTTCCAGCACGCGCTCGCGACGTCGCTCACGCGCGGCGCGGACCGCACGTCCGGCATCGCGTCCTGCCTGTTCGGGATGCGCGGCGCCGCCGCCGCGATCCGGGAGCGGCTGTCGAGCGACCAGTGGCGGTTGATCGACGACGCGACGCAGTTGTTCGCCGACAGCGCCGACCATCCGGAAGCCGAAGAACAGATCGGCAACGAGGCGCTGCAACTGCTGGAGCGGCTGGGCCTGCTGCTCGGTGCGATCACCGGCGCGCAGACCGACAACATGACGCGCGACGACGGCTGGCGGCTGCTGTCGATCGGCCGGCAGATCGAGCGGCTGGACTTTCTGTGCAGCGTGCTGAAGTTCGCGTTCGACGAGGGCGCCGTGCACCGGCAGGACGGCTTCGAGCTCGTGTTGGAGCTGTTCGACAGCACGATCACGTTCCGCTCGCGGTTCCAGCGCGGCTTCGACGTCGCGCCGCTGCTGTCGCTCGTCGTGCTCGACACCGACAACCCGCGCTCGCTCGGCTGGGTCGTGCAGGCGCTGCGTGGCCGGCTGACGAAAGTCGAGCGCAGCGAAGGCTATGCGCTGTCCGAACTCGCCGAGACGGTTCCGGACGTGCCCGCGTGGTCGCTGCACGAATTGTGCGAAACCGGCGACGACGGCCGGCACGACAAGCTGCTCGACGCGCTCGACACGACCGTGAAGGCGGTGTGGGAATTGTCGAACCGGATCGGCGAGCGCTATTTCAGTCATGTGCGCGACGCGGGCAGGACGCTATGGTGACGACGAAACACGCGGCGAAGACGTCGCCCGCGCCGGGTTCCGGCAGCGCGAAGGGCGCACCGGCGGCTACCCCTGCAACACCCGCCACGCCGACCACCGTCGCGCCCGGTCGCGTGCTGCGCGTGACGCACGACACCGAATACCGCTACGCGGCGCGCGTCGAATCCGCGCAGCACCAGGCGCGGTTGCAGCCACTCGCGACGCCGCGCCAGCAGGTGCTGTCGTTTGCGCTCGACATCGAGCCCGCGCCGGAGTCGGTCTGCACCGAGATCGATGCGTTCGGCAACGCGCGCGCGTCGTTCGCGCTGAACCAGCCTCACGATGCACTGCTCGTGCGTAGCCGCAGCACGGTGCGCGTGAGCCCGCCCGTATGGTCGCTAGGGGCACGCGGCGCACCGCCCCCCGCGATCGCGAACCCCGACGCCGAGCATGCGATGGCGTGGGAGGCCGTGCGCGAGCGCTTGCGGTTTCGCGCGGGGCAGCCGTACGACGCGGCGAGCGAGTTCGTGTTCGCGTCGCCGCATGTGACGTGCGATCCCGAACTGGCCGCGTATGCGGCCGCGAGCTTCACGCCGGGGCGGCCGCTCGTGCAGGCCGCGTGGGACCTGATGCGGCGCGTGCATGCCGATTTCGCGTACACGCCGAACAGCACCGACATCACGACGACCGCGCTCGATGCGTTGCGATTGCGCAAGGGCGTGTGCCAGGATTTCGCGCACGTGATGATCGGCGCGCTGCGCTCGCTCGGGCTCGCCGCGCGCTATGTGAGCGGGTATCTGCTGACCCAGCCGCCGCCCGGGCAGCCGCGGCTGATCGGCGCGGATGCGTCGCATGCATGGATCGACGTGTACGACCCGGCATGGCCAGAAGATGGCGGCTGGCTGCAACTCGACCCCACCAACGACCGGGCGCCGGGTGACGATTACGTGATGCTGTCGATCGGCCGCGACTATGCGGACGTGACGCCGTTGCGCGGCGTGATTCGCGGCGGCGGCGCGGATCAGGAGCTGAAGGTCGGCGTGACGGTCGAGCCGCTCGACGAAGCGCCGTGATGCGCGGTGATCTGCCCGATACACCGCTCGCCGACCGTTTAAGTCGTCGTTAATACTACCCGCCTAGCATGGTGGTGCCGGCGAACGGATCGGATCGGTCCGGCGCCGGCGGCACGCGCGGGTGCGTCGACGTCACGGCGCCGCGCCGTCGCGCAGCCATTCCGTTGCAACGGCGGCAGAGATGATCAAGAACTTCGACTACCCGCTCGGCAACGAGACGATTGCGCTCTGCGCGAGCTTCGGCGCGGGCCCAGCGTTCCGCCGCGTGCTCGTGAGCCGCGCGGATTCGATGGAGACGCTGGTGGTGCTCGACGCACGCGGGCTGTCCGGCCTGCTGAAGGTGGCGACCGAGGAGCCGGAAGGGTTGCTCGACGACGCGATCCGCAAGGTCGGGGACGAACAGCTCGTCGAGCGCGCGATCAGCGGCCGGGCGATCGTCGAAGCCGCGCTGTGAGCGGGGCGGCACGGCGCGTGCGGGCCGGTCTTGCCGGCCGCAGCGCGCTGTGCGGTGTCTCTCAGTGCTGATTACGCTTACGCGGCGAACCGGTCTGTCGCGGCGAGCAGTGCCTTCAGGATGCCCGGTTCGTTGTACGCGTGCCCGGCGTCCGGCACGATTTCAAACGTCGCGTCCGGCCACGCTTTCGCGAGATCCCATGCGGTGCGTGCGGGTGTCGCGATGTCGTAGCGGCCCTGGACGATCACGCCCGGAATGCCGGCGAGCCGATGCGCGTCGCGCAGCAACTGGCCTTCGTCGACGAACCCGCGATTCACGAAGTAGTGGTTTTCGATCCGCGCGAACGCTAGCGCGTAGCGGCCGTCCGCGAAGTGCTCGGCCAGCGCCGGATCGGGCAGCAGCGTGATCGTGCGGCCTTCCCACAGGCTCCACGCACGCGCGGCTTCGAGCTTCGCGGCTTCGTCGTCACCCGTCAGCCGGCGATGGTACGCGGCCATCAGATCACCGCGCTCGGCTTCCGGAATCGGTGCGAGGAATTCTTCCCACAGGTCCGGAAACAGCCGCGATGCGCCTTCCTGGTAATACCACAGCAATTCCGCGCGACGCATCGTGAAGATGCCGCGCACGACGAGCGCGCTTACGCGTTGCGGGTGTGTTTGCGCATAGGCGAGGGCGAGCGCGCTGCCCCACGAACCGCCGAACACGAGCCATTGTTCCGCGCCCGTCATCTCACGCAGCCGCTCGATGTCGGCCACCAGGTCCCAGGTCGTGTTGTTGTCGAGGCTGGCATGCGGCGTCGAGCGCCCGCAGCCGCGCTGGTCGAACAGCAGGATGTCGTAACGCTCGGGATCGAACAGACGGCGATGGTCGGGGCCGCAGCCCGCGCCCGGGCCCCCGTGCAGGAACACCGCCGGCTTGCCGGACGGGTTGCCGCAGCGCTCCCAGTAGATGTGGTGGCCGTCGCCGGTGTCGAGGTGGCCGTGGGCGTAGGGTTCGATCGGTGGGTACACAGGCAGGCTCCGGGTGAGGGGCGACAGGACGGCGGACGAGGCGCGAGCCGGGATGCGGGCGGTAACGGCAGCGCCGGTGTCGCGGGGATTACGGCGCCGCAACGGTTCGTTGCGTCTGCATCGGGCCGGCGCCGCCGCCGGACAATGCTGGTCATTATGCCCATTCAATCCGGCCGCTGCGCGGCGGCCCGCGCCCCGGAATTTTTGAAATAATTTCATTCCGATATTTTTCAGACAAAATCGCGACGGCATGTCGGCGCTGGGCTCGGAATCGAGAATTGCGCGCCGGCCTGCCATCCCTCCACCGTGCCAACGGAAACCAGTCGATGAACCATCGCGTCAAGCAGCTGACAGGGTTGCGCGCCGTCGCGGTCACGATGGTCGTCGTCGGCCACGCGGAGCACGTGTTGCCCGGCGGCTACACCGGCTGGTTCGCGCCGCTGCGGCTGATCGCCGACGGCCGGCTTGGCGTGCTGATCTTCTTCGTCCTGAGCGGGTTCCTGATCACCAACGTGCTGCGCGCGGAGTTCGCGCGCACCGGCGGGATTGCGCTGACGTCGTTCTACGTGCGCCGCGCGCTGCGGATCTGGCCGGCCTGCTACGTGTATCTCGCGATCGTCGGCATCCTCGCCGTGGTCGGCTGGCTCGACGTTGATCGCCGCCAGTGGCTGTATGCGGCGCTGCATCTGTGGAACTACTCGGCGTGGTTCGGGCTGACCGGCGACAACGCGCTGCATCCGGACGGCGCGTGGTATCTCGGCCATTTCTGGTCGCTCGCGCTCGAGGAACAGTTCTACTGGTTCTGGCCGCTGCTGTTCGTGTACGGCATCCGCCGCCGTGGCACGCGCTGGCTGGCTGTGCTGATCCTCGCCGTGCCGCTCGTGCGCACGCTCACGTATTTCGTCGCGCCGGCGCTGCGCGGGCAGCTCGCGATGATGCTGCATACGGGTGTCGATCCGATCCTGATCGGCTGCTACGCGGCGCTCAACCGCGAACGGCTCGAAGCGTGGATTCGCTCGTGGCGCGGCGAGACGCGCATCGTGACGGCGATCGTCTTCATCGTGCTGTTCGGGATGCCGCTTGCCGAACACCGGCTCGGCGGCTTCTGGAATGCAACCTACGGCGTGACGCTCGAGGCTGCGCTGATCGCGATCGTGATCGTCGTGCTGAATTTCCGCAGCGAGTTCTGGTGCGCGCGGTGGCTGCGGGCTGCGCCCGTCGTGTTCGTCGGCACGATTTCGTTCAGCCTGTATCTGTGGCAGCAACCGTTCGCGAACCCGGGGCTGCCGGTCGCGCATGCGTTTCCGCTAGGCATCGTATGGGCGCTGCTGGCGGCGACGGCGAGCTACTTCCTCGTTGAAAAACCGTTCCTGCGGCTGAAGGATCGCTACACCGCGCGCGAGGCGCGACGCGTGCGCGACGACGCGCTGCGGATGCCGGCGCCGACCGATACGATCGGGCCGAAGGTGGTGGAGTAGGCGGGCGGGGCGGCGGTCCGCCGCCGTGTTACTTGAAGCGCTTGTGCGCGGCGGGCGAATACCAGAAGTCTCGGAACTATATCGAGTCGCCCCTGAACAATTCGTTTTGCTCTGGTCAAACGTCGATATATGAGACGGATTGCGAGGCGACCAGGCGAGGCGGTGTCGGGCACTGACACATGCACAGATCGTCGCTCAACGCTGCTTCTCGTCCGTCCGGCCCTGTGGTGGAGATCCGCGGGCCGGTGCACTCGATTTTACCCAACGTCTTGCAGACAGGGCACCACACCGGATCGTGCTCGTAGGCCTGTTCGCGGCCGCCGATCAGATCGGTGCCATCGCCGCCTTGGACGATACCGCCGGCGGTCGTCGTGTCACCCTTCACGATGTCGTAACGTCGCATGGCGGCCCCGCTTAGACCGCGCCCGGCCGAAGGTGCAGGCTGTTCAGCAACGTCTCCCACGTTTGCAGTGCGCCGGCCTCGTCCACGGGTGACGTCGCTTCGTCAGGCTTCAAATCGGGGCTGCTCGCACCGACCAGCAACTGAATTGCGGTATGCGGTTTCGCCAGCGTGCTCGGATCGCCCGGCGCAAGCAGGTAGAAGCGGTAGGACGTGATCTCGCCTTCCTTCAGCGCGAACAGGACTTCCTCGGCATCCATCCCGGCCACCGTGCGTTTGCCTTGCCGCAGAATCCGATAGCTCCCGCTCGACACACGATCCATCTGCGCACGCAGTGCGGGCAGTGTCTTGGTCAGGGATTCTTTCTGGTCCGCGTTCACTGAATCGCGCATCTTAATGACGAGCAGTGCTGGCCGTCCTGGCATCAGCGCGATCGACTGGCTGACCTCCTCGGTGAAAGTCGAGGAGCCGGTGG
Organism: Burkholderia sp. SIMBA_062; assembly: GCF_046534765.1. NCBI lineage: Bacteria > Pseudomonadati > Pseudomonadota > Betaproteobacteria > Burkholderiales > Burkholderiaceae > Burkholderia > Burkholderia sp. SIMBA_062. The sequence continues at coordinate 163,342 of NZ_JAWRYD010000015.1, forward strand.
CAATACCGCCATCGAAGCAGAAACCCGATTCGGTTGGTACCGACCAGTTATCGCGCGCCTTGATGCGACGATAGAGATCGGTGTAAACAGACTCAAACTTGTCCAAACCACTTGAGCCAACTGAACCAGTGGTATGGAATATGGTGTTGTTTTCGTAAATATAACCCTCTGTCTTGAATGGCAATCTCACTGCCTTTGCCACCCCTTCTTGATAAGCAAAGACCATTGAAGTCTTTGTTGGAGAAAATTTTTTCTCGAGCCAAACATGCCCCGATTTATCTTCTGGATTTGCAGGATTAAAGCGTCGCTTTGTGCGCAGGTCCCTCTCTAATCCATCAATCTTGGTTTGATAGATGGCAGGAGTTCCGTTGTACTGAGTCTCCAACGTATCCCCCCAAAACTCGTAGCGCTGATTCGTAATTTTGCTTGCCACTGGCCGATCAAATACGAAGCGCCCGATGCACCACGGACGCGGCTTGGACAGCAAGGGATTCGTCATTGCTGGTTCACCTGAAAACGTTATCGAACAGGCGCACACGCCCGCCACTAAAAATAGGAGTCGGCCAATACGCGTCAGCATGATGGCGCGTCCTGCGCGATTTGCACGATGCTGTAGAGCAGCGCCCAGCGTGCCCATGGATGGTTATAGCTCTCCTGATGCACATAGCCTCCTTGGTCAAACACCATTTGTACGCCTGGAGCTGCTCCACCGTCCGCGCCGCGCGCGGGGGACTCAGCTGACCAGACCGGCACGGTCCCGTCGCCCGGCACGATGCCATTTTTATCGGGATCGGGCGCATTGCTGCCCGGCGGCAGCTTTGCTACCTTCTGCACCTCGAATTCGATGGTGACGTTGCGTGAATCCAGGTGCACACGCAGCGTCCCAGTGTGTGAATCGTCGTGTTTCTCACCCAAGAACCGCGCGGCGCGCAGTTCTTCATCCGTAACGCCGGCCGGTATATTCCCTTTCCAGATCACCGTACCCCATGCCAACAGATCGTCGAGCTTCTCGCCTTTTTCGATCTTAGGTTTGCCATGGTCGTCGCCCGAAGCAGTTGAATCCTTGGGCGTAAGCGCCCCATCTCCGTATGATACGTATGTTTTCTCGTGGTATTTATTTTTTATTGCGTATTGATTGCGTATCACGGATAGCATCGTTTCTGCAAAATTCTCAACCACAGTCTTTTTGGCTGGGCTTTTATCAAGGCGATCCTTCACAATTCCAGCAGGATCGAGCAACGAAGACGATTGCTTCGGAACCAAGCCGTACCACTCTTGATTAATATAAAGCTCGTTGTACACGTCGCCCTGTTTTGGCAGCTTCATAACCGGATCGCCATTGAGCCGCGCAAAGATCCACCACGCCTCCCCGTTGTGATAATCCGGCATCGGCAACAATTCCAGCGCCCCCGGTGCGTTTGCTCCCACTGCCACGAACTCGTCCGCGTTGCTTCCGAGCAGAGCGCCATTGATGAAGCCGTTCACCCCGCCTTCGCTGCCGCCGCCGGTGCGGAACCGCTTCGCGGCGATCGGCGCGCCGGTCGCCGGCAGCACGTTGTGGAACACGCCGTGCATCAGATCTGCCGCGCCGTGCATCGCAATTGCCATGCGCGCGACCAGGCCGCCCATCGAGTGCGTGAGGATGATCGCCTTGCCGCTGTGGTTCTCCGCGATGATTTCCTTGATGCCCATCAGTCGAGCCTTCTTGCCAGTCTTCTTGTCCTCGAAATCCATGCCATCGATGACCTGCTGCGCCGACTTCTCATTCGACTGCAGCCAGTTGTAACCGATTGCATACACCCGGTACCGGTATTTCGCGAAATGCTCGAACGCGACCGACTCTTCAGTGATGGCCTGTCCCCGGCCTTGCGCGCCGGCATCAGTCGCTCCATAGTCGGCCGGCTCGGTGCCGAGCACGGGCTTGAGCGTCCACTTCTTGCCGTCGGGGTCGGTTTCGATCCACGCTCCCTTGTGCTTACCCATATACTTCGGCTCGTTCAGTTGCTCCTCGAGCCATGCCAGCATCGGTTGATAGCTCGAACGGTACACCGAGCCCCAGCCGCGTCGACGCGCCTCTGCTTCATCGACATACTGGTCTTCCTCGTCCTCCTTCTGGAGCTTGCCGGCACGGATCGGCCCGAATGGGGTCGGAGACGCCACGGTCGCGTCGAACTGTGTTTCTCGCGTCGACGCGCCCTTGAACCACATGCCGATCAATGCCGGCAACGCACCCGCTTTCCCGAGCATACCGTCCGTATTCGGCGGAAAAAACATCTCATCGCCGGTTTCCTTGTTGACCAACGGCGAGCCCATAATGCCCGGCAGGAAGATCACAGGGATGATCGGCCGCACGTCGCACAACAGTTCCTTGCTCCGCGTGTCGCTGGCGGGCGTCAGCGTGAAGTGCCCGACCGACGCGCCGTCCTTGTCCGTGCGGCCAACTTGCCGCACGACTTCTTGCTCGGCGTCGTCGCTGAACGGCGAACCGCCACCGGATTGATTTGTGTTATCGCTCATCGTCGTTATTCAAATTCGCGCATCGATTATCGGGTTCATGCCGCAGGGCCATTCGGCTTCGGCCGCAACGCGCGCACCGCCAGTTTCTCAATATCCTCGCTCCTCTGCTCGGTGATCTGTCCCAGCTCGTTTGTCATCCCTGACAACGTTGTTCCGTCACCACGGATGAGCTCGTACGGGTGGTTTTTCAGCACCTCGCCGGAGATGCGATCGCGCAGCACGTACGGATCGTTGAACTTGGCCGTCGGCAGGTTGTTCATGTGCTCCGCTACCGAGCTCGGCCCCTGTCGGCTGAACGAGGCCGACTTGATCGTGCGGCCGCCGCGCGTGCCGTCTTCGATACCATCCTTCGTGATTCGTATATACGAGCCGCCGCACTTGAAAATCAGTTCCTCGGTCGCCTCGATCACGATCCGCTTCTTGCTGAACAGCGACGTGTCCTTGGCTGAGTTCAGTTTGATTTCGTCGGTGTGGGCTGACACCTCGATCGGCCCCTTCGCGGCGAACAGCTTCATGCCGGCCTTCTGCACGAACAGGCTGATCTTCTCCGCCGCGGCCGCAATCAGCGACTTGCCGCTGGCCAAGTGGGTGTTTTCGCCGCTGACCACGTTGACTTCCGCTTCCGCCACCACGTGGGCGGAGCGGTCCGCGAGGGCCGCAAAGTCCGCTGGCGTCGCGATCACGATCACGGGCTTCGCGAAGCTGTTCGCGTTGCCGGCGCCGCCGCCGGCCGTGACGCCGCCCGACGTCTGTCCCGACACAGGATGTTGCACGGACGTCGTCAGGTCCTTGAGTGCATCTTGACCGGCCTGCAGTGATTCGGCCTGCGCGGTCGTGCTGGCGCTCGACAGCGATTCCACCAGCATCCCGGCCTGCTGCAGCCGAGTGCGGGCCTCGTCGACGCTGAGCTGCTCGTCGTCGTAGGCTTTCGCGTGAGTGCTGATCGACATGCCCTTGCTCGCACGCACCGCACCGTATTCGTCGGCATGCAGCACGAAGCCTTGGCCGAGATAACGACCGCGCGTGTTGCCGTCCTGCTGGATGAGATAGCCCTGCGTGAGCGCCGCGTAGCTCTTGCCTGTGTAGCTGATGAGCCGCGTGCCGCCCTGATTCGTCGCGTCGTCGTGCACGAACACGTTGTACGCGCCGGTGTTGCCGAAGCCCTGCGATTGAAACCCTGACAGCAGCACATTCGTGTGCCAGGGCGATGGCGTCGTGCCGCCGTTGACGCGTCCAAAAATAAAGGGCTTGTCACAGTCATTGCTCCAGTAACCGACGAGCACCCATTCGCCCGCGCGCGGCACGTGCACCGCGCCATACCCTTTGCCCGTATCGGATTGCATCGACGACAGCAGCGGCGACGCATTGAACGCGCCGTCCGGATTTTTCCGGTCCCATGCGAAATGCACGCGAACCTGATTCCGCTCGTTCGACCAGGCCTCGATTCCTTGCTGCGTGACGACGAGCGCATGCTCGATCGACATCGTCGGCTTCGGATGGTCGAATGGGCTTCGAAACTCGACCCGTGCCTCCTGCGCCTCGACCTCGAGTACGAAGAAGCCGGCCATACCGTCCTCAATGTGGCCCGACGTCGTGAAGCGCGCGCCGTATGCCGCCTGCTGTTCGGCCAGCGTCGCACGCAGGCTGAGCGGGAATTCGGTCGGCGGCTGGCCGATCGGCACGTTATTCTCGATGAACCAGCGCGCCTCGACGGCCAGGAACGTCCGGTCGGCGTCGTCGCGTTCCGGATGGCGCGGGTGGTCGTTCAGCACGAAGCGCGATCCCGCATCAAGCCAGCGCAGACCGCCGACCGCAAAGTAGCGCCGGGCGCGCGCATCCCAGCCCTGCACGCGCCGGCGTGCGCGGGCGCCGCCGCTGTCGGAATCGGGATAGCCATACGCAGTTGGTTCATAGACCGTCATCGGCGCATTCGGAATCCGGTTCTGCTGCGCTTGGTGTCGGCCGTCGTCCGTGACGTAGGTGACTGACGCCAGCGTACTCGCCGCTTTAAAGCGGGACGCGGGGCGTTTGTAATCGAATGCGCTGGACTCGTACCGCAGGCTCTGCATTGTCTGCATCGCCGCCCAGTGCGTGAACCCGTTCACGGCCTCGTTGTCGCCAGCGCCGTGCACGAAGTCGGCCGGCTTCGTGTCGGGCAGCGCCGCGACCTGGTCGACAATCACCAGCGTGGTCTTGGGTGTCTCGCCGTCCCGGACCGGCTCGTGCGCCCAGTAGCAATACCAGCCTTCGTCTTCGAGCAGGCGGTGAAAGAAATGCAGATCGGTTTCACTCTGCCGGCACCAAGAGCGCACCGACGGCTCGCGATTCAGGCTGAAGCGGAATCGGCCCTGCAACTGCGGGTACCGATTGAGGAGGTCGGACACGATGTCCTGTGCCGTCTGCTCGAGCCACCCCTCGTCGTTACGCGTGCCGCCCAGGAACACCAGCGCCGACGAAAATTCGAGCTGGTAGGTTGAGAGCCCACCGTCCCCGCCCAGGTAGCCGACCCGGTGCACGAAACCGTGGATTGGACGATAGACGGATTCGGCAAACGGGGCGGTGGGCTGCTGGATCCACAACGTGACCGGCTGGTGCATCAACGACAGCAGCGCGGTGTCGTCACGCAGTGACGCGACGTCCAGTGTCCAGTTATAGTCGCGGCCGATCCGGGCCGTGCCACGCGCGCGCAGCGGAATCAGCGCGTGTTGGCCCAGCGGCGTGTCCAGCTTCAGCAGGCGGTTGCGCTGAAGCAAGCCCCGATGAATCGCGTCGTACAGCTCGCGAAATTTGAGTTCCCCGAGCGCAGGTGGTTTGAGTGCCATTTTTCTCTCAATATTGTTTGAGTTTTCCGCGCAGGGCGGACGCGAAAGGGAACGGCCATGGCCATCGCTGTTCCCCCTCTGGGCATCGCGAACTTTATGGCTTGCCCCTAAAGCGAGCCGCAGGAACAAACCGGACGTCGATGCTTGACTCGATCGTAGCAGCCGGTATTGGACCTCTCCTGCAATTTTGACAATCTTTCATAATTTATAATCGAAAGGACAATAACTCTTGGATGGCTCCAGTATGAGCGAACGACCGGAATGCGCATCATATGCCTCGATCGCAGTGTCAAAGCCATTTCAAGATGTCGGGGTGCCAGCCAGATAGAAATGTTGTTTTCCGGAGTTCGGGATTTGTATCTCATCGGCTTCCAGATCACGCAGTGTCGAAGATTTGGTTCTGATCGGGCAGGGCGCTTACGCTTACCGCGTTGGCCTTCCCCCGGCGTCAGAATAGTTGCCGTCCTTGCGTTGCGTCTCGGCGACGTGTGCCGTGATAGAGAGGTCGGCGAAGCCGTGGCTCGATGTTTTCTCGACGGCGATGGTCATTTTCGCATCTTCGCTGCGGGCGTCGCCGGTGCCCGGACCGCAGGCGTCGCTTTCGACACTGACCCATCCATACGATTGGTGCCGAACACGGGACGAATACGATTGCCTTCGCAAACCCACAGCGTCAGTTCTTGGCTCGCATTCGCATCGGGACAGCTCGGCCCGCGCGCGCCGCTCAGGAACACGACACCGAATGCGCGCACATCGGGCGACAGCCGATACGGCGCGGTGTCGATGCGATAGCTGTTCTCGCCGGCCTCCGTCGCGGCACCTTCCTCGATCACCGACCGATCGGCCGCTACGACCTTGCCGCCTTCGACAAGCGCGATGACTGGAGCTTATTGTTGCCGCCCGGGTTCTCGCTCTTCGGCAGCGAATCGAACGCGACGGCTGCGATTGTCGTGCGCGGTGCGTCGGGCATCGCCTTGCACGCCGATGCGATGACGAGCCTGTCCGCGTCGCGCGTGGCGATGCGTGCACTCGCGATGCCGGCCCAGCGGGCGACGGCCGTGATGGCTGCGTCGTCGCACGGCTGGTTGTCGGTGGCGTGAGCAGCGGGAGCGAGCACGAGTGCCAACAGCGGGACGAAGCGGGGGATTCTCATGGCGACAATGGAAAAGGTGTTTCGCATCTTTCGATCAGAGATCTCCGCGCACTTCACCAGTTCCCAGCGCGCTCCGCTGCCGATTGACTTCCGCCCAAAGCTCATCGCTGTCGTCGTTGCGCAGCACGACCATGCAGTCCAGTTGATCGTCAGTCACGCCGAAGTAGTCCAGGATTTCCCGGCGAACCGCATCGACGAACTGCGCGTATTCCGGGGTTGCCTGGGCATGAGCGTGCAAGGCGTCGTATGCTGCATCGTCCGCGCCGCCGCCGTGCTCGTCGATATAGCGCGAGATCCACTGGTCTCGTTCGTGGTCGTAATCGGCCTCGGCGCGCATCGCTTGCACCGCCGTGTAGAAATCCAATTGGGCAAACGCGGTGATCGCCGCCGTTGTCGCCTCGTCGAAGGTAGTCGTCATTCCATTTCTCTTGTCTGTCATGGCATAACCTCGCTCGGGCTGTGCCCGGCTTGGTGCCGCGAATTCGGACGGCGTGATACGCCGCCTTGCACTGATGTTTTGTGCCCGAGCAAAGGCACCATGATTGGGATGCTCACGCCTTCGGGTGCGCCATTCATCGGGACCGTCCGGCAACGGGGCACTCATTTTGCCACTGCAAGCACAGCGATCGCGATGGAAACGACGGGCGCGGTAGATCGCGGAAGTTGTCGAGGGAATCATCGCAAGCGTCACTCTGGCACTTAAGCGTCAATGCGGGCGTTGGTCGTGAAGGGCTCATAATGGCCGAGCCGAACGCCGCCGGATATCTCCTGGGTGGGCCGTTACCGGCTCAAAACGACCCGTTGCGGTCTTTCATCGCTTGGCGTCATGTGTCTGCTTCCTGACACTGAACGGTCTTTCAGGGTGGGACACTTATCGCTCCGCAACGCGAGCGATCGACATTGGCGATGAGAGCGAGAGACAGCGGAACCATTTAAGGCAGAAGCCTAAACTGATTCGGTGAAGAATGGCGGAGCTAGTTACCTGCATCGTCGCTTTCTGCTGTCTTCGGGACGATCTTCTTCTCGCACTTCGGACAGAAGTTTATAATTTCCTGTTCGATTTCGTAGATATACGGTATCCAGATAATCATCCCGGCGGCCTCGATTGAGTCAAAAGCAATCGACTTGACGGTGACTTCCTTGCCATCCGCCATCATGGGTGTATCCAACACTAGCAGATCAGGGAGAGCGATATTTTTCGGGTTATAGATTCGAACTTCGGCGTTCTGGCGCTCGTAAGCCTCCCAATTGTCGCCAGGCTGGCCGTAGGCGAGTTCCGTAGCTCGAACCCAATTTATTGGCGTCGCTGTCTTGCACCATTCAATGACTTCGATAAGTTTGGACTCGGTTAGCTTTCGCGGGTAATCCCCGTGTTTATCGCACGCGCCAAACTCCGCAAAAAAGCCAAATGAATATTTGTAGGAATGCTCGCCGGCGACCAAGGGAAGCCTGTAGTACGAATTGACAACGATCGGCTGCGTTACCGTATTCCGAAGCAAATCGATCAGAATAGTGTAAAGGCTGAAAAAGCAGGAGTTGTCCCGATCTGGACGGCCGTGTATCTCAGGATTTTTGATCGCCGCAATTTGGCTGTTAGTGTATGCAGCTTGGGTTTCGTCACCGCACAACAGAAATCCCTTTGATAAAACGAATACCGCATTGGGCCAAGTGTGCCGCGGATTCGTTTCCGTGAACAGTTTCAACTCGTCAACGAAATCGCACCAGTCTAGGTCGGTATCGTAAGCGAATAGAATGCCAAAACCAAATTCGCTTTTTGCGTCACCTGAAATGATGGGGAAGCCCTGCGATTTCGTTCGACTGAGCTTTTTGTAACTTGCGATATTCAGCAGCCCTTCCCGAATATCATTTCGTGAAATTCTCGATTTGACCTGAAGCACGCCATACGTACATTCGACCGGCAATACGCTGTACGCCTTCTCGACCTGCATCAAGGTGATCGCTTCACTCGAATCATAAAAGAGGAGGTCTAGCTCTTGGCTTATGTGCCCTGAAGTGGATGCCACCCGATGGCTCGTTGAGGTAACCGCATAGCGGTTCGGAATCAATCCGGTATCGACCAAGTATCTACGTAAGACCTGTTCACGCGCTGTCCCAACGTCGCGAGGATGCTTAGGGTTTTTCGTACGGTCGAACGCCTTGAGCAGATCGTCCTGAAAATAGCTGAACTCGCGTTCAAGCCCGTGAAATGCTCGATCTTTCGATCGCAGGTCTGTGGCACGCCTGACCTTTGCTGTAAGCACTTCGCGCGTGCGAACCTCGCGCTCAGCGAACTCGCTCCTCTCCACCTTCTGTGCCTTGGTCAGCCTTTTGCGGATAGGTCTTTTTACTTGAGTTGGTTTGCTCATGGGCGCACTTGGATTTGCAGACTGACGTCTAAAACACAGAATTTGCAAATAATACCCTGCGCGGACGTCGCCTGATCCTGTTGCTCCTGGATGACCGAGATGTGTGCTATTGCAGACGGCCTCACGAAAAGCTCGATCGTCTCTCCGTGGCCGAACGCCGCCAGTCCCCCCACGTTCCCCGCGCGCTCCCCGACGAACAACAAAAAAGGCCCTTGCGGGCCTCTCATGGACGAACGTACAAGCAGGGCAACGCTTACCGCGTCAACTCCGTAAACCCCTCCAGCAACCGATCGACATCAGCCGCCTCGATCGCCCCCATCGTCGAGATCCGGAACAATTCCTTCGACAACCCGCCTTGCCCCGCATAAATCACGAAGCCACGCGCCTTCAATCCGTCATGCAGCGTCTCGTACGTAACGCCTTGCGGCAGCCGGTACGCACGCAGCACGACCGACGAAGCGCCTTCGGGCAGCACGAGCGACATCCCGCGCGCCGCCAGCCCAGCCTGCGCCTGATCGGCGAGCGCCTTGTAGTGCGCATGCCGCGCACGCCAGCCACCGGCTTCGTCGAACTCGCGCAGTGCCTCTACGAGCGCATAGTAAGCATGCACGGAAGGCGTAAACGGCGTATTCCGCTGATCCTGAAGCTTCGCAAGCCGACCAAGATCGAGGTAATAAGTCCGGCTCGCTGCCTTGGCAAGCGCGCTGCGGCGCACGATCACGAACGCGGCACCCGGCACACCGTGCAGGCACTTGTTCGCGGTAGCGGCAACCGCATCAATGACGCCACCGGCAAAGTCGATCGCCTCAGCCCCAAAGCTGCTCACACCATCGACAAGCATCTTCACACCACGCGCACGGCATACGTCGGCGATCTTACCGAGATCATTCAGCCGGCCGGTCGTCGTTTCGTGATGAATCACCGCAACGTGCGAATACCCACCCGCATCGAGCTTCCCACCAATCTGCGCGAGATCGGGCGCCTGCATCCACTCATGCTTCAGCACATCATGCGCGATCCCGTACTGGGTCGCGATCTGCGTGATGCGCTCGCCGTACACGCCGTTCTCGATCACGAGCAGCTTGCCGTCCTGCGGCACGAGCGCCGCGATCATGCTTTCGACGGCGGCGGTGCCCGAGCCCGTCATCAGCACGGCGGCCCATTCGGCCGGATCGAGTTCGTACGCGGCGACGAGGCGCGCGCGCGCTTCATCCTGCAGATCGAAGAATTCGCTTTCGCGATGGCACAGGTCGGGTTGCAACAGGCTGCGGCGCACGCGTTCGCTCAGCGTGACCGGGCCGGGGTTCAGCAGCAGCATCAATGAGCTCCTTCGGCGTGGGCTTCGGCCTGTGCGGCGCCGATATGCCGCATCAGGCGGGTCTTGACCTCGACCGGCGTGACGGTCGGGCGCGGCAGGCCGTCGGGCACGCCCGTGCGGATCGCAACGCGCACGAACTGCGTACCGTTGCTCTGCGCGGCGAGCGTCGCATCGAGCACGTCGAGCGTGTCGCCTTCGACGGCGGACGCATAGCCGCATGCCGCCGCGACGCCCGCGAACGACACATGCCGCGACACGGTCGCCTGGCCGCCGGTCGATTCGTGCGCGCCGTTGTCGAGCAGCACGTGCGTGAGGTTGGACGGCCCGTAGGTGCCGAGCGTCGCGAACACGCCCATGCGCATCAGCGCGGCGCCGTCGCCGTCGACGGCCACCACGCGCAGGTCGGGGCGCGCGAGCGCGAGACCCAGCGCGAGCGGCGTCACGCAACCCATCGAGCCGACCATGTACAGCTGGTTCGGACGGTCGTCGATCGCATAGAGTTCGCGGCCGCAGAAGCCGGTGGACGCAAGCACGACGGTCGAATCGACCGGCGTGTGCGCGATCACGCGTTGCAGCGCGTCGTGGCGCGTCGGCCACGCGGCGGGTGATTCAGCACGTGCCGCCGACTCTGCGGCGACATGCGCGCGCGGCGTCGCCGCCGGGTTCGCCTTCAGTTCATACGGCGCGACGCTGCCTTTTTGCATCACGAGCGCGTACGGGCGGCCCGTTGCGTCCATGTGCGCGATCGCGCGGTCGAGCGCCGGGCCGACCTGTTCGGGGTCGGTCGGGAACGTCTCCCACGGGATCTCCATCGTGTCGAGCATGGCCGGCGTGATGGGCCCCATCAGCGCGTGCTGCGGCTCGTCGGACACGCCCGGCTGGCCGCGCCACGTGACGATCAGCAACTGCGGCAGCCGGAACGTCCAGGTCAGCGACGTGAGCGGGCTCACCGCATTGCCGAGCCCGGAGTTCTGCATCATCGCGATCCCGCGCTTGCCGCCGAGGGTGGCGCCAGCGATCAGCGCGACCGCGTCGCCTTCGTTCGCGGCCGACAGGTAGTGCAGCGTCGGGTCCTGCAGCACGTAATTGATGAACGGCGTCAGGTACGAGCAGGGCACGCCCGCGTACCAGTCGAAACCGCGCTCGCGCGCGGCCTCGACGAACTGGGCCGCTTCGATCATTGCGCGCCCCCGTTGCCGGCGCCCGGCTCGGACAGCGGCGTCTGGCCGTGCGCGAAGTCGCCCGCGCGGCGGAAGTCCTCGAGATCGTTGACGCCGCGCCAGTGGCCGTGCACGTACTGCACCTCGATCTTCTCGCCGGCGGCGATCAGTTCGTTGAGCAGCGACGGGATATCGAGCGTGTCGAAATCAGGACGTGCCTGCAGCGTCGCGAGCATCGCCTTCAGGCGGTCGACGCCTGCGCCGCGCACGTTCAGCAGACCGATCCAACGGCCGTGCGGCGTGCCTGCGGCAACATCGCTCGATACGCGTTGCAGGTAGGTTTTCTGACCGAACAGGCCGCGGTCGTCGGCGGCCGAGCAGAGCGCGAAATCGCGCACGCTCTGGTTGGTCGGCTCCGTCAGCGACGAATCGACGACGACGCTGAACTCGGCCTCGCTCTCCGCGAGGTCGCGCACGATGTAGCTGCGGAACAGCAGGTCGCCGTACGAGATCACGGTGTCGCCGGTCAGGCGTTCGGCCGCGCACGCGAGCGACGCGAGCTCGCCCGTCTGCGCGTGACGCTCGTTGACGACGAGCTTGATGCCCGACGTGTCGATCGCGTCGGCGCGATAGCCGCCGACCACGGTGATGTCGTTCACGCCGTGCGTCTTGAAGCCGTCGACGAGCCAGCGCAACAGCGGCTTGCCGGCGACCGGCAGCATGACCTTGGGTTTGTCCTCGGTGACGGCCTCGAGCCCCTTGCCGCGGCTCGCGGCGAGCACGATCGCGGCGTTCGACGCGCGCGACGACGACGACAGGTAGATGCGCTCCGCTGCCGAGTATTCGTCGGCGTCCTGCAGGCGGAAGATCTCGTTGACCGACGCGACGCGGTCCTCGACGTTGATCAGCGTCTCGTTTTCATGAATCTCGCGCGCGACGGCCTGCATGGCCGACGCCGATGCGCGGATCAGGTGGTTCGCCCAGATCACGGTGCTGATGCCGGCCTGGCGGAACACGTCGGTCGGCGTGCTGTAGTACTTGGTCGGCACGATCACGAGCGGCGCCTTGCCGCTCCATTCGCGTGCGAACTGGAGAATTTCGTCGGGGCGCGACAGCTTGCTGTGAATCAGGATCGCGTCCGCACCGGCTTCCGCATACGCGTTCGCGCGGCGCAGCGCCTCGTCCATCCCCCAGCCCGCGATCAGCGCCTCGACGCGCGCGACGATCGAGAAGTCGGGGTCGCTCTGCGAATCCTTGCCGGCCTTGATCTTGCCGCAGAACTCATCGATTTCCGCGAGCGGCTGGCGCTCGCCGCCGATGAAGCTGTTCGTCTTCGGGAATTGCTTGTCTTCGATGCACACGCCGGCGATGCCGCGCTGCTCGAGCTTCTTCACGAGGCGGCGCACGTTGTTGAAGTTGCCGTAGCCGGTGTCGCCGTCGAGCAGGATCGGCAGGTCGCTCGCGTCGGCCATGAACTCGAGCACGTCGACGACCTGCGTCCAGCTCGCTTCGTTGTTGTCGCGCACGCCGAACTGCGCGGAGATCGCGAGGCCCGATGCCCAGATGCCCTTGAAGCCTGCTTCGCGGACGATCCGTGCGGACAGGCCGTTGTGCGCTTCCATCAGGAATTCGAGTTCGTTGCTGACGAGCATGCGGCGCAGGCGTGCGCTGCGCGATTCGGAGAAGTTGGGTTCGCGAGCGTTCATCGTGCGGCTCCTGCCGTGGTGCGTTGAATCAGGGGAAGAATGTCTTGTGTCGCGCGTGCGACGTCGTTCGGGAAGTCGATCTCGATCCACGGCGAACCCGTGACGTCGGCGACGTCGAACGAGTGGCCGCCTTCGAGCAGCAGGTCGCGCACGGCTTCCTCGTGCGGCATGTTCGCGCGGCCGCTGTCGACGTAGCCGGCGACGATTTTCGCGAGGCGGCGCGCGGTGCCTTCGGTGAAGCGGAAGAAGCCGACCGATTCGCCGATCGTATCGTAGTCGAGGTCGACGGCGAGCTGCTTGCGCAACTCGACCGGCACGCCGTTCTTCAGGCACAGCTTGACGGGCTCGTCGCCGGCTTCGAAGTCGCGATCGATCAGCAGGCGGTCGATCGACTTGTCCGGATCGGCCACCAGCGCGTGCAGGATGTTCTCGTCGTAGAGCACGTCGGCGTCCATCAGCAGCACGTCGCCGCCGCGCGTCATCGCATCGGCGATGGTGTGCACGGTCAGCACGCTGCCGAGGTCGTAGCGCTCGTTGATCACGATCTCGGCGGTGCGGCCGAGGCGCTTCAATTCCTGCTCGACCTTCTCGGACTGGAAGCCGAGCCCGAGCACGATTTCATCGACGCCGGCGGCGTCGAGCACGCGCAGATGGCGCTCGAGCAGCGACACGTCGTCGAAGCGCAGCAGGCACTTCGGGAATTGCGCCTCGGGCGGTTGTTGCAGGCGCAAGCCGAGGCCTGCCGCAAGAATGATGGCTCGCATGGGTTCTCCAACCAAAAAGCCGGCGGATCTGAACGATCAGTCGGCGAGCGGCTGCGGCGCATGGCGCCGCTGCCAGTTTCTTTCACTGAAATGCAGATAGAGCAGGCCGGGCAGGCCGAGCGCGAGTTCGCGCGCGCGCTTCGCGAGCGACAGCGCGAGCGCCGCGTCGGGCGGCAGGCCGACCAGCGGGGCGAGCAGCAGGTAACCGCCTTCCTGCGCCCCGAGCGAGCCCGGGATCGCGAACGCCGCACCGCGAATCGCCTGGCCGACGCTCTCGAGCAGCAGCGCGTCGAGCCAGCTGACCGGGTGCCCGAGGAAGTGCAGCGCGAGCCACACTTCCGCGGTGCCGGCGATCCAGCCGACGAGGCTCAACGCGAAGGTCTTCGCGACCTTCGCACGATCGCGGTACAGCGCGGCGACCGCGTTGTCGATCGCATCCGCGCGGGTCGCCAGCGACGACCAGTCGCGCGGGCCGAGCAGCTTCGACGCGAGACGCATCCCGCGGCCGAACAGCCCGCGCCGCTGCGCCGCGTAGAACGCGACGGCGAGGGCGCCGAGCACGCCGGTGGCGATCAGCGCCGGCGTGCGCAGATGAGCGACCGAATCGTGCGTCGCATACAGGCTGAACGCGGCGATGCCGATGAGCGCGAACGCCATCTGCGCGAGCGCCTGCATCGTCGTGCCGACGGTGACCGCGGCGGCCGCATCGGCCATCCGCGTGCCGCGCTGCGCCAGGTAGCGCACCATCAGCACCGGGCCGCCGATCTGCCCGGCGGGCAGCAGGCTGTTCACCGATTCGCCGACCCAGCGCGCGCGCAGCGCGTTGCCGAGCTCGGCGGCCGGTTGACCGCGGCGAAACATCACGGAGACCGCGAACGCGTCGATCACGAGCGGCACGACGTGGAACGCCGCGACGAGCGCGAGGCCCCAGCCGGCCGCGAGGAGCGTCGACGCGACCGCGCCGACGCCCTGCCACGCGAGCAGGGCGATGAAGAGTGCCGTTCCGAGGGACAGCAGGATCAGGCCGGCGCGTGTCATGACCCGCTCGAGCGTCGCGTGGCCAGCTGCTTGAACACCTGGCGGAAACCGAAATACGCGATCGCGTCCTTCATGTTCGAGATGAAGCGCTTCCACGGCCGCATGCCGGGGTTGGTCACGTATTCGAAAGTCAGCGATACGCGCGTCTCGTTCTGGCCGAGCGGCGTGACCCGGTGGCGCAGCTTGTCGCCGTCGAACAGCACGATGCCGCCGTCGGCGATCTGCACGGAGCCCGGTTCGTCGGGCACGTCCGGATTGCGCGTATGCAGTTCGTAGTCGAGCCGGCACGACGATTCGTCGATCACGCCGATCAGCAGCGTATAGCGGCGACCGTCGTAGTACGACGTGTCGTAGTGCCAGCCGATGTGGTCGCCCGGCTTCGTGTAGTAATACAGCGCGTACGCGTGCGGATCGTTCTCCGGCGACAGCATCAGCTTGTCGCCCGTGATTTTCTCGAGGAAGCCGATCAGCGCCTTCGAGCGGTACAGCTCCGCGATGTACGGTGCCTGCTCGTCGATCGTATGCCGGCTCACGCTGCCGCCCTGCTTGTGGCCGGGCAGGTAATTGCGGTTCAGGCCGGGCTGCAGCGCGCGGGCGGCGGCCGCGAGTTTCGCGTGCGCGTCGGGCGGCAGGAATGCGTCCAGATACAGGAACGACCCCTGGCGCGTGTAGTCGCTGCGCAGGCGGTCGAGGTCGAGTTGGCCGACACAGCCGGCCACGGTGCGATCGGGATCGGCGCGCGCAGGCGCGGGGCGTGCCGGGCTCAGCACGGAGTCGTCGCGCGTGCTAGAAGTCATTTGGAAGCCTGGATTTCGGTTGAATTCTGCGGGGCGTTGCCGCGGCGCACGATGCGCCACCAGTCGAGCACGACCCATGCGGCGAACAGCGGGGCGCCGATCGACGCCGCGAGCAGGAACGGCTGGACGCTGTCGGCGAGCGTCACGAGCGGCAGCAGGTAGAGCACGTCTTCCGTCTCGAAGCCGCCGGCGAACGCCTGCTTGGTGCCGGCCTTGCCGGCGACCGATTCGATCCGCATGCGCAGGAAGAAGATCAGCGCGACGGCCGCACCGGCCAGCGCACCGAGCAGCACCGGCGACGCGGCCATCTGGCCGCCCTGGGCGACGATGCCGAGGCCCATGCTGACGAACAGCGCGACCGTCACGAGCGCGTCGGCCGCGAGGTCGTAAAAGTGACCGATCTTGCTGGACTTGCCGCTGATGCGCGCGAGTTCGCCGTCGGTGTGGTCGACGAAGTTCGACAGCACGATCAGGAATGCGCCTGCGTTGCTCCACCCGAAGCCGCCTTGCGCCAGGCCCCAGGCGCCGGCGAGGCCGATCAGCAGACGAAGGGTAGTGAGGTGATTCGGGGTGACCGGCGTGTCGATCAGCGGCCGGACGAGCGCGCGCGCGAGCCGCGCATCCCACGTGCGGGGTAGCGGCGGTTCCGGGTGTTTGGCGGTTTTTCTTTGGTCCATCGGCGAAATATATACGGAATTGTAACTTGTTGCTTTTTCTTCGATCAATGTCCTGACATGCGGGAGTGTTAACGCGAGTCCGCGCATGGGCCGGTTGCGGCCCGGATGCGCGAAACGGTGTGCGCGCATCCGGGCCGCATGTAATCCAGTGTGGTTCGCATGACGCGCCTGTCAAGGGCCCGCGGGCCTGGCCCAGCGGGCCTCGCGGCGTGGCGCGCGCGTCGCCGGATTGACGTGGATCAGGCCCGAAAAAGCGGCGCGGGGCGACAATTGCCGCGGCGATCGCCGGTCGGCCGGCGCATGCTGATTCCCTGCGTTCCGGCAGTCAATCCGGAAAGGTCACAGTCGACTGACGTTCGGTCGTTGGTCATCCGCACGCGGCATATTGGCGATTCGCTTTCGCACACCTTTCGAGTGCATTCGGCAGATTGTTCCGCCTGTCACAGAACGGCCGTTCGATACCCGGCGCATTCAGTAAGTATCTTTTGCATTCAGCGGACATTTCGCGGGGATGGCCTCTGCGATACTCCGACCGTGCCTGTGGTGCCGGGCCGCCCCTCGCGGCCCCAAGGGCTTCGCGTCGCTCAGGAGACACCCCCCGCGACGTCAACGACAGACCAAAAGCGTCAGATATACAGCCATGTCTTCATCACGCATCCTCGCTCGCGCCCTGCGTTCGCTCGTCCGCACCGCCGACGAAGCCGCCGCGCTGATCCGTCCCGGCATGACCGTCGCGATGAGCGGCTTCACCGGCTCCGGCTATCCGAAGGCCGTGCCGGCCGCGCTCGCCGCCCACATCGACGCCGCCCATGCGCGCGGCGAGGACTTCCGGATCAACGTGCTGACGGGCGCCTCGACCGCGCCGGAGCTCGACGGCGCGCTCGCCCGCACCAACGGCATCTCGATGCGCCTGCCGTACCAGTCCGACCCGACGCTGCGCGACAAGATCAACAGCGGCGAAGTCGACTACCAGGACGTCCACCTGAGCCACGTCGCGCAATACGCGTGGTTCGGGCTGTACGGCGACCTCGACGTCGCGATTGTCGAAGTCGCGGGCATCCGCGAGGACGGGCTGCTGATTCCGTCCGCATCGATCGGCAACAACAAGACGTGGCTCGAGCAGGCGAAGCACGTGATCCTCGAAGTCAACTCGCGCCAGCCGCTCGGCCTCGACGGGATGCACGACGTCTATTACGGCACCGCGCTGCCGCCGCACCGCAAGCCGATTCCGCTGACCAAAAGCGACGACCGGATCGGCGAGCCGTACCTGCGCTGTCCGGCCGACAAGATCGTCGCGATCGTCGAGACCGACGCGCCGGACCGCAGCAACGCGTTCTCCGCGCCGGACGCCACGTCGAAGCAGATCGCGCTGCAACTGATCGACTTCCTGCGCCACGAAGTGAAGCGCGGCCGTCTGCCGGAAAACCTGCTGCCGCTGCAGTCGGGTGTCGGCAACATCACGAACGCGGTGCTCGCGGAACTGAGCACGGCCGGCTTCTCGAACCTCACCGCGTACACCGAGGTGATCCAGGACGGCATGCTGGACCTGCTCGACGACGGCACGCTGAGCTTCGCGTCGGCCACGGCGCTGTCGCTGAGCCCGGCCGCCGTGCAGCGCTTCGCCGACGATATCGCGACGTTCCGCGAAAAAATCCTGCTGCGCCCGCAGGAGATCAGCAACCATCCGGAACTCGTGCGCCGGCTCGGCTGCATCGCGATGAACGGGATGATCGAAGCCGATATCTACGGCAACGTGAACTCGACGCACGTGATGGGCACGAAGATCCAGAACGGCATCGGCGGCTCGGGCGACTTCGCGCGCAACGGCTACCTGTCGTGCTTCATGTCGGCCAGCACCGCGAAGGGCGGCGCGATCTCGCGGATCGTGCCGATGGCGAGCCACGTCGACCATACCGAGCACGACGTCGCGGTGGTCGTCACCGAGCAGGGGCTCGCCGACCTGCGCGGCCTGTCGCCGAAGCAGCGTGCGCGCAAGGTCATCGCGACCTGCGCGCATCCGGACTACCGTCCGATGCTCGAGGACTACTTCGAGCGCGCGTCGCGCGAGAGCTTCGGCAAGCACACGCCGCATCTGCTCGCGGAGGCGCTGTCGTGGCATGAACGCTACGTGCGCACCGGGACGATGAAGGCCTGAGCCCGGCCGGGCGCGGTGCCTGCGCGCACCGCGCGCGCCCGTCGCCTCGTCAGTCCATCGCCGCGTGCACGCCCACAGGTCCGTCACGAGCGTCGCGCCCGCGCCGATCAGCAGAATGCGCACCAGGAAGTCGTGCGAGGTCATCGCGCGCCTCCGGGGCGAATGGCGGCGGCGGGGCGCGACGGCAGACGAGTCGGTGTCGGCGGGTTCATGGCGGTCCAGTCTTGTGTCGAAGGAATCGAGCGGCTATCTTGCAACTTCAAGTTCACTTGAGGACAAGCATGAGCCGTCTGGACATCGCCGAGGTCGCGCGTCGCTCGGGATTGCCCGCGTCGACGCTGCGCTACTACGAGGAAAAGGGATTAATCGTGCCGAACGGTCGGCACGGGCTGCGGCGCCAGTATGACGAGTCGGTGCTGGAGCGCCTTGCGCTGATCGCGCTCGGCCGCGAGGCGGGTTTCGCGCTCGACGACATCCTCGCGATGTTCGGCGCGGACGGCCGGCCGGCGATCGATCGCGCGAAGCTCGACGACAAGGCCGACGAGCTCGACCGCACGATCCGACGTCTCGGTGCGGTGCGCGATGCGCTGCGGCATGCGGCCGTGTGCCCGGCGCCGAGTCATCTCGAGTGTCCGTCGTTCCGCAAGCTCCTGCGCATCGCCGCGCACCGTCATCCGGCGCGTCGCACGAAGACCGAAGGCACGTAGCGGGTTCGGCTTGGCGGAGTCGGGCGCGCGAGCGTGCGATGGGGCGGGCATGCCGCGACGGCTAATGCCCCGAGCGCGTCATCCCGCGTAATAGACGCGGCATTCCATCTCGCGTCCGCGCACGATGCGCTTGCCGACGAGCGAACCGAACGTTTCGGTGACGACTGTCCGCTGGTGCTCGCATTGCAACGCATCGTAGAAGTAGAGCGCGACCCAGTCCGCGGTGCGGCCGGCCTCGTGCGGGCGTGCGGGATACGGGCACAGTGCGGTGAAATGCCAGCCGCCTTTCGTCATGTGCATCACGGGCGGCGACACGCTGACGTCCGCGTTCACGCGACGCGTCACGAGCATGGGAAGGATGCCGGCGGCGGCCTTGTTGCGGTACAGGCGGTCGATGTAAAGCAGCAGTTCGACAGGCGGTTCGGTGCCGAGGTCGGCGTCGCGCGCGTGGCCTTGCCAGCGCCGGCGCCGGCTTAGTACGTCGTCGAGCGCCGCGCGGATGCCGGCGGCGCGACGCGGGCCGACACCCGAAATCGCGTCGAGCTGGCCGCTGCGGGCCGCGCGTTCGAGATCCTCGAGTGTATCGATGTGCAACTGGTCGTGAATCCGCAGCGCGAGCGCATGACCGATGCCCGGCACGGCTTCGAAGGCGGACACGCGTTCCGCATCGCCGCGCAGCCGATCGAGCAGGCGCCAGCGCCCGGTCACCAGCCATTCGGCGATCGCCTGCGCGACGCCCGTGCCGACCTCCGGGAGCGCGCCGAGCGCATCGACACCGCCCGCGTTGAAGCGCGTGCGGATGCCGTCGTCGAGCGACTCGATCGTATCGGCCGACGTGCGGTAGGCGGCCACCCGGTAGGGATTCGCGCCCTGGTCGGCAAGCAGCTGCGCGGCTTCGCGCAGGCAGGCCGCGATTTGCCGGTTTTCCTCGTGCGTCTGGCTGACGGTCGTCTGCATGGTGCGGGACCTGGGGAAGCGCAAACGGAATGAACGGGGCGCGCAACGCGCGGGCCACCGCTCATTTCAGCACATTGTCACGGCAAGCGACGAACAATACTTGATGCGCGTCAATGGCAAACGTTGCACAGGCGCGAACCGCGCCGCGCGCGCGTTCGTGCCGGGATGGGGCACGAACGCGCGACCGGTTACGCGTCGAGGAACGACTCCGCGCCCTCGGCCTCCGCGACCGTGCGCAGCGTCGCGAGCGCGCGCTTCTCGATCTGCCGCACGCGTTCGCGCGACATGCCCGCGTCCTGCGCGATCGCGTCGTAGGTGTCGGGCTCGGCGCCACCGAGGCCGAACCGCCGGCGCAGCACGTCGGCTTCGGCCGGCGTGACCGAGCGCAGCAGCGACGTCACGCATTCGCGCATGCGCGTGTCCGCCAGGCGCTCGAACGGGCTCGCCGACGCCTGGTCCTCGATCAGGTCGACGAGGCCCGTCTCCGCGTCGGGCAGCGGCGTGTCGAGCGACAGCGGCTCGGCAGGCAGCGCGAGCACCGCGCGCAGCTTGCCCTCGGGGAGCCCGGTTTCGGCAACCAGTTCGGCCGGCGTCGCCCGGCGGCCCGTGCGTTGGCGGAAGCGCAGCGCATGCCGCTGCACGCGCTGGTACTGGTCGCCGACGTGCACGGGCACGCGGATCGTGCGCGAGCGGTCGGCCACCGCGCGTGCGACTGCCTGCCGGATCCACCAGGTCGCATAGGTCGAGAACTTGAAGCCGCGCCGGTATTCGAACTTCTCGATCGCGCGCATCAGGCCGAGGCAGCCGTCCTGCACGAGGTCGGGCAGGTCGACGCCGCGGTTCATGTACTTGCGCGCGATCGACAGCACGAGCCGCAGGTTCGCCTCCAGCATTGCACGTGTAGCGTCGCGTACCTTTTGCTGACCGTCGCTCAGGGCGGCGCCGAGCGCACGCCGCGCGACCGCATCGAAGCACGCGGCGTCGGTGTCGGCGGCGGCGTTGGCCGGCGCGGCGGCGAGCGCGCGCAGGACGCGGCTCGCTTCGTCCACGGCCGGTGCAACCCACGCGAGCGAACCGAGCAGTGCGGCGAGCCGGTTGCGCGCGTCGCGGTATTCGGCCGAGCGGCAGCCTTGCGCGTGCAATGCGCCGCGCAGGGCCGCGACGGCGCCCTGCAGCGTGTCGTAGCGCGCGGGTGCCGGCGTGTCGCCTTCGCCTTCGCCGTCGCCGATGTCAGCGCCTTCGCCTCCGGCCGCGCCGCTTACACGCGTTGCACCATGGCGCGCGAGCAGCGCATCGACCGCCGCCGGGTAGCCGGCGAGCGCGTGCAGGATCTGATGGCGGCCCGTTTCGATCTCGCGGGCGAGCACGATTTCGTCCTCGCGCTTGAGCAGCGGCACCGCGTGAATGCGTCGCATATACAACGCGAGCGGATCGGTCGACGCGCTCGTGCCGCGGGCGAGATCACCGAGCAGCGCGCGGCCTTCGTCGAGCGCATCGCGATCGACGTCGACCGGTGCCGCGCCCGCGAACGGCGCCGGCGCGGCCGGCTCGTCGAGCACGGCGATGCCGATATCCGCGAGCGCGGCGCGCACGACGTCCAGCGCGTCGGGGCTGTCGCTTTCCGGCGGCAGCGCGTCGACGAGGTCGGCGTGCGTCAGATAACCCTGTTCGCCGGCGAGCGCCAGCAGTTGGATGATCGGATCGAGGGGCGTGTCCGCCCGAAGCGTGGGGCGTGGCGTAGTCATGTCGATGGCGGCGTGAGCCGCATTCCTGTTGGGCGGGCCGAAGTCCGCTGGTTTCAGGCCGCCGGGGGCCGCGAACACCCGTCCGCGCCGGCCAGCCTGACTGAATATCCAAGTGAGGGCATTTGCGCCAACTTCAACGCCGGCGCGCCAGACGCGCGAGCACGCGGCGTACCCGCGCGGTGCGACCCCATCAATTGCGGCGGCGAAACTAAAAGTAACCGATCAAACCCGCAGAAATATGCAGGGGACGTAAGCTAGAGTCAGGCGCGCGCCGCGCGGCGACGCACGAATTCCAGCGGAGCTTCAAATGAACCCGATTCACGCCGCGAGGCCAGCCGTCATCGTGCTGGCCATGATCGCGCTGAGTGGCTGCTATTACACGGGCCCTTACGGCTATGCACCGTATTACGCACCCGTGCCCGCTGTGGCGTCGCAGCGGGAGATCCCGGTGGCGCCGGCAAATGCCGGGACGGCCTCGTCCACACCCGCGGTGCCGGCCGTGCCGCCGCCGACAGACGATTATGCCTATGGCTACGCACCGGCTCCAGTGTATGCGGCGCCGGCCTATGTGCCTTACCCGGCCTACTACCCCGCGTACTACCCCGGCTGGTACGGGCCGCCGGTCGCGATCGGCTTCGGCTTCCGCGGATATTGGGGCGGCGGCTACCGGGGCGGGTACTGGCACCGTCCGTGGGGTGGCGGCCGCGGGGGCGGCGGACATTGGGGCGGGGGACACTGGGGCGGCGGCCATCGACACTGACCGACGCGCGGCGGCACCGCGCGGGAGAGCAACATGAGCAACACCATCATCCGAAGTTTGTGCGTCCTCCTGTTCGGCATCGCTGCCGTGCCGGGGATCGCCGACGCCCAAAGCAGCGCTTACACGAACTCGGGGGCCCAACTCTATGCGGGGCCGGCGCCCGATTATCCTGTCGTCGCGCAACTTCCGCCCGGCACCGCGGTGGACGTGTTCGGCTGCCTGAGCGACTACTCGTGGTGCGACGTCGCGCTGCCGGGCGTGCGCGGCTGGATCGACGCGCAGCAGCTCGACTACCCGTACCAGGGCAATTACGTGCCGATGCTCGAATACGGCGCTATCATCGGCGTGCCGGTGACCGGGTTCGCGATCGGCGCGTACTGGGACCGTTATTACCGCCACCGGCCGTGGTTTCACGACCGCGATCGCTGGGAGCGTCGTGCCGAGCCGCGCGTCGGCCCCGGCGGGATGCCGCCCGCCTACGGGCGCCCGCAGCCGGGCGGGCCGATCCAGCGCGCGCCGGGCGGCGCGCCGCCGGTGCAGCATGATGCACGGCCGTCGGCCACGCGGGGCGGCTGGAACGGCCCGAACCGCGCGCCGGCTCCGCAGGTCGCGCCCGCACGTGCGCCCGCGCCGATGCCCGCGCCCGCGCCGATGCCCGGCGCGGCGGGTGTCCAACAGCCGGCTCCGCCGCCCGCGCCACCCGCACCGAGCGGTGGCCCGGCCCGGATGATGGTCCCGCCGACGCATCAGGGCGGCGGCGGTTACGGCGCTCGGCCGCAGGGCGGTGGGAACGGGGGCGGTGGCGCAAACGGCGGCGGGAACCACGGCGGTGGTGGCGGCGGGCGCAGCAGCGACGAGTTCCGTCGTTGATCGGCTGAAGGCTCCGGTGCCGCGGCCCCCGGCCGGCGCCGGATGAAAAAAGCCGCTCCGGAGAGCGGCTTCTGGATCAGGCGGGCAGGCCGTGCGTGCGGCCCGCTGCCCGGCGTCAGTCGTCCAGCAGCGACACGTCGCGCACGGCACCCTTGTCGGCCGACATCACCAGCTTCGCATAGGCCTTCAGCGCCGCGGACACCTTGCGCGGACGCGGTTGCGCCGGCTTCCAGCCCTTCGCGTTTTGCTCTTCGC
Organism: Burkholderia sp. SIMBA_062; assembly: GCF_046534765.1. Lineage (NCBI taxonomy): Bacteria > Pseudomonadati > Pseudomonadota > Betaproteobacteria > Burkholderiales > Burkholderiaceae > Burkholderia > Burkholderia sp. SIMBA_062. The sequence continues at coordinate 187,109 of NZ_JAWRYD010000015.1, forward strand.
GGCGACGCGCGAGTTCCTCGTCCGACACCAGCACGTCGATCGTGCGGTTCGGGATGTCGATGCGGATCTTGTCACCGTCGCGTACGAGGCCGATCGCGCCCCCCGCTGCCGCTTCCGGCGAGCAGTGGCCGATCGACAGGCCCGACGTGCCGCCCGAGAAGCGGCCGTCCGTCAGCAGCGCGCATGCCTTGCCGAGGCCCTTCGACTTGATGTAGCTCGTCGGGTACAGCATTTCCTGCATGCCGGGGCCGCCCTTCGGGCCTTCGTAGCGCACGATCACCACGTCGCCGGCCTTGACCTTGTCGTTCAGGATGTTCTCGACCGCTTCGTCCTGCGATTCGGTGACGTGGGCCGAGCCCTCGAACACGAGGATGCTTTCGTCGACGCCGGCCGTCTTCACGACGCAGCCGTCGAGCGCGATGTTGCCGGTCAGCACGGCCAGGCCGCCTTCCTTCGAGAACGCATGCTCGTACGAGCGGATGCAGCCTTCGGCGCGGTCGAGGTCGAGGCTCGGCCAGCGCGTGTCCTGGCTGAACGCGACCTGCGTCGGGATCCCGGCCGGGCCGGCCTGGTAGAACGTGCGCACTGCTGCGTCGTCGGTGCGGACGATATCCCACTGGTCGAGCGCATCCTTCAGCGTGGGCGCGTGCACCGTCGGCACGTCGGTGTGCAGCTTGCCGGCGCGGTCGAGCTCGCCGAGGATCGCCATGATGCCGCCCGCGCGGTGCACGTCCTCGATGTGGTACTTGTTCGTGTTCGGTGCGACCTTGCACAGCTGCGGCACGATGCGCGACAGGCGATCGATGTCCTTCATCGTGAAGTCGATGCCGGCTTCCTGCGCGATCGCCAGCAGGTGCAGGATCGTGTTGGTCGAACCGCCCATCGCGATGTCGAGCGTCATGGCGTTCTCGAACGCCTTGAAGCCGACCGAGCGCGGCAGCACGCGCATGTCGTCCTGCTCGTAGTGCTGGCGGGTCAGCTCGACGATGCGGCGGCCGGCGCGCTTGAACAGCAGCTCGCGATCGGCGTGCGTCGCGACGACCGTGCCGTTGCCGGGCAGCGACAGGCCGAGCGCTTCGGTCAGGCAGTTCATCGAGTTCGCGGTGAACATGCCCGAGCACGAACCGCAGGTCGGGCAGGCCGAGCGTTCGACTTCGGCGACGTCGGCATCCGAATACGCCGGGTCGGCCGCGATCACCATCGCGTCGACGAGGTCGAGCTTCTTCAGTTCGATGGTCTTGGTGACCGGGTTCGCGAGACGCGTCTTGCCGGCTTCCATCGGGCCGCCCGACACGAAGATCACCGGAATGTCGAGGCGCATCGCGGCCATCAGCATCCCCGGCGTGATCTTGTCGCAGTTCGAGATGCACACCATCGCGTCCGCGCAGTGCGCGTTCACCATGTATTCGACGGAGTCGGCGATGATGTCGCGGCTCGGCAGCGAATAGAGCATGCCGTCATGGCCCATCGCGATGCCGTCGTCGACCGCGATCGTGTTGAATTCCTTCGCGACGCCGCCGGCGGCCTCGATCTCGCGCGCGACGAGCTGGCCGAGATCCTTCAGGTGCACGTGCCCGGGCACGAACTGCGTGAACGAGTTGACGACCGCGATGATCGGCTTCGAAAAATCGTCGTCTTTCATGCCGGTGGCGCGCCACAGCGAGCGCGCACCTGCCATGTTGCGGCCGGCGGTGGAGGTTTTGGAACGGTATGTGGGCATTGTGATGGCTGAAGAAATATCGCGGAAAAGGATGGAGGCACGGGATTGAAGGCCTCTCGCGCGCCCGTGCGAACAACCTCTTGAGCTGCGCCCTGGGCAAACTGGGCGATTATCCCACACCCGCCGGGCGTGCGGCGGCCGCGGGAGCGGGGGAAGGGCGCGGGCGGGGAGCCGGGCAGCGGCGCACGAGGGGCGCGGGGTCTTGCCGGCGCAACTGTTGGCGCAACTGTCGGCGGAACCGGGGGGCGGAATCGGGCGACGGAATCGGGCGGTGAAACCGAGCGACGGAATCAGTCGGCGGAATCTACGGCGAAACCAGCGGCGAAACCAGCGGCGAAACCAGCGGCGAAACCAGCGGCGAAACCAGCGGCGAAACCAGCGGCGAAACCAGCGGCG
>NZ_JAWRYD010000350.1:0-262 GCF_046534765.1 Burkholderia sp. SIMBA_062
TGTACCGCATGGGCTTCGCATCGACCCGCGCTGAAGCGCGACAGCTCGTGAGCCACAAGGCTCTTACGCTGAACGGCGTCGTCGCGAACATCCCGTCGATGCAAGTGAAGGCAGGCGACGTCGTCGCAATTCGCGAAAAGGCGAAGAAGCAGGCGCGTATCGCTGAAGCCCTCTCGCTGGCAGAGCAAGGCGGCATCGCAGGTTGGGTCGCAGTCGACGCGAAGAAGTTCGAAGGTACGTTCAAGGGCGTGCCGGAGCGCAG
>NZ_JAWRYD010000351.1:0-262 GCF_046534765.1 Burkholderia sp. SIMBA_062
GACTACTTCTTGTGGCCGATGTACACGGCAATACGGCACTCGCCATCAGTTTGATAGCGCGCGGTATAGCCGTTCGAATCTGTTACGCCTTTCACCGTTGCACCGGATGGCAAACGAACGGTGTAATAGGTATCCGCGAGCGGGTTTCCGGCGCGATCGCATAGCTTGAACCGTTCGTCGTGTGTGGCGCTCTGCCTGTCGAGTAACGCGGCCAGGCTTGCTGCATAACCCATGTCCCCCCATTCGTCCTCCCAACTGTGAG
>NZ_JAWRYD010000352.1:0-262 GCF_046534765.1 Burkholderia sp. SIMBA_062
GTCTTAATTGTCGATGATGAACCGTTAGCACGGGAGAACCTGCGTGTATTTTTGCAGGAGCAGAGCGATATTGAAATCGTTGGAGAGTGTTCAAACGCCGTGGAAGGGATCGGCGCGGTGCATAAACTGCGCCCGGATGTGCTGTTTCTCGATATCCAGATGCCGCGCATCAGTGGTCTGGAAATGGTGGGGATGCTTGACCCGGAACATCGCCCGTATATTGTTTTTCTCACTGCGTTTGACGAATACGCAATTAAAGCCT
>NZ_JAWRYD010000353.1:0-262 GCF_046534765.1 Burkholderia sp. SIMBA_062
TAAGAAAAAAACTTCCAAAAAGAAGGGTAATTATATGGAGGCTCATAATGTTCTTTAAAAGGATCTTTCCCTAATCCATATAAATCTATTCCTTTCAAAAGAAGTCGTAGATCACCATAAACAGACCAGGAATCAAACTTTATTATTGGTGAGAACAAATGCCAATATTCTTCATAATTAAATGTCAACAAGAAAAAGAGTAATATTAATAAATAATATACCCTTAAATCTTTGTAGAAGTCACTGTATTTAAACTTCATAT
>NZ_JAWRYD010000354.1:0-262 GCF_046534765.1 Burkholderia sp. SIMBA_062
GTCTGGCAGAGCGGAATCTTGCAACGCTCGCACCGCTTCGAGCTGGCCGTGTAGCGTGCCGTAGTTGATCGGCTTGCCGGTGTCAGCATAACGCTCCAGCAGCGGCGCAATGATCATTGCCGAGCGTTGGTCGTTGGCTATCAGGTTGGCCCGTAACCCAGCACGGCTGACATTGGTGCGTAGCTCATTGATGGCCCGAGCGGAGCCGTCATAGGTGTCCGGCATCACCGGGCCGCCACGAAAGCCCTCTTCGGTCACCTCG
>NZ_JAWRYD010000116.1:0-470 GCF_046534765.1 Burkholderia sp. SIMBA_062
CCGTGCGCAGCGTGGTGCCGTCCATCGCCCATAGACTCAATCCCTTGAATGCATGGCGTGCTGCGTCCTGCGTGGTCCACGCCCAGGCCGTCCGTTCGAACAGCCACGCCAGCGGCGCTTCGCCAATACGCTGGCGCGCCTGCGCCACGGCACTCTTGCTGACGAAGGGGACGACCTCGTTGGGCAGTGCCAGATCGAGACTGTCGAGTACCTCATTGATCGACCAGTGCCGGTACATGGCCAAGGCGATCACCAGCCAAACCACTTGCTCGGCCGGCAGGCGCCGACGGCGGATACTCGCGGTGCCCGTCGCCTCGATCGCATGCTCGATCCATTCGTGCGGCAAATGCTCCGCCAGCCGGCCCAGGTCCGGCGGGGGCTGTTGGGCTGCAGTCAGATAGGTGAGGTGGCTGGAAAGCATCGCGCCAGAAGTTAACACCTCTGCGCAGCGTTTACAACCACTCCTTCCC
>NZ_JAWRYD010000355.1:0-262 GCF_046534765.1 Burkholderia sp. SIMBA_062
GTCACGCCCGCGATATCGTGGCTCTTGTCGGTCAGCGAATTCGCGACCTGCTTGATGGCCGCCATCACCAGCATGCCGATCAGACCGCCGCCGCTGTTGTTGTTGCCTTCGTTGCTGTTCGCGCTCGCGCTGCCTTGCCAGAGCACGTCGCCGCTCTTCAGATCGACGAGTTTCGCCGATGCCGTGACGACCGTCGCGCTGTCGAGTACGCGATACTTCGTGCCGTATTGCGTGATCGTCGCGTACACGGCCGCGTCCGCGC
>NZ_JAWRYD010000356.1:0-262 GCF_046534765.1 Burkholderia sp. SIMBA_062
CGCAGGACGATGTCCCAGCGGTAGCCGAGGGCATAGGAAGGAATGGTTTTTTCCAGGTCGAAACGGGCGATCAGACGCTGCTTGGCCGAGGTGTCCGGTACGCAGTTGTAGATCGGGTCATATTCGAGCAACGGGTCGCCGGGGAAATACATCTGCGTGACCAGCCGCGTCAGCACGCTCGGGCCGAACAGCGAGAAGTGGATATGCGCCGGCCGCCACGCGTTGTGGTGGTTGCCCCACGGGTAGGCGCCGGGCTTGATGG
>NZ_JAWRYD010000357.1:0-262 GCF_046534765.1 Burkholderia sp. SIMBA_062
GTTTGCGAGATGTGCGCCGCCGCACGATGCCCGGTTCTGTGGTTCCATCACACTGAAATAACGGTCACGTCGCGGCAGCACAGGCAATCATGGAGGCCTCATGCCACTTGCAACCCGTACCGCGTACAAGAAAACAAGCAGAACAAGCCTGATCCCGCGGCGGCAACCGCAGGCCAACCCGGACCACCGCCGGCGCGGCGCGCGCCACGCATCGCTCGCCGTGGCGGCCACGGTCTGCGCATTCGCGTTCACGCCGCGCGCC
>NZ_JAWRYD010000358.1:0-262 GCF_046534765.1 Burkholderia sp. SIMBA_062
TGATCGAGTTCGTCTTCAACGGCATGGTGTTCATTCTGCTGGGGCTGCAGTTCCCGCACATTCTCGGCCGCGCATTGCTCGACGCGCATCAGACGATCGACGCGCAAGTGGGACGCCTGATCGGCTACATCGCGGTCGTCGCCGTGGCGCTGTATGCGTTGCGCTTTACGTGGGTGTGGCTGCTGCGCTGGTTTTCGAGCCGCGGCGCAGCGCGGCATGGCCTCGTCAACGCGGTGCCGGGGCTGCGCACCGTGGCGGTTAC
>NZ_JAWRYD010000117.1:0-468 GCF_046534765.1 Burkholderia sp. SIMBA_062
GACCACGCAGGACGCAGCACGCCATGCATTCAAGGGATTGAGTCTATGGGCGATGGACGGCACCACGCTGCGCACGGCCGACAGCCCGGCCAATCGTGAGCACTTTGGCGCACAACGCTATGCCAGTGGCAAAGTCGCCAGCTACCCGCAGGTGCGGGCCGTGACGCTGACTGCCATCCCGACGCATCTGGTGGCCGATATCAACTTCGGCGCTTATGGCACCAACGAAATGGTGTACGCCCAGGATCTGCTGCCGCAGATACCGGACAATTCGCTGACGGTATTCGACAAGGGCTTTCTGGCCGCTCGGATCTTGTGCGGCCTGACGATGAATGGGCACAACCGCCACTTCCTGATTCCGGCCAAATCCCATACCCGATGGGACGTGATCGACGGCACGCCGGACGATGCGACAGTACGCATGCGTGTGTCCCCGCAGGCGCGCAAACAATCTCCCGAACTGCCGGA
>NZ_JAWRYD010000359.1:0-261 GCF_046534765.1 Burkholderia sp. SIMBA_062
GGAGATTAACGCGTTAGGCCGAGACGAGCCTGCTCAGGTGCTCAGTTCGCTAAAGCTCATGCAGGACGGCCTGCGAAATGTCATCGAGGCGATTACAAAGTCATCCATTCGTATTGCGGCCTCTGCACATGAGCTCAAAGTAGTCAGCCATTTCCGATTACAGGTACTCATCAGGCAGTAGATCTTGCTGAAAAGCTCGATCTCGTGATCCGTTGCAGGGATTGGCTCGCCAGGTTCCAGTGACAGGATGTCACGAATGGC
>NZ_JAWRYD010000360.1:0-261 GCF_046534765.1 Burkholderia sp. SIMBA_062
CCTGTTATTTATTTACAGACAGCTCATAGCAAAAAGACCTGTCGTGAATTTAGACGTTTTTAAGTCACGTAATTTTCTCATCGGACTTTGTCTTCTGGCAATCTATTATGGCGGAAAAGACAGCATGAACCTAATCTACAATTACGCAGGAGGAATTCTAAAATGGAGTACTTTGGATGTTATTTTACTCACTGCATCTAATCTATCAGGAATAGTGATTTTCCTAGTTTTTTCCATTCGCTTAATTGTTGTAAAAAAGAT
>NZ_JAWRYD010000361.1:0-261 GCF_046534765.1 Burkholderia sp. SIMBA_062
AGATTGATGCCATTGCACAGGGCCACGGCTGGACCGGCAGCGATGCGAAAGCCAATGGTCTGGTTGATGCGCTGGGTGACTTCGATGATGCCGTGAAGAAGGCGTGCGCTGCGTCCGTCGGCTGATGCTGGCAACCGCCGCTGACATTCATCGCTGACATCACTCGCTGACAGCGCGCACCGACAGCGCCGCGCCTAAGCCATCTGGCCGACTGCCCCGCGCGAGGTCTCGCCGATACGATCGAAACGCCTGTTCACCCTC
>NZ_JAWRYD010000362.1:0-261 GCF_046534765.1 Burkholderia sp. SIMBA_062
CAGCGGGCCGAGCGGCCCGAGCGGTCCCAGCGGCGCGAGCGCGGCGCGGCGCACGGCGGCGCGCGCGAGCAGCTCGTCGAACAGCGCGGCGTCCACCGGTTTGACGAGATGCATCTCGAAGCCCGCCGCGCGCGTGAGTTCGACGTCGGCGGCCTGGCCGAAACCGGTCATCGCCGCGAACAGCGTGTGCGCGAGCGGCGGGTGCGCGCGCAGAAAACGCAGCGCCGCATAGCCGTCGATCTCGGGCATGGCGATGTCGAT
>NZ_JAWRYD010000363.1:0-261 GCF_046534765.1 Burkholderia sp. SIMBA_062
CTGTGCCGAATATCGTCATGCTGCCCGAGTTGTTTCCGCAATCGATTCGCGTGACGGGCATGTCGATCGTGTACTGCGTGGGTGTGTCGATATTTGGTGGCTTTGCGCAATTCTTCGCAACGTGGCTCATCAAGCTGCTCGGCAATCCGCTTGCGCCCGCGTGGTATCTGATTGGCTGCGGGGCGGTTTCGTTGCTGGCATTGCCGTTGATTCGCGAACCGGCGGGCCGTCCGCTCGATTGACATGTGCCCGTATTGCCGT
>NZ_JAWRYD010000364.1:0-261 GCF_046534765.1 Burkholderia sp. SIMBA_062
CTATCGCTCCGACCAAGGAAATCAAGGGGTTACAAGTCGTTGGCTTGTAACCCCTTTCTGTTTTTGTTTTCCGTTACCGTTCTGTTACCGGAAAACGGGGCGCACGACGCAAGACGTTACCGCGCTACGTCACCCCTTATCGGACTCAACATCGCGCACGCGGCGATTGAAGCGGTGTCAACTCCGCCGGGATGCGATCCGTCTTGACTACGTCGAACGGACATCGGTTGCCACGAGCAGTCATCGTGAGCATCTATATAG
>NZ_JAWRYD010000365.1:0-261 GCF_046534765.1 Burkholderia sp. SIMBA_062
TGATTCATCTGAAATTAAAGCTGCAGTGCTTGATCCCGAATTTATTTTAAAAATTCCAGCTCCTAATGTAGAAGCCGATAGCAGTGATGCCATTTCTATAAAAACATAGACATTGTAAATTCCGGTTTCTGGAGCAATAAATTCCTGGTTTGTAACATTAAAATTGAGCCCTTCATTTATCTCTAAAGTTGGGAAATATATTTTTTGCCATCCAGACAGCAAGTTCAAAGACAAAACTGAAAAACCGTTTCCGCCAATCCC
>NZ_JAWRYD010000366.1:0-261 GCF_046534765.1 Burkholderia sp. SIMBA_062
GAATACCGCGCCATCGACTCGGCCGCCAACCCTTACCTCGCCTACTCGCTCATGCTGGCCGCCGGCCTCAAGGGCATCGAGGAAGAGTACGAGCTGCCGCCCGAGGCCGAAGACAACGTGTGGAGCCTGAGCGACACCGAACGACGCGCCCTGGGCTACTCGTCGCTGCCCGCGAGCCTCGACCACGCTATCCAGTACATGGAGGAGTCCGAGCTCGTCGCCGAGACGCTGGGCGAGCAGGTGTTCAACTACGTGCTGCTG
>NZ_JAWRYD010000367.1:0-261 GCF_046534765.1 Burkholderia sp. SIMBA_062
GGGGTGAGGCCATGATCGTCCAGCGATTTTTATTTGTCAATAGCGAATACTATCGCTATTTGCTAATTTCTGGATCGCGCCGACAGTTGCGCTTTGCGCCGCTTCGCCCGCGCAGGCGATCGGCGGGCGATCGGCGGGAAATCGCGCGCGCTTCGGTTAACATGGACCCTTTTTCAGCCCGGGACAACGCGTGAAGACCCCTCGCAACGCCGACACGGAAGGCGCGAAAACGCAGCGCGGCATTCAGAGCGTGGAAGTGGG
>NZ_JAWRYD010000368.1:0-261 GCF_046534765.1 Burkholderia sp. SIMBA_062
GCCTACTACTTCCTGCCGAACGTGATCGCCAGCTACCATCGCCGCTTTCCGCGCATTCGCGTCAAGCTGCTGGATGCGAGCGCGAACGAGGTGCTGAGCGCCGTCATCAGCGGCGAGGCCGATTTCGGTGTGAGCTTCATGGGCAGCCAGGAGCCTGAAGTCGAATTCCGGCTGCTGCTGCAGGAGCGCTTCGTCGCCGCGTGCCGGCGCGATCATCCGCTCGCGGGAAAGAAGCGCGTGACGTGGGACGAGCTCTATGCG
>NZ_JAWRYD010000369.1:0-261 GCF_046534765.1 Burkholderia sp. SIMBA_062
GGGATACGGGGCATGCTGTATTGATCCCTCTATTCATCGCCTTAAGTCGTATGCAGTAACAGCGTATCAGTACGTTTTCAACAAAGGTCGAGTCCCTTTGTCTTTGCTTGTTCGGGACTACGCTTTAGGAATAGTAGAAAGAGCGGTGTCGCTGGGTTGCTTGGATGAAGGTGTGGACTTGGAGACTTGCCTGCCTCCGTATTCATCGACACCTGCTAAGCTGAACATTTCCGATGCAAAGCTGAAGCGAGTAGCCGATGC
>NZ_JAWRYD010000370.1:0-261 GCF_046534765.1 Burkholderia sp. SIMBA_062
CTGCAACCACGTTCGACTCCGCAGTCGGGCAGCCGGTCAGCATCAAGTGCACAGCCCAGGAGCAAGGCAAGCTGTTCGTCGAAGCTGTCTCACAGCGTGACAAGGATACCGCGCGGCTGATGGCCACCTACGCTTCCCAGCGTGTCGGTTCCAAGGCCGCTGCGGACCAAGCAACCCTGGCCATGCACCGCGATACCTATTGCACCGTGTCCGAGGCCAGGCAGGGTATGTGCTCACTCAATGCCAACGGCATGCAGGGGT
>NZ_JAWRYD010000371.1:0-261 GCF_046534765.1 Burkholderia sp. SIMBA_062
GGGTTTCGGTGTTGACCCACTGCCCGTAAGCGGTCGACGCCATCGCCTGCCAGGCGAGGATTTCGGGCGTCTCGTAGGGATGTTGGGTCTGGATGAACTGTTCGAGTTCGGCCGTGCGGGCGAGACTCGTCTTGAAAAGCAGCTGGATTTCGCTGCCGGACTCGATCTTGCCCTGCCAGTGAAAGTCCGAATGCACGGCGCCGAGCCGCGTCACGCAGGCGGCCAGCCGCGCCGCGAGGACGGCGGAAGCGAGCTTGTCGG
>NZ_JAWRYD010000016.1:0-185242 GCF_046534765.1 Burkholderia sp. SIMBA_062
TAACGGAGCTTGTTTCGGAAGGACGACCAGGATGCGTCGTAGACGCTCTTCGCCATCCTGGTTCTGGCGAGCTTCGCGGCCGACACGTTGCCGACCGCGATGTAATCAAAACGCCGCACCAGATCGAGCGCGAGCTTGTGTTGGAAATCGGCACGGGCATTCGTGACCTTGGCGTGCAGCTTCGCGATATGCTGCTTGTGCTTTCGCGCCCGTTGCGCTTTCGCGAGCTTCTCGGCCGCGCATCGACCGAACCGATGGTTAGGCAGCTTTTCGCCGGTCGAAAGTGTGGCGAAGTCTTTCAGGCCGAGATCGATGCCGACACCGGATCGGACCGGGCGGGCCTGAACATCGGGCATCTCGATCACGATGTTGAGAAACCAGTTGCCGCGCGCATCCTGTGCAAAATTGGTCCCGTCCTTGATCTTGCCTTCAGGAAGCGGGCGGCTATTGAATACGCGAAAGGTATTGCCGGCGAAACGGAATGCGTCGCCGTCGCGCTTCAGATCACGACCTTTCAGCGGCACCCAGCCAAGAGATTTCCTGCCGCGATAGCGCAGGAAGGGCCGACGGCGTTGACTACGCGACTTCGCGTATTGCTCGCACGTCGCGTTGATCGTGCCGGAGTGGATGCCGAGTTCTTTGCTGCTACCGGTGGTCAGCACGTTCAGATCAAATCCCGTCGGCCATTTCTTGCTCCACTTGAGCGCGTGCTTCTGCGTGTCGTTGCAGAAGTTCCAGACGTAGTTCACCGCACGGCTCTGCTTGTTAAGCAGTCCGTTGAGCGACTTCACGCGGTAGCGGTAGACAAGAATCATGCAGGTGATCCTAACCCGCGGAAGAAGCTGCCTGTCAACAGCACTCATTTCCTTCCCGCCATCCGCCCCGAAGGAAGTCCCCTTGGGGGAAATAGCGGGGTTTCTCGGACCAAATTCTGATGACCGAATCCGTTACCGTCCGCCGCGTCGACGCGAGCGAAGCGCATGCCTGCATCGACGCGCTGGCCGACGTACTGATTGATTGCGTCGAAGGCGGCGCGTCCGTCAGCTTCATGCTGCCGATCGAGCGCTCGACGGCCGTCGCGTTCTGGACGCGCGTCGCCGAGGGCGTCGCGAACGGCGAGCGCATCCTGCTCGTCGCCGAGGACGCCGCCGGCCGGATCGTCGGCACCGTGCAGTTGGTGACCGCGCAGCCGGAGAACCAGCCGCATCGCGCTGACGTCGCGAAGATGCTGGTGTCCCGGCATGCACGCCGGCAGGGCGTCGCCGCGCGGTTGATGGCGGCCGCCGACGAAGCCGCGCGCGACGCCGGCAAGACCGTGCTGGTGCTCGACACCGTGACGGGCGGCGATGCCGAGCGCTTGTACGAGCGGGCCGGCTGGCATCGCGTCGGCGTCGTGCCGAACTATGCGCTGATGCCCGACGGTGGGTTGTGCGCGACGACGTATTTTTACAAGCAGCTCGTGTAACGGCGCGGGATGCGATCGCGGCGAGGTTCGCGATCGATGCGCGTGCGGCGGCGCGCGGCCGCGGGCCGGAAGCCGGGCGGAACGGAAAAGCCGGCCGGCGGCGTCGCGGCTCCGATATATTCGTGCCGGAAACACCCACCAGCACGCCCACGGAATCGTCGCCTCGATGAAACGCTCCCACGTCGCCTTCACCCTCACGGGCCTGCTCGTCGCGCTGCCGATCGCCGCGTACGCGCTCGTCAAGCCGCTGCGCGTCGTCGCGCCCGCGCTGCTTCCCGGCGTGTCATGTCCGCGCGCGGACATCTGCACGGACGATGCCGCGCAGCTCGGCGTCGCGCGGCAGCGCTATCGCGACGGCTACGCGCGCGCGGCGGCGGCCGTGGGCCCGTTTCGCGACGCACCGCGCGTCGTGTTCTGCTCGACGCGCGAGTGTGCGGACAAGTTCGGCCTCGGCGAACGCGCGGCACTCACTCTTGGAGATTTCGGCGTGGTCGTCGCGCCGCGCGGCTGGCAGACTTACTTTCTCGCGCACGAACTGATCCACCACCGTCAGGCCGAAGTGCTCGGCAACCTCGCGGTCGTGACCAAGCCGCGCTGGCTGATCGAAGGGATGGCGTATGCGCTCAGCGACGATCCGCGTCATCCGCTGCCGGAGCCGTTCGAGTCGTGGCGCACGCGCTTCGGCGCGTGGCATGCGGCGCTGGGCCGGCAGCCGCTGTGGGACGCCGCACGGGCGGTGGAATAGCGCTTCGCATGACTCGCGCCCGCCGTGCCGCCATGTCGTTACGCCGGCACGGCCGGATCGTCGGGCTGGCCGGCGAGCGTGCGCCGCCCCGCATCGAGGATTTCGTCGGCCAGCGCCGGATCGGTGCCGGAGACCGCACGCGACAGCACGAGCGCGCCGACCATCTGGCTGAACATCGCGATCGCGTCGCGGCGCGTGTCCGCCGCGGCCGGGCCTTCCGCTGCGACCATCCGTTCCAGCCGGTCGAGATACGCGGCGACGCCGTGCGCGTAGCACGCGCGTGCCGCGTCGGTCAGGCGTGGCGCGTCGCCCGCGAAGCCGGACAGCGGGCAGCCGGCTTCGACGTTGTCGCGATGCGCGGTCGACAGGTACGACGTCACCTGTTGCGCGACGCTGGCGGCGCTCGGCGAATCCGCGCGGTCCTGCATCGCCTTTTCCATCACCGCGGCGACCAGCGCGTCCTTCGATTTGAAGTGGTTGTAGAAACCGCCCTGCGTGAAACCGGCTTCCTTCATCAGTTCTGTCAAGCCGACCGCGTCGACACCGCGCGCCCGGAACAGCCGCTCGGCGGCCGCGACGATCGCGTTGCGGTTGTCGGCGGCCTGTTGTCTCGAGACGCCCATCGATCCCTCCCTCATTCCGGCAATTACATCGATTGAAAAACACAATGGTGACCACCATTGACGTGGTCAAGACGCGCTGACACAATGCATCGTAAAGACAAGGGTGATCGACATTGACATCCAGTGTAGCCGACTTCGCAAACGAAACGAAGCGACGCGCGGCGCACGGATGGAGGTCGGGCCGGGTCTGGGTGCAGCGGAGCGCGGGCAGCGGGACGAGCTTGCGATCCGGTACCGGCCGTGCAACGGCTCGGTACGCGATGGCGGCATGGTTTCATTCACACGAGGAAAGGAAGGGTCATGAAGATCGAAGGTGCAGTCGTTTTCGTCACGGGCGCGAACCGCGGGCTTGGGCTCGAATTCGCGAAGCAGGCGCTCGAACGCGGGGCGCGGAAGGTCTATGCGGGCGCGCGCGATCCGGCCAGCGTGACGCTGCCGGGCGTGGTGCCCGTGAAGCTCGACGTGACCGATCCGTCGGCGGTCGCCGCGGCCGCCGACGCCGCACGCGACGTCACGCTGCTGATCAACAACGCAGGCATCGCGCGGCTCGGCAGCCTGACCGACGACGGCGCGGTTGATGCGCTGCGCGATCACCTCGAAACCAACGTGTTCGGGATGCTGGCGATGTCGCGCGCATTCGCGGCAACGCTCGCCGGCCATGGCGGCGGCGCGATCCTGAACGTGCTGTCGGTCGCGAGCTGGGTGAACCGGCCGATCCTGTCGGGCTACGGCGTGTCGAAGTCGGCCGCATGGGCGCTGACCAACGGGCTGCGGCATTCGCTGCGCGAGCAGCGCACGCAGGTGGTCGGGCTGCATGCCGGCTTCATCGATACCGACCTGACGGCCGGCCTCGACGTGCCGAAAGCCACGCCGGCCGACGTCGTGCGCCAGGCGTACGACGCCATCGAGGCAGGGGCGGAGGAAGTGTCGACCGACGAATTCACGCGGCAGGTGAAGGCCACGCTGTCGTCGGGCGTCTATCTGGAAGAGCCGGCGCCGCGTTGACGCCGCCGGCAGGGCGAACCCGCCGCCCGCACCGTGAGCGCGGCGGCGGGTTGTGCCGTCAGACCGTGGTGTCGATGATGCCGGGGATCTTCACGTCCGGGTTCACGTCCGCGTCGTAGTCGACGCCGGCGATCTCGAAGCCGAACAGACGCAGGAATTCGGTCTTGTAGCCGGCGAAGTCGGTCATCTCGTACAGGTTCTCGTTCGTGACCTTGTCCCACATCGCGACGACCTTGCCCTGCACTTGCGGATCGAGCTCCTTGTAGTCGGCGCGCAGACGGCCTTCTTCGTCGACGTGCGGCGTCGCGCCGTACAGGCTGTCCTTCAGGAGCCCGTACACCTGCTCGATGCAGCCTTCGTGCGTGCCCTGTTCCTTCATCACCTTGAACAGCAGCGACAGGTAGAGCGGCATCATCGGAATCGCCGAACTCGCCTGCGTGACGACGGCCTTCAGCACCGACACGCGCGCATCGCCGCCGTGCGCGGCCAGCTTGTCGCGGATCGACAGCACCTTCTTGTCGAGATCCTTCTTCGCTTCGCCGATCGAGCCGTTCCAGTAGATGTCGTGCGTGATCTGTTCGCCGAGATACGTGAACGCCGTCGTCTTCGCGCCATCGGCCAGCACGCCGGCCTCATCGAGCGCGTCGATCCACATCTGCCAGTCCTCGCCGCCCATCACGGCGACGGTGCCGTCGATCTCTTCCTGCGTCGCCGGCTCGAGCGAGACTTCGCGAATCACTTCCTTGTCGGTGTCGAGGCCGCGGAACGTGACCGATTTGCCGACCGGCTTCAGCGTCGAGCTGATCGTTTCGCCCGTCTTCGGATGCGTGCGGCGCGGCGCCGCGAGGCTGTAGACGACCAGGTCGACCTTGCCGAGATCCTGCTTGATGGTGTCGATCGTGACCTGCTTCACCTTGTCGGAGAATGCGTCGCCGTTGATGCTGCGCGCGTAGAGCCCCTTTTCGGCGGCGAATTTCTCGAACGCGGCGCTGTTGTACCAGCCGGCGGTGCCCGGCTTCGTTTCGCTGCCGGCGCGCTCGAAGAACACGCCCAGCGTGTCCGCGCCCGAGCCGAATGCGGCCGAGATCCGGGCGGCGAGGCCGTAGCCGGTCGACGCGCCGATCACGAGCACCTTCTTCGGGCCGTTGGCGATCGGGCCATGCGAAGTCACGTAGTCGATCTGTTCCTTGACGTTGGCTTCGCAGCCGACCGGATGAGTCGTCACGCAGATGAAGCCGCGCACGCGCGGTTTGATGATCATGGGAACCTCTAGTCAGAAAGGCGCGAACGGCCTGAAATCGGAAAAATCCCGCGCATTGTAATGGAAGCGGGCCGGCACGGCGGGAAAGGCGGGCGGTGACGGGAGTCGCAATCGCCCGGGAGTCGAGCCACCGCCACGGCGGTTCTCGTCGCCGACAGTTATTTCTCTCTTGACAGAAATAACTCAAAAAAACTAAATTTCCCGACATGGAACTCACACCGATTGCCGAACGATTCATTCTCCACTGGGGCGAAATGGGCTCGCGATGGGGCGTCAACCGCACTGTCTCGCAGATTCACGCGCTGCTGTACCTGGCCGGGCGCCCGGTGGCCGCCGACGAGATCGCCGAGACGCTCAACGTCGCGCGCTCCAACGTCAGCACGAGCCTGAAGGAGCTACAGGCGTGGCGGCTCGCGAAGGTCGTGCACGTGCTGGGCGATCGCCGCGACCATTTCGAGACGTCGACCGACATCTGGGAACTGTTCAAGCTGATCGTCGAAGGGCGGCGGCAGCGCGAGATCGAACCGACGCTCACGGTGCTGCGCGATTGCCTGACGAGCCCCGAGATCGCCGACGAAAGCCGCGAGACCGAACAGCGCATCCGCGACACGCTGCAGTTCGTCGAGACGCTCACCACCTGGTCGGACGAAATGCTGCGGCTCAAGCCCGACACGCTGATGAAGGCGCTCGGGATCGGCGCGAAGATCAGCCAGACGGTCAGGCGCAAGTCGTCGAAGTAAGCAGGATCGGAAGTGCGGGCGCGCAGCCCGCTTTTTTCGAAGTCGTTGTTTCTGTCATTGCAGAAACAACAGTAAATAGAGGATGAAAAATGAACGAGGCCCTGCTGTCGATCCGCCGGCACGCCGCACCGCGGAGTGGGACATGAACATCCTCGTCTGCGGCGCGAACGGGTTCATCGGGCAGGCGTTGTGCGCGCGGCTGGAAGCCGGCGGCCATCGCGTGCTGCGCGGCGTGCGGCACGCGGTTGGCCCGCGCGATGTCGCGATCGATTTCGCGACGGATATCGATGCCGACGCGTGGCTGGCCCGGCTGGACGGCGTCGACGTCGTGATCAACGCGGTCGGGATCCTCACCGACCGGCGCGATGCGACGCTCGACACCGTGCATCGCGCGGCGCCCTGCGCGCTCTTCACGGCATGCAGCCGCGCCCGCGTGCGGCGCGTGATCCAGATCTCGGCATTGGGCGTCGAGCGCGGCGACACGCCGTATTTCGCCAGCAAGTACGCAGCCGACACCTTCCTGCAGACGCTGCCGCTCGATTACCGGATCGTGCGCCCCGCGCTCGTCTACGGCGCGGCCGGCACGTCGGCGCGGTTCTTCCGGATGCTCGCGAGCCTGCCCGTGCACGCATTGCCGGCGGGCGGCCATCAACGGCTGCGCCCCGTGCACGTCGACGATCTCGCCGAACTCGTCGCGCGGCTCGTCGTTTCGCCGGCGGCCGGCAATTCTGTGATCGACGCGGTCGGCGCTGATGAAGTCGAGTACCGCGAGATGCTGAGCGGCTATCGCGCCGCGCTGGGCTTCCCGCCGGCAGCCCGCATTGCGCTGCCGGGCCCGCTGGTCGGTGCGGCGGCCGCGCTGTTCGGCACGCTGCCGGGCGCGATGCTGACCCGTGACACGTGGACGATGCTGCGCGGCGGCAACACCGGCGATCCCGCGGCGTTGGCGGCCGTGCTCGGCCGGCCGCCGCGCGGCCTGCGCAGTTTCATCGGCGCCGACGCGCTCACGCTGCGCCGCGACGCGCTCGCGATGTGGCGGCGGCCGCTGCTGCTCGGCGCGCTTGCGATCGTCTGGATCTGGACGGCCATCGTGAGCGCGTTCGTTCACCCGCAGAGCGACAGCCTTGCGATGCTCGCCCGCGCGCACCTCACCGGGCTGCCCGCGCTGATCGCCCTCTACGCCGCCTCCGCGCTGGACTTCGCGTTCGGGGTGGCGACCGTCGCCGCGCCGTCGCGCCGTCTGTGGGCTGCGCAAGCCGCGTTGATCGTCGCGTATTCGGCCGTCATCGCGGTCACGATGCCCGGCCTGCTGGCCGAACCGTTCGGCCCCGTGATCAAGAACGTGCCGATTCTCGCGATCCTGTTGATCCTGTTTTCAGAAGAAGAACAGCCATGAATACCTATCTCGTCATCAAGGCGCTTCACATCCTGTCCTCCGTGCTGATGGTCGGCACGGGCTTCGGCACCGCGTTTTACCTGTTCTTCGCGAACCGCACGCGCTCGGTGCCCGCGATCGCCGCCGTATCGCGGCTCGTGGTGCGCGCGGACTGGTGGTTCACGACACCGGCCGTGATCTTCCAGCCGGCGTCCGGGCTGTGGCTCGCGCATACGGCCGGCTGGCCGTGGCATACGCCGTGGCTCGTCGCGTCGATCGTGCTGTATGCGATCGCGGGCGCGTGCTGGCTGCCGGTGGTGTGGCTGCAGATCGAGCTGGCCGCGTTGGCGAACCTCGCGCATGCGAACGGCGAGGCCACGCTGCCGGCGCGCTACTGGCGCTATGCGAAGCGCTGGGAGCTGCTCGGCTATCCGGCGTTCTTCGCGATGCTGACGGTCTATTTCCTGATGGTGCTCAAGCCGATGTAAGCGGGGCGGCGGGCCGCGAACGCCGATTTCGCGTGCAGCCCTGTCGATTTACGCGCGCTCGTGTATAAATTCGACGGGAGCGCGTTCGGGCCGTTTCGGGCATCCCGGACGCTTCGCATTCGACCTCACAAGGAGCCTGCATGCTGCACATCCTCGGCAAGATTCCGTCCATCAACGTGCGCAAGGTGCTGTGGCTGTGCACCGAACTCAATCTGCCGTTCGAGCAGGAAGACTGGGGCGCGGGCTTTCGCACGACCAACGACCCGACCTATCTCGCGCTGAATCCGAACGGCCTCGTGCCCGTCATCAAGGACGACGGCTTCGTGCTGTGGGAGTCGAACACGATCATCCGCTATCTCGCGAACCGCTACGGCGGCGACGCGCTCTATCCGGCCGAGCCGCAGGCGCGCGCGCGGGTCGATCAGTGGATCGACTGGCAAGGCTCGGACCTGAATCGTTCGTGGGTCGGCGCGTTCCTCGGCCTCGTGCGCAAGTCGCCCGATCACCAGGACCCGGCGACGATCGCGCAGTCGATCGCGGGCTGGACGAAGCATATGCAGGTGCTGAACGCGCAACTCGAAGCGACCGGCGCATTCGTGGCCGGCGACCACTTCACGCTCGCCGACATTCCGATCGGCCTGTCGGTGAACCGCTGGTTCGGCACGCCGTTCGAGCATCCGGACTTCCCGGCGGTGAAGCGCTACATCGAGCGTCTTGCGACGCGCGACGGCTTCAAACAGTACGCGGGCAGCGCGAACCCGTAACGCAGCGCAAGTCGCGCGCGGGGCGGGCGGGGTGGTGCGACTGCCGCCGCGCCACGGCATGTCACGTTACGTCACGGGCCGGATGCCGGTACGGCGTCGAGCACGCGCGCGAGAAAGGCCTCGTGGTTCCACGCGGATTCCGGCCGCGACAATCCGAGCCGCACGACCACCAGCTCGCGGCTCGGCACCACGCTCACGAACTGGCCTTCATGACCGACCGCATGAAACGCGTCGGCGGGCATCGCGCTCGCATGCGGATCGCGATCGTTGAACGGCTCCGGCACCTTCACCCACAAATGCGCGCCGAATTCCTGGTGCGTCGATTGCGGCGTCGCGCGCGTCAGGTAGCGCACCCAGCCTTCCGGCAGCAGCCGCTGCCCGTTCCACACCCCGTCCTGCAGCAGAAGCTGCCCGAAGCGCGCCCAGTCGTGCGCACTCGCATACAGGTACGACGAGCTGCCGAGCGTGCCGGCCGCATCGGGCTCGAACACGGCGCTGCGCATCCCGAGCGGCTCGAACAGCGCACGGCGCGGAAACGCGAGGTAGTCGGCCTCGGTGCCGCCCAGCGCTTCGCGCATCACGCGCGCGACGATCGCGCTCGTGCCGCTCGAGTAGTGCCACTGCGTGCCGGGCTGCGCGGCGAGCGGCTTGGCAGACGCGAAGCGCGCGGTGTCGGGCTGCGTGAACAGCATCACGGCGACGTCGGACAGCGGGTCGTCGTAGTCTTCGTTGAATTCCAGGCCGCTCGTCATCCGCAGCAGTTCGTCGAGCGTGATCGCCGCGCGTGCATCGCCGCTGGCGCGCCATTCGGGCAGCAGCGACGACGCATCCGGCGACAGCTTGTGCTGCGCGACCAGCACGCCGGCGAGCACGGCCGTCACGGTCTTTGTCATCGACCAGCCGGGCAGCGGCGTGTCGGCCGTGAAGCCGGGTGCATAGCGTTCGGCGATCACGTGGCCGCGCCACATCACGACGACCGCACGGGTGCGCCGCGGCCGCGCCGGATCGGGTTCGTCGAACGCGCGGTCGAGCGCGGCGTGCAGCTTGCGTAGGTCGATGCCGGCGGGCGGTGCGGCCGGCGCCGCATCGTTCGCTGGCGGTGGATCGGCGACGGGCGGCAGCGCGGCCGGCAGCATGCCGGGCGACGGCCCGAGCGCGAGCGTGCAGCCGAGCCCGGGTCGGAAATCCGCCTCGCGTCGCGCGAAACCGGCGAACGTCGCGACCGCGCGATGATGCTCGGGATCGAGCGACGGGTGCACCAGTTTCAGCAGCGGATGCACGCCGGCCATGATGTCGACGTCGATTACCGACGCGGCCGGACGGCCTGACACGAACACGCCGGAACACAACGCCTTCGCGGCATAGCCCGTCGCGATCGGGGCGAGCCGCGACAGCATGTAGCCGGTGTAGCCGAGCGCGGCGACGAGCGCGACTGCGACGCCGCGCAGGATCAGCGATTTGAAGGGGATCGTCATGCGCGAGCATCCTCGGTGGCGTGCCGGCCGGCAACGATCCGGCAGTGTCGCAGGTTCGGGCAAGCGGTGGCAATCGCGGGGGAGTGACGACGCCGGGCGGCGTCGCTCGGGCGACATGCTGCCCGGCGTGTGCGAATCGCATGTGTCGATCGTGCGGGTTCGTACCGACAAGTTGAAATCCGGCCGCCCGTCGGCCGATAATCGTCCGGCATCGTTCCCAGTCAAACCGCCCATCGGAAAAATCGGAAAACGCCATGTCCTACGACAACAACAACCCGTTCGCCCGGATCCTGCGCGGCGAACTGCCGTGCGTGAAGGTCGCCGAAGACGACGCAACCCTCGCGATCATGGATCTCATGCCGCAGGCCGACGGTCACGTGCTCGTGATCCCCAAGGAGCCGGCCGCGCAGATCTTCGAGCTGTCCGGCGATGCGGCCGCGGCCGGCATCCGCATGACGCAGCGCGTCGCGGCGGCCGTGCGCGCGGCGCTCGGGCCGGACGGCGTGTTCATCGGCCAGTTCAACGGCGCGGCGGCCGGCCAGACGGTCCCGCACGTGCATTTCCACGTGATCCCGCGCTGGGAAGGTGTCGAATTGCGGCTGCACGCGCGCGACATCGCCGACGCGGCCGCGCTCGAATCGGTCGCGCAGCGTATCCGTGAACGTTTCGTGTAACGCGTGCCCGGCTCGTCATGCGGGGCGGCGCCAGTGCCGGTGTGCTGTCGCGCCGCACGCACCTGTTTCAGCGGTCACGCGACGTAACACGTGTAACCGGTCACGAAACTCGTTGCGCCGGCCCCGGCGCTAGACTCCCGCGCATTACCGCATCGAGCGACAGGAAGGCCGGATCGCCCCGTCGTGCCGGCCGCCGCGAGATGCATTGTGTCCTCTTCGCCGGGAATCGAGCCATGTACAAAGTTCTCATCACGTTCGCGCTGATCGGCGGCCTGTCCGGGTGCTACGTCGCGCCGCCTTACGGCTACGCACCGGCGCCGGCCTATTACGGCTATGCGCCGGCGTATTACGCACCGCCCGTCAGTGTCGGGATCGGCGGCAACTTCCGCATTCGCTGACCAGCCGGCGGGCGCGGGCCTGCCCCGCGCGTCGATCGACCGTGTCGTTCGATGCCGCGCCGCCGCTTCCCGCAACAACGCTTCGCGCCGCTTGACGACGCGCGTGCGCATCGGCCGCCCGGGTTCCTATACTTCACAGGAAAACCCACTCCGGGCGAGGCACCCATGGCCGTTACGCGCAAGGTCGCAATCGTGTCGATCGTCTCCGCGCTCGTCTACCTCGGGCTCGCCGTGCTTGGCATCGGCGGGTTCGCCGCCTTCTTTTCGCATCCGCAACTGATCGTCATCGCCGTCGCGACGCTCGCGCTGGCCGCCGCCGCGTTGCTGACCGAAGCCAACCTGAGCGCCGGCGAACGCGAGGACCGCGACAACCGCTGGGTGCTTCCGGCCTTCGCGGCCAGTGGATTCCTGCTCGCCTATCTGCCCGCACTGACCGACCGGCTCGACGTGTGGACCTTCGGCGGCGACACGGTGCGCTGGCTCGGCGTCGTGCTGTATGTCGCCGGTGGCGTGCTGCGCATCTGGCCCGTGTTCGTGCTCGGCAAGCGCTTCAGCGGGCTCGTCGCGATCCAGCCGGGCCACACGCTGGTCACGGACGGCATCTATCGCAGGATCCGCAACCCGAGCTATCTCGGCCTGATCGTCAACGCGGCCGGCTGGGCATTCGCGTTCCGCTCGGGCGTCGGGCTGCTGCTCGTCGCGCTGACGATGGTGCCGCTCGTTGCGCGCATCCGTTCCGAGGAAGCGCTGCTGCGCGCGCAGTTCGGCGCTGAATACGACGCGTATTGCGCGCATACGTGGCGGCTACTTCCGGGCGTGTATTGACCCTCGTTCGCTGTCGGAGAGCCGGCCCGCGCCGCCCGGCGCGCGCCGATGTGTTGCCACCTGTGTCCGAACCTGCGACGCCGACGCTTCCCGCACCGGCCCCGCGGCCGGTCGATCCTTGGCGAAGCCTTTGCCGGCGGGCCTCGCCGGCGATTCCGGCAAGCCTTTCCGAGTCCTGTTTCGGTAAACAACTTGTTACCAGAATGTCGACTGCAACGGGGCACGAGCGGTGCTATTCTTCGCCGCAAGCTCATTGAAATGAATTGGTCCGGGATTCGGCACAATGCCGGTATCGACGTCGATCGATTCAGATCGGTCGTATCGAGCGGACCTTCAATAACCAGATTGCGAACAAGGAAGAATACGGGAATGTGGAAGAAAATTGCCCCCACTCTCGTCGTCGCCGTGCTGACCGGCGCGACCGCATTGCCGGCAATGGCCGGTGACCTGAACAATGCGCTTGGCGGCGCGCTCGGCGGGGTTGCCGGCGCAGCGGTCGGCGGCGCGGTCGGTGGCAGCACCGGCTCCGTCATCGGCGGCGCGATCGGCGGCGGCGCGGGCGGCGCGGTGACGTCGAACCGTCGCGAGCGCACCGGCGCAATCATCGGCGGCGCCCTCGGCGGCGGCGCGGGTACCGCGGCCGGCAACGCAATGGGCGGCCGCACGGGCGGCCTGCTGGGCGCGGCCGTCGGCGGCGGCGCGGGCGCGGCGCTGGGCGGCAACATGTCGCGCAGCTCGTACGAGCGCGATCACGGCGATCGCGGCTATCGTCACCGCAAGCATCGCCATCACCGCGACTGGGACTGATCGCCGCGGGCGCGGCACGGTGCGCGAATCGCGCACCGGCGTGCGCGACGCGTCGGCACCCGATCCGACAGCCGGCCCGGCGGCCTCAGCCGGGCCGCCGTCGCCGACAAGACCGGCGGCATTCATCCCCTTCCGCAGTTCATGCCCGGCCCCGCTCGACGGGTTGGCACATTCCCTCCCGCTGTACCTTTCCCGCTGATAGACGACATCGCCAATTGCATTGACATGCAACCGGCCAGGTGCGGCCAACGTCATTCGATATTGCTGATCGACGCGGCGCCGTCCGCCCTCAGGATTTCCCTGACGCACCGAACGTGCGCGACACGCAGGCACCGGCCATCCCGGGCGCTACCGGGTAGTGCGAAATCGAATGGATGTCATCGCAACATTTAATTGGTCGATCGGAATCGCCTTCGCTATCGTCAACGCTGCTCGCGTACGGAATCGAACCGTGCCGTCCCCCGTGCCTCGCCGCATGACCGCGAGTGTCCGCGGCCCGGCCGCCGGACCCACAAGCATGGGTCGTCCCGCCCGCTGAACCTGGCGGACCCGTCGCGAAGCCTGGCCGACCGAACGAAGGCGCTCGCGCTTTCAAGCCACCCCGGCAACGATGTCCCGCCGCTCATGCGTGCCCACGCGCGTGCCGCGCTTGGCCGTTGCGACCCGGGGCCGCACCAACCCATTGCCTGGATGCTTTATGTCTAAGACAACGTATTACGCGCCGCATGGCGGCCACCCGCCGCAGACCGATCTGCTGACCGATCGCGCGATGTTCACCGAGGCGTACGCGGTCATTCCGAAGGGAGTGATGCGCGACATCGTCACGAGCTGGCTGCCGTTCTGGACCAACACCCGCCTGTGGGTGATCGCGCGTCCGCTGTCGGGTTTCGCCGAAACCTTCTCGCAGTACATCGTCGAAGTGAACCCGGGCGGCGGCAGCGACAAGCCCGAGCAGGACAAGAACGCCGAGGCCGTGCTGTTCGTCGTCGAAGGCGAGGCCGAGCTGACGCTGCAGGGCAACAAGCACACGCTGAAGCCGGGCGGCTACGCGTTCATTCCGCCGGGCGCCGACTGGACGCTGCACAACGTCAGCGATGCCGCCGTGCGTTTCCACTGGGTGCGCAAGCACTACCAGGCCGTCGACGGCATTGCGCTGCCCGAAGCGTTCGTGACCAACGAGCAGGACGTCGAGCCGATCCCGATGCCGGGCACCAACGGCGCATGGGTGACGACGCGCTTCGTCGACATGAGCGACATGCGTCACGACATGCACGTGAACATCGTGACGTTCGAGCCGGGCGGCGTGATTCCGTTCGCCGAGACGCACGTGATGGAGCACGGGCTGTACGTGCTCGAAGGCAAGGCCGTCTATCGCCTGAACCAGGACTGGGTCGAGGTGGAAGCGGGCGACTTCATGTGGCTGCGCGCGTTCTGCCCGCAGGCGTGCTATTCGGGGGGGCCTGGGCGGTTCCGATATCTGCTGTACAAGGATGTGAACCGTCACATGAACCTGACGCTGAATCCGGGGCGCTGAGCGGTGCGGAAGTCGGATAGGAAAGCCCGCCGGTGGAAGCTGGCGGGTTTTTTTGTTTCAGGTATTTGTGGATTTTCGGGGAGGTTGCTTGTCGAGCCGTTGCCGACATCGGCAGTACTGGTTTGGGCGCCCGGAAGCGGACGCTCGTACAGTCGAGCAACAAAGGCGATGTCGCCGCAGGTCCGTGCTCTCGATGGAGGTTGGCTGCCCCTTAGAGATCCGACAGTTGCCCTGGTAACCACTGCATTGCAGGCGACCGCTGTCTACACCTAGGGCTTGGCTTCAACTCCGCCCTTGGCCAAAAGCGCCGGAACTTTGCTCTCTGCGAACAATGTTCGCAACAACCGTCCGAAACGGTTCTCTTTCTCGGCTCTGGCGATGCGCCGGCATGCTTCCAAGAAATTCATCCCAGCCTGGCCGAAGTGCTTCTCGTACATTTCGTTCTGCTCGAGAATGTCCAAACTTTTAAGTACGAAAAGCTTGAAGTCAAGACCTTTCAACGTCCGCATCGCAGTCTCGAAATCGTCGATCGTAGCGGCTCTCATCGCCGCTTCTTCCCGATGGCCCCAACCGCTGCTCTCAACAAGGTGCTTGATGGCGTCGACGACAGTCGCACTGTGAATTCGAGCATCGCGCGCATCGTCGATTGCTGCCTTAAGTTTTGGGTGTAGTGGCGGATGGAACGGTAATTCCCCGAATTCGGTCTTGTCTGCGATGGTCGCGAAGTGAGCCAACCAATCATCAATCAAAGCTTCTTCAAGTTTGGCACCGCCAGGTAGATCGGCCACCTGTTTCCCGAGCGCCGTGACAGTGTGGGCGTCAAGGTCGCCGACTCTTGCGATGAGCTTGACCGCATCAGCTACGAGATCGTTTTCGCAGTCTGTGACGTCCCAATTGAAACGTTCAAAGAATGCGTGCGCGAGATTTCTAGATTCGTTGCGATTCTCATTGTGTTGGTAGCCTTGGACGATGGCCTCAATCGCCTCTGCGTCGTGCCTTCCGTCACAAACGAAGGCGACAACCAGTTCCTCAAATTCGTCAGACGAATTGATCCCTAGCTTTGACAGCAGGACTTTCCATGCGGCTGGTGTTGGGTCCTCGGCTTTCTCCTGAAACGCATCGCCTTTCTGCTCGAGGTAGCGCCTCACAAAGTCGCTAGAACCTCGGTTGTAGCCTGCGACATACTCCAGAGTCGGCCCATCCTTGATGGCTTTGTTTGCAAGAGCAGAAATAAGCACAATCGAGGGAACAGTTCGTGCCTGTATCGCGAGAGACATGTCCCCAGTCGCGCCGAGGAGTCGTACCACAAGACGGTAAGCCTGACGGATGACCCGGATATTGGTGATCCCGCACGCGTCCACCGCAGTCTTGGTCGCCGCGCGGTAAGGGCTTTTCACGTCCGGAACCGCGATGTCAAACGCCTCCCCAGGTGTCGGCGTGAAACGAAGTTCTTCTTCGATCACCTTCTCCCGGAACGCCGCCCAGAGCGCGCTATCGGTCGGCGCGGAGAACTGGTCCGAGTTGAGAATCAAGAGGAATCGCGTACCAAAATTCTGAGAGTATTCGTCGACGAAGCCCAGGACCTCGTCAACTGACAACGAGGCGTGCTTGCGCTCGATGTCGTCGACGACTACGAATCGGTTGCGCAAGGCGACAGGAACCGCTACCAGCGCAAGCTCGTCGAGCGCCGAAAATCCCTCGTGGACCTTCTTCAAGGCGTCGACGCTGACTTTCCAAGTCTTCATCAGACCTTCTGTCAACGAACTGCTCTCACCGCCTACAGGGAGCGCGCTTTGGACCACCTTGAGCTTGAGCTGATTGATATCTTTCAAGCCGAAGAGGGACACGTAGCGCGCGCCTTCGACAATCGGGTCCTGCGAGTCTTTGCGAATCTCGTTCCAGAGGTGGGTTTTGCCGGTGCCCCATGCGCCTGTCAGCGCGATGACTTTTAGGTCGGCGTTGTCGATGAGCGAAATCAACTGCGTTTTAGATTGTTCGATCGTCATTTGCTTTATTCGGTGTTGAATCCAGCCGGCGCTCCCGCCCGTACGACGTTTGGGTTGCATCACTGGGGCACTCTACCAGCCAGCTCCTGCGAAGATTTTTCGAGATTCGAGGAAAACGCGTTGTCACATCTCAATTCTAAGCCAGCACCGGGCCACGGCGAGTTTATGGGCCGCTCCAAAGCTGCCGTTCTTGACCGGCGACAAATGGCCGAGCGCCGCCAGTCTTGGCCGCGTTCGCCAGAATTCACGATGACCCTGTTCCCATGGGCGATCCGTATTTCTATCCGTCGAGCACGCCCGCCGCCAGCCTCGCAACCTCCACCCGCGTATCCGCCGGCAGCGCATCTTCCATCATCCAGACTGCCGACAAGCCGGCCCATGCGAGGATCCATTCCAGCAGCCGGCGGCGGTCGAGCCGCGCCGCCTCGGCGACCAGCATGACGCGACGCGCGAAGCGCGCGGGATCCACCGCGATGTCGTGCGTGGGATTGCAGAACAGGTTCGCGTAGTCGAACGCGCGGTCGCCACGCAAACCCTTCGGGTCGATCGCGAGCCAGCCGCGATCGCCGAAGTGCAGCACGTTGCCGTGATGGATGTCGCCGTGCAGCACGACTTCGTCGGTGGATTGCACGGCCAGCAGCCGATGCGCCGTCGCGGCCGAATGGCGCAGCACGTCGTCGTCCGTGTCGTGCGACAGCAGCGCGTAGAACCAGTCGTGCAGCGGCACGACCGCGGGCGGCGCCGGGGCGCGATGCGCATGCAGCCGCGCGACGGCAGCGCACGCGATCCGGATCGCATCGTCGTCGTGGCCCGCGGCGGACAGGCCGGCGAGCGTCGGCGCCGGCTGCGCGCGCTCGAGCAGCACCGCGTCGCTGTCGTGCAGCCACACGCGTGCGGCGCCGTCCCCGTTCCACCAGGTCATCAGCGCATTGCCGCGGCGCTCTTCGTCGCAGGTGGCGACTTTCAGCATCGCTGGCCGCGCGCGCCAGACGACAGGCAGCACGCCGCCGCTCGCGGTCAGGATCGGGCCGCCGTCGGGAACGAGATCCCACAGGCGCAGGTACGTGTCGAACATGCGGACGATGGTACAGGCGAACCGGCTCATCCGCAGCGGGGTTCGACGGCCCCGCCGCCGGCCATGCGCATCCTTTCCTGAATAAAATTTAGCCAGCCAAACTTTGGCTAAAGAATGTTCCGGTATTCCGGCATCCCTTCGACAATGCGCGCCTTCCGTGACCGATGGGCGCCACTCGAGCGCCCGCGGTCGCCGCATCGAAGAAGGAGCCCGCATGACCGACCACACCGCCAACCCTCCGCCGCCACCGGCGCCGCCTCCCGCATCGCAGCGCCGCCGTGCATGGCGCATCCTCGCCGGCGCGTTGCTCGGCCTGACGCTCGCGTGCGCGGGCATCGGCGCATGGACGATCCACCGCATCTGGACGCAATTGCCGTCCGTCGAACATCTGGCCGCTTACCGTCCCGCGCTGCCGCTGCGGATTTTCTCGCGTGACGGCGAGCTGCTGGCCGAATACGGCGTCGAGCGCCGCGAGTTCGTGCCGCTCGAACGCATTCCGCCGCTGATGCGGCACGCGCTGCTCGCGGCCGAGGACGCGAAGTTCTATCAGCACGGCGCGATCGATGTCGGCGGCCTCGCGCGCGCGACGTTCGCGAACCTCGTGACGGGGCAGCCGGGGCAGGGCGGCAGCACGATCACGATGCAGGTCGCGCGCAACTTCTACCTGACGCGCGACAAGGTGCTGAGCCGCAAGCTCGCCGAGATCCTGATGGCAATCAAGCTCGAGCGCGAATACGGCAAGGACAAGCTGCTCGAGCTGTACATGAACCAGATCTATCTCGGCGAGCGCGCGTACGGTTTCGCGGCGGCCGCGAACGTCTATTTCGGCAAGCCGCTCGACGCGCTGAGCGCCGGCGAGGCGGCCGTGCTCGCCGGGCTGCCGAAGGCGCCGTCCGCGTTCAACCCGGTTGTCAATCCGGCACGCGCGACCGCGCGGCGCAACTACGTGCTCGGCCGCATGCACGCGCTCGGCGAGCTCGACGATGCGGCGTATCGCGCGGCCGTCGACGCGCCGATCGCGCTCGCGACCACGCCGCCGCCCGGCATCATCGCGGCGCCGTACGTCGCGGAGCGCGCGCGCCGGATGATGGTCGAGCGATTCCATGACGACGCCTACACGCTGGGCCTCGACGTGACGACGACGATTTCGATGCGCGATCAGCGCGCGGCCGAAGCTGCGCTCGATCGCACGCTGAGCCGGCAGTCACGCGCGAAGCGCGATGCGCGCAACGGGCTCGAAGGCGCGCTCGTATCGCTGGATGCGGCGACGGGCGACATGCTGGCCCTCGTCGGCGGCGCGGATTTCAACGGCAACGTGTTCGACCACGCATTGCAGGCGTATCGGCAGCCGGGGTCGAGCTTCAAGCCGTTCGTCTATTCGGCCGCGCTGGAGAAGGGCTATTTCCCGGGCGTGCTGGTCGACGATACGCAGCGCACGCTCACGCATGCGGAAACCGGCGCGCGGCCGTGGCGTCCGCGCAATTACGGCAACCGCTACGAGGGCTTCATCCCGGTGCGGCGCGGGCTCGTGCGCTCGAAGAACCTCGTCGCGGTCAGCCTGATGCAGGCCGCCGACGCACGCTACGTGCAGCAGCACGCGGTGGGCTTCGGTTTCGACGCGCAGCGCAATCCGGCGTCGCTGCCGCTCGCGCTTGGCGCGGGTGCCGTGACGCCGCTCGAACTCGCGAGCGCGTACGGCGTGTTCGCGAACGGCGGGAGGCGGATGGTGCCGCGGCTGATCCTGTCGGTGAAGCAGCGTCACGGCGGCGCGCTGTACGACGCGCCGGCGCCGGACGGCACGCGCGTCGTGTCGGCGCGCAATGCGTTCGTGATGGACAGCATGCTACGCGACGTCGTGCGGGCTGGCACCGCGCGCGGCGCGCTCGCGCTGCGCCGCGACGACGCGGCCGGCAAGACCGGCACGTCGAACGGCTCGAAGGACGTGTGGTTCGCGGGCTACTCGTCGGGCATCGTCGCGGTCGCGTGGCTCGGATACGACACGCCGCGATCGATGGGGCGCGCGACCGGCGCGACGCTCGCGCTGCCGGTCTGGCTCGACTACATGAAGACGGCGGTTGCGGGACGCACACCGGTCGACGCAACGCCGCCGCAGGACCTCGCGCTCGTCGACGGCGATTTCGTGTACGCCGAATACACGCGCGGCACCTGCACCGCCGACGTGCCGCCGTACATCCGTAGCCGCTTCGCGTGCGGCGGCGCGCCGGCATCCGATGCGCCGGACGCGCCGGACGCGCACGGCAAGCGCGGCGAGCCGATGCCCGCGGCCGTCGATGCGGCCGAG
This sequence comes from Burkholderia sp. SIMBA_062, assembly GCF_046534765.1. Lineage (NCBI taxonomy): Bacteria > Pseudomonadati > Pseudomonadota > Betaproteobacteria > Burkholderiales > Burkholderiaceae > Burkholderia > Burkholderia sp. SIMBA_062. Next base: position 19,563 of record NZ_JAWRYD010000016.1, read on the forward strand.
CGCGAACGCGTGCTTGACCTGTTCCGTACCGAGGACTGAGGCGCGCGATGCATACGCTTTATCTGATTGCGATCGTCGCGGAAGCGATGTCGGGCGCGCTGATGGGAATGCGGCGCGGGATGGACCGCTTCGGGCTCGCGCTCGTCGGCGCGGTGACCGCGCTCGGCGGCGGCACCGTGCGCGATGTGCTGCTCGGCCACTATCCGCTCGGCTGGATCGCGCGTCCCGAGTACCTGGTGATCACGCTCGCCGCGGCGACCGTCGCGTCGTGGGCCGCGCGGCACGTCGCGCGCATGAAGGCGCTGTTCGTCACCGTCGATGCGATCGGCCTCGCGGCGTTTACGATCATCGGTTGCGACATCGGCGCGTCGACGGGCACCTCGCCGATCATCGTCGTGCTGGCCGGCGTGATCACCGGCGTGTGCGGCGGGATGCTGCGAGATTTGCTGTGCAACGAGATGCCGCTGATTTTGCGCGAGGAGCTGTATGCGAGCGTCGCGTTGGTCACGGGTGCGCTGTATGTCGGGATGCAGTATCTCGACATCGATGCAGGGTTCGCGACGGTGGTTGCGCTGGCAACGGGTTTCACGATGCGGATGCTTGCCGTGCGGCTCGGATGGAAGATGCGGTCCTTCGGGGCGGCGGACGTCGGGCATTGAGTGATAGTGCGGCCAGCGATCGCCCGGCACGCAGCGGCTTCATGCCGGCACCATCACCGGTGGCGCACCGTCGCCGGTTTCCACCATCTTCACCGCGAATCCGTAGCACCGCGCGATATGGGCGGGTGTCATCACATCGCGCGGCGTGCCGTGCGCGACGATAGTGCCGTCCGCGAGCATCGCGATTGTATCCGCGTGCCGCGCGGCGAGATTCGGATCGTGGACGATCGCGAGCACGCCGAGCCGCCATTCGCGCGCAACGGCGCGCACGGTATCGAGCAGGCGGTGCTGATGCGCGAGATCGAGCGCGGCGGTCGGTTCATCAAGCAGCAGGTACCGCGGCCCGGCTTCCATCGCATCGTCGTCCGGCCACAGCTGCGCGAGCACGCGCGCGAACTGCACGCGGGCAAGTTCGCCTCCGGACAAGGTCGTCACGTCGCGACCAACGAGCGCATCGGCGCCCGCGCGTTCGAGCGCCTGCCACGCGATGTCGCGATCGCGGTGTGCGATCACATGCCGCGCGCCGCCGCGCCGCGCATGCGGATAGCGGCCGAGCAGCACGATTTCGTCGACGCTGAACGGAAACGCCGGCTGCGCGGCCTGCGGCAGCACCGCGCGCAGGCACGCGAGACGCCGCGCATCGATGCGCGCGAGCGGTTCGCCGTTCAGCGTGACGTCGCCCGTCACGCGCACGCCGTTCGGCGCGACACTGCCGGTCAGTTCGCCGGCGAAGGTCTTCAGCAGCGTGCTCTTGCCCGCGCCATTGCGGCCGAGCAGCGCGGTCACGCGGCCGGGTTCGATCGACAGCGACAGGTCGCGCAGAATGACGTTGTGTCGGCGGGCGACGTCGAGGTGGTGGGCAGTCAGCATGATCGTCGTGAAGAAAGGATTATCCGCCGAGCGCACCGCGGTTCTTCCACAGCAGCACGAGGAAGAACGGCGCGCCGAGCAGCGCGGTCAGCACGCCGAGCGGAATGTCGGCAGGCGCGGCAATCGTGCGCGCGGCAAGATCGGCGGCGACCGTCAGCAGCGCGCCGAGCAACGCGGCGCCGGGCAGCACGACGCGCTGGTCGGGGCCGCACGCGAGGCGCACGCAATGCGGCGCGACGAGCCCGATGAAGCCGATGATGCCCGCGCACGACACGAGCGCGCCGACCGCGAGCGCGACCGCAACGAGCACGCGCCGCTTCAGCCGTTGCACGGGCACGCCGAGATGCAACGCCTCGGTTTCGCCGAGCTGCAGCGCGTTCAGTGCATCGCGTTCGCGCGCGAGCAGCACGCAGCCGATCGCGACGCACGGCGCGACGGCCGCCAGCGCGGACCATTGCGCACCGCCGAGGCTGCCGAGGCTCCAGAAGGTCAGCGAACGCAGTTGTGCGTCGTCGGCGACGAACGTGAGCAGCCCGATCGCCGCGCCGACCAGCGCGTTGATCGCGATGCCGGCGAGCAGCAGCAGCGGCAGCGCAAGCCGGCCGCGCGACGCGGCGAGCCGGTAGACGAGCGCTGCGACGCCAAGCGCGCCGGCGAACGCGGCGACGGGCAGCACGGCGGTGCTCGCGTGCGCGGTAAACAGCGCGGGGCCGAGGACGATCATCGTCGTCGCGCCGAGCGCCGCGCCGCTCGACACGCCGACGAGGCCCGGATCGGCGAGCGGATTGCGGAACAGCGCCTGCATCGCGGCGCCGGCTGCACCGAAGCCGCCGCCGACCAGCAGCGCGAGCACGACACGCGGTGCGCGGATGTCGAACAGCACCGCGCGCGCCTGCTGCGCGGCCGCATCGCCGGTCAGCGCGGCCCATGCTTCCGCGAGCGGAATGCGATAGGCGCCGACGCACAGCGCGACGACGGACATCGCGCACACGAGACAAGCGAGCGCCGCCAGCACAAACGGGGCGAAGCGGCGCGACGTGCCGACGCGCGCGGCGCCGGAGCGCGAGGTGGGCGATGTGCGCGACGGTGCGGGGAAAGGCGAAGCATGAACGGGCATCGGGACGATCCGGAATCAGGCGAGCGCATCCGACAGGCGTCGGTGCAGGGTCGTGACGGCGAGCGGCAGGCGCGGGCCGAAGCCGAGCAGGAACAGCGCATCGAGCGACACGACGCGCTGCGCGCGGCCGGCCGGCGTCGCGCCGAAGCCGGGCGTGGCAAGCAGCGCGGCGCGGCCGCCGACGGCCGCGAGCCCTTCGTCGGAGATCAGCACGATGTCGGGTGCGGCGGCGGCGAGCGCTTCGCTCGTCAGCGGCTTGTAGTGATCGAAGCCCTGCATTGCATTGCGCGCGCCCGCGTAGCGGATCATCGCGTCGGCGGCCGTGCGCTGGCCGGCGGCGAGCGCCTGGTTGCCGGTGTGGTTGAGCACGAACAGCACGCGCGGCGGCTGCGCGCCGCCGGGCACGCGCGCGGCGACTGCATTGCGCGCGGCCTGCCAGTCGCGATCGAAGCGTTGCAGCAGCGCGCTGCCCGCATCGCGCACGTCGAGCGCCTGCGCGACGCCGGTGATCTTCGCGCGTACCGAGCCGACGTCGTGGCGTTCGTCGAACGTCGTCACCGCGACGCCCGCGCTTTTCACCTGCGCGATCGCGGTGGGCGGCCCGGCTTCCGCCGACGCGAGCACGAGATCGGGGCGCAGCGACAGTAGCCCCTCGGCCGACAGCGCGCGCTGGTAGCCGACCTTCGGCAGGCGCTTGGCGGCGTCCGGGTACGTGCAGGTCGTGTCGGCGCCGACGAGCCGGTAGCCGCGCGCGTCGCCGCCGCCGAGCGCGAAGGCGGTTTCCGCGAGCGCGCCGCCGATCACGACGACGCGCTTCTGCACAGCCTGCGGCAGCGCGCGGCCGGGCAGCGCGCCCGCGAGCGCGCCGGCAGCCGCGCTCGCGAGCACGACGCGACGTCGCGGCGAGAACGCTCGCGCGCTCACCGCGCGTCCCCGCGCGCCGCCGCCGGCAGCGTCGCGACCAGCGCGCGCCAGTCGTCGCGTTCGACCTTGCCCGGCTTGCGCTCGCCGAACAGCAGCGCGACGTGGTCGCCCTGCCGGTCGAACAGTTCGAGCGACGTGACGATGCCGTCGCTCGTCGGCTTCTTCACGACCCATGCGGCGGCGATCAGATCCTCGCGCACGTGCAGGTTGAAGCCCGGGTCGAGCACGTTGATCCACGCGCCGACCTCGCGCACGTTCGCGACGGAGCCCGTATGGATCTGGATCATTCCCGCATTGCCGACGAACACCATGATCGGCTGACCGCTCAGCGCGGCCCGTTCGAGCACATGACGCAGCGCGCGCGCCGTTTCGACCGGATACGCGTAGTGCGGATCGGCGAGACGCAGCGCCTGCATGCGGCTCACGCCGAAGCGCTGCGTGATGCCGAAGAACTGGTGCGTGTCGGTCATCGCGTCCCACGCCGCGCGAAAACCCGCGACGTCGATCTCGGTGTCGGCGCGCTCGGGCGTTTTCGGCGCGGCGGGCACGACGTCGAGCCCCGGCTGCTGCGTCGCCGCGCGCCAGCGTTCGACGAACGCGTCGTATGCAGCGTGATCGCTGTGCGCGCGCAGGTAGACCTTGTGGATCGCATGACCCTGCGCGTCGAAGAACTGCAGGCTCTTCAGCGGACCGTGCGCGGTCTGGTCGCGCACCGCGAACGCCGACGCCCACTGACGGTAGAAGATGCGCAGGTCGATGTCGCCGAGCGCGAGGCCGACCGGGCCGTCGTGGCTCATCTGCGCATATTCGCCGTCCTTCTCGTGGACGGCCGTGTCGTTGCGCGTGAGCGCCATCACGCGGCCGAGGCGCGGCATTTCCTCGAACATCGCCGGAAAACGCGCGTCGAGCCGCACGACGTGCTCGCCGACGAACGCGGCGAGCGCCTCGCCTTCGCTGACGCCGAGCGCCTGTGCGACGTCGCGGTTGCGCAACTGGCGCTCGGTCTTGAGCTTGACGAACGCGTCGCGCAATGCGGCGACCGCGCGGGCCGGCGTGGCCGGCTGACGGGGAAGGGCGGAATGCATCATGTCGGACTCCTTCAAGTAACGGTTGGGTAGGAACGCGCGGCGGCGCGCTTCAGAAATCCACCTTCATGCTGACGGCGACGGTACGTCCGGACGACGTGTACGCGTCGAGCACCTGCGAATCGGCCGCGATGCCGCGCACGTCCGACCAGTTCCAGTATTTGCGGTCGAACAGGTTGCGGATGCCGATCGTCGCGCTCACGTGCTTGTTGAAGCGGTAGCCGCCGCGCAGGTCGACGACGAACGACGACGGCGGCGCGAAGCACGCCTTGTTCGAGCAGTCGGACTTGTCGATGTCGTTGTCGCGTTTCGCGGCCTGGAACAGCAGGTCGGTCTGCACGAACCAGCGTTCGCCGGGCTCGTAGCGCACGCCGAACACCGCCGAGAACGGATTGATCGTGTTCAGCGGCTGGCTCGCCGCGCCGTCGTTCCGTGTCGAACCCCGGGTGAACGCCATCGCCGTCTTCAGCGTGATGCCGTTGGGCATCACCCATTCGGCGCGGCCTTCGAAGCCGTGGATGCGCGCGTCGGCGAAGTTCACGTACTGGAACACGAACGGGTCGACCGGCCGGCCGCTGCCCGCGATCGTCGTGCGCGAGATGAAGTCGCGGTAGCGGCCGGTGAACGCGGCCGCGCTGTAGCGCACGATGCCGTAGCCGGTGCCGGCCTTGCCGCGCAGGCCGGCTTCGAACGTGTCGCTGGTCTCCGGCTTCAGGTTCGGATTGCCGATCGACGTGTAGCCGTACACCGGGTTCGAGAAGCTGCTGTTCACCTGGTCGGGTGTCGGCGCGCGGAAGCCGTGCGCGTATTGCGCATACGGAATCAGCGCGGGCGTGATCTCGTAGAGCACCGCGACGCGCGGCGACACTTCGTTCGCGCTCGTCGACACCGCGGTGCCGGTGAACAGCGGATCGTTCTGCGACGGGCTCAGCCGGTACGTATCGAAGCGCAGCCCCGGCGTGACGAGCAGGCGGCCGTAGCCGATCTGGTCCTGCATGAACGCGCCGAACAACGTGTAGTCGGTATCGGGAAACGCCTTGTTCGGGAACGCCTCGCCGACGCCCGGCACCGTGCCGTCGCGCAGGTTCGTCACGCGCGACACGCTGCCGTCGACGCCGTAGAGCAGCTTGTGCGCGAGCGGGCCGGTCGAGAAGCCGCTTTCGGCGAACGCGGCGCCGCCGAACGTGCGCTCCTGGTACTGGTTATCGCGGGAGCGCGATTTCAGCGGCGCGCCGCGCGTCTCGAACGCGTATTGATCCTGCTTCGCGTCCTGGTAGTAGAACTGCACGTGTGCGGTCTGGAACCAGCGGAACGCATCGTCGCGGAAGTCATAGTCGACGCTGAAGCGGTTGCGCTCGAGCCGGTCGTGGGTCGAGAGGCCGAGCGTGGCCGGTGCATTGATCGCGGACAGCACGTCGGTGCTCACGCGGCGCTGCACGGTTTCGGCGGTGAACTTGATCGTGTCGCGCGCGGTGGGCGTCAGCACGAGCTTGCCGAGCAGCGATTCCGAATAGACGTCCTGCGGGTTCGACGTCGTGCGCAGCGTGCTCGCCGAATTGTTGCTGCCGCGCGTGTCGACTTCGTGGCCGCGCCGGCCGTCGGCGATGATCATTCCCTGCACGCGGTCGTTGCCGCCCGCGGCCGACACCGTCGCGCCGACGCTGCGATCGGCCGAGTCGTAGCTTGGCCGGAACGAGAAGTAGGTGGGCTTGCCGTAGATCGACAGCAGATCGCGCGGATCCTTCGTGATGAAGTTCACCGCGCCGGTCAGCCCGTCGCTGCCGTACAGCGCCGACGCCGGCCCGCGCAGGATCTCGATGCGCTTGAGCGTGTCGAGATCCGCGTAGTCGCCGCGCCCGGCTTCGAGCGGCCCGAACGAGAATGCATTCGGCAGGCGGATGCCGTCTTCCATCAGCAGCACGCGATTGCCTTCGAGGCCGCGGATGTTGATGCTCGAATCGCCGTCGCGGCCGCCGCCGAGCGCGGCGCTGCCGGGGCGATACGCGGTGCGGCGCACCGTGACGCCCGGCTCGTAGCGCAGCGCGTCCTTGATGTTGGTGGCCTGCTGTTCCTCGAGATCGTCGTCGGTGATTACCGACACGGACGCGGCCGTGCGGCTCGCGGCGGTGGCGGTACGAGTGGCCGTGACGGTGACGGGGTCGAGCGGCGCCGCATCGCCGCGCGTGGATGCGGCGACGAGGGCGGCAGGTGGCGGGTGGGCGCCTTTCGACGACGAATCGACGTAAGTGGCGGAATCGGCGGAATCGGCGTAAGCGGGGGCGGCGGACAGGCCGAACACGCCGAACAGCGCGGCACAGATCGGCCGCCGCGCCAGCGGATAGCAATGCACAGGTGGTCTCCCATTGACGATAACGAGCCCGAAGGCTGGCTGGGTGACGTGTTCACCTGGCTGGCCCGTTCCCGCGCGACAGGCGGCGAACGGCGAATTGAACGGAACGAATGATTCTGCCAGTGTAAATGAGAATCATTATCAATACAAGAACGGAAAACAGCAGGTGCGGACACGCGCCGTCGGCGCGGGTCGGGCGAGCCGCGCGGGGATAAATTCGGGAAAGACGGACGCTAGGCCAGCGCTTCGATGCGAATCAGCAGGTTGCGCGCATGCGCAATGAACGCATCGTGCGTCGCGCGATCGCCGTGACCTTCGAAGCCGGTTTGCTCGGCGAATGCGAGCTGTTCGGCGTAGAGGTCGACGAGTGCGCGGCGTGTGTCGGGCGGCAGCGTGCGAATCATCGAGACGAGCAGCAACTCCTGCGCGCGCAGCATGCCGGACAGCGATTGGGGGTTCATGCCCACCTCCTCGAACGATGCGGCGGCGTGCCGCTCAATTCATAGTAGGTGGTGGGCGCGCGCAGCGGAAATCAGCCGGCGGCCGTCGCGGCGCGTGCATCGCGCACGATCTGCGCGACGCGCTCGACGAATTCGGCGTCGACGCTCGACAGCGCTTCGCGCTTGCCGTCGGGCATCTCGACCATCAGCCGGTACGTGATGTCCTGCGTGGTCCATGCGAGATAGCCGACGACGGCGAGCATCACGCCGACCACCAGCGCGCCGCTCGATCCGCCGATGCCGCCGGCGATGGCGGCGGCCACGCCGATCAGCGAGATCAGCCACGGCACGAGGCGGTTCTTCGGGATCTTGACGACGTCGACGTTGCGGATGTCACGCAGCGGAAAGACTTGGCCCGCCGCCGACAGGCCATTGCGCGTGATCGTCACGCCGCGTTCGTTGAATGCGTTTTCCATCGTGTGTTGCGTGGACGAAAACGCGCAGCGTAGCAGACTTCGTTGCCGCGTCAAACGAGACCGAGTGCCGCACGATGCGTGCGGGCCGGTTGCGACGCGGGCAGCGACGCGCGGGGAGAGGGAATCAGAACTGCAGCCGGCCGTCGCCGTACAGGCGGCCCGGCACGTGCGACGCGACGACCTCGGCGATCTCTTCGTCGGTCGATTCGGCCGGCACGATCTGGCGCCGCGCGGGCGCGTCGAGATGCATCGTCCATTCGACGAGCCGGTACGGGCGGCCCCACGGGCGCTGCATTTCCACCGACACGCGGCAGCTCTGGACCGGTAGCGAATGCTGGCGCGTCAGAATCGCGTGCAGATGGCTGTAAACGGTATCTTCGATCATCTTGGCCTCCGATCCTGTCTTGTGGGCAGTTGATGGCGGTGCCGTAGCGGGTCTCAAAAAAAAAGCCGCCGATGCTCAGGCGGCCAACAGGGGGGGTGGAAGCATCCTCTCAGCCCAGAATTAAGCGAAACTTAAAAGCCCATAAAAAAGCGCCCCGCCGGAGCGGGGCGCTTCTTGCCGTCGTGATCCGCGAGTTAAGCGGATGCTTTAGAACTTGTGACGGATACCGACGCGAGCGGCCAGCTGGTTCGACGCGCCCGTGCCCGACGTGTTGAAGTAGCTCGTGCTCGAGCCGATCTGCGCTTGCACGTTGTTGCCCGACGCCTTCTGGTAGACGACCAGGCCGTACACGTCCGTACGCTTGCTGAGCGCGTAGTCCAGCGCCAGGTTGCCCTGGTTCCAGTGCGCCGAGCCGCCGTTTTGCGTGGCGTTCGTGTACGTATAGCCCGCTGCTGCCGACAGGGCCGGCGTGAACGCGTACTTCAGGCCGGCTTCGTATGCGTTGTAGAACGTGCCCGATGCGCCGGCCGCGACCGGGGTGAACTGCGTGCGCGTCCACAGCGCCCATGCCGTTGCCGGGCCGAAGATGTAGCGGCCACCGACGCCGTACGTGCGCAGGTCGCGGATGTTACCCGTGCTGATGTTCGCGATCGTCGTCGAGAATGCCGGCGACGACTGGCTCGGGAAGCGGATGTCCGTGTAGGCCGCGCCGAGTGCAAACGGGCCGTTCGCATAGTTCACGCCGAAGCTGTATGCACGCGACGAGCCGCCCGTGTTCGTGGTGCCCGTGCCCGATGTGCCGGCGAAGTCGGTCGAGTTCGAGAAGCCGTACAACGCGCCGAACGTGAAGCCGGCGTAGTTCGCGCTCTGGAACTTCACCGCGTTGTTGATGCGGCTCGACGTGAGCTGGTCGACGTCGTTCACGTGGTACGCGTAGTTGCCCGCGACCGTGTTGCCGCCCGTCGAGTAGTTCGAACCGAGGACGTCGGTCGAGAACGAGTACTGACGACCGAGCGTGACCGTGCCGAATTGCGACTGGCTCAGGCCGACGTAAGCCTGGCGGCCGAAGATCGCGCCACCCTGGCCGATCGTGCCGTTGCCGCTGTTGAAGCCGTTTTCGAGCACGAAGATCGCCTTCAGGCCGCCACCGAGGTCTTCGGTGCCGCGCAGGCCCCAACGGCTGCCCTGGGCCACGCCGTCGTCGTACTTGAACAACTTGCCGCTGCCGCCGTTGGCGGTCTTGCTGTGGTTCACGTAGCTGATACCGGCGTCGATCACGCCGTACAGGGTCACGCTGCTTTGCGCGTGTGCGGTGCCGGCCGTTGCTGCGAGGATGGCGATGGTCAACAGTTTCTTGTTCAAAGGATTCTCCGAGCGAATGAATGGCGTGTCCAGTTGCGGTTCCGGCGCTCTCTACGGGCGCTCTCACGGACCGGCGGCAACTTTATCGGCGGGCCACGTAATGAATATGACAGCGACTGTCATATGACCAATGTGTGGTGCCGATGCGACACTGGATTCTGCCCGGTTGTACAGCGGGGAGTTATACCGATTCCGCCTGAGATTCGATCAAGATCAGGAATATGCACATGAAATAAGCTTGGTTGGTGCTGTTCCGGCCCCGTGCCACGATGCGCGCTTCGACAACCCCACGGGACAAGAGGACACCATGCGACGTTCGATCCTGACCGGCCTCGGCGCGCTTGCCGCGGCGCTGGCCTTTGCCGCGCCCGGCGCGCACGCCGATCCGCAGACGCTGAAGATCGGCACGATGAGCGGCCCCGACGCGCAGATCTGGACCGAGGTGACGAAAGTCGCCGCACGCGAAGGCCTCGCGATCAAGGTCATCGAATTCAACGATTACGTGCAGCCGAACGCGGCGCTCGACGCGGGCGACCTCGATGCGAACGGCTTCCAGCACCAGCCGTTTCTCGACAGCCAGATCAAGCAACGCGGCTACAAGATCGTCAACGTCGGGCTGACCTACACCGCGCCGATGGGCTTCTATTCGAAGAAGCTCAAGTCGCTGAAGGATTTGCCGGCCGGCGCGAAGGTCGGGATCCAGAACGATCCGTCGAACGGCAACCGCGCGCTGTTGCTGCTGCAAAAGTACGGCGTGATCAAGCTGAAGGCGGGTGTCGGCACGAACGGCGTGAACGCGACACCGCTCGACGTCGCCGAGAATCCGAAGAAGATCAAGATCGTCGAGCTTGATTCCGCGCAACTGCCGCGCGCACTGCCGGACCTCGACGCCGCGTCGATCAACACCGACTACGCGGTGAAGGCCGGGCTCACGCCGGTGAAGGATGCGATCGCGATCGAGGATCTGCGCGGGCCGTACGCGAACCTGATCGCGGTGCGCGCGCAGGACAAGGACAAGCCGTGGGTGAAGAAGCTCGTCGCGGCCTATGAGTCGGACGACGTGCGCAAGTTCATCGACCGGCAGTTCGGCGGCGCGATCGTGCCGGCGTTCTGAGCGGCGACGCAAGCAAGCCGCCGCCCGGCTGCCGCGCCGGGCCTCCCGCGGGGCCTCCCGCTGGGCCGAAAAGCACATCGCCCGCGCAAGCGGGCGATGTCGTTGGCGCGCGCCGCGACGCGACGCGGCGCGCGGGCTCGCGGCCCAAGCCGCTGAGGCCGCTCAGGCCGACAGCAGCGACCCGGTGCGGATCGGCGTCGCGCCGGCGATGCGCGCGACTTCCATCCCGGCCGTCGCGAAGCGCACGATCTGGCGCGCGTACAGCACGCCCGACACGCTGCTCTTCAGCGTGATCACGCGATCGGTCAGCGGATCGACGATGTCGGCCACTTCCTGGCCGGCCTCGATCCACGCGCCCACCGGCGTGCGGAACACGATCACGCCCGACACCGGTGCCACGAGCGGATCGGTGCCCGCGAGCGGCGTGGCCGGATGCGAGAGCGGCGGCAGCGGCGCGGGCGTGCCGTCGATGACGCCGCGTTCCGTCAGGTATTCGACGATCGCCTGCGCGTCCTTCTCGGCAAACTCGTACGACACGTCGCGCTCGCTGCGCAGTTCGACCGTGACGGAAATCGCGCCGTTCGGGATCGGGAAACGATCGCCGAAGCGGTTGCGCAGATCCGACCAGCAGAAGCTGTGGATCTCGTCGAACGGATTGCCGACCGAATTCAGCGCGAGCAGCGACGCCTGCGCATCCAGGTAGCGCGCGAGCGGCTCGACGTCTTCCCACAGATCGGGGTTCGTGTAGAGGTGCAGCACCGCGTCGCTGTCGCAATGCAGGTCGAGCACGATGTCGGCGTCGAACGACAGCTTCTGCAGCGCGAGGCGCTGTGAGTCCAGCTCGGTGCGCGGCTTCTGCTCGTCGAGCGCCTCGCGCATCGCGGCGCGTACCGCGGCGAGGTTGCGCTGCGCGTCGTGCGTCAGGCGGCCTTCCATGCGCGGCAGCACGAGCGCCGCGAGATCGTAGAAATTGCGGTTGAAGTTCTGCATCGAGCCGAGCTCGAAGCGGCCGAGGTGATCGCCGAACACGTGCTGCGACAGGCCGATCGGGTTCGGCACCGGGACGATGACCACTTCGCCGCGCAGCTTGCCGGCCGTCTCGAGCGCGGCGATCTTGCGGCGCAGCAGCGCGGCGACCAGCATGCCGGGCAGTTCGTCCGCGTGCAGCGACGACTGGATGTAGACCTTCTTGCCGCCGCGCGGGCCGTAGTGGAAGCTTGTGATCTGGCGTTCGGTGCCGACGGCGGGGGAAATCAGCGGATGGGTCTGCGTTTGCATGATGAGGGGAGGGCGGCGCAGCCGCGAGTGATCCGTATGCGTGGAAGATCGATTGTACGTTGCCTTCCGCGAACCTATCAAACCACGCGCCGGGCCCATCGTTTCCCTTTGCGAATCATCGGGTTGGCGCGTAAAAAATAACGGCTCGGCAACCCAGCGCGCACGCGTTGTACGCACCGTTCGATCGCACGCGCGCAAAAAAACGGGCTCCTTGCGGAGCCCGTCTGCGCGGATGAGAAGCGCGCTTTTACGCGGTATTACTTGCCGTACACGTCGAAATCGAAGTACTTCTTCGCGATCTTCTGGTACGTGCCGTCCTTGCGCATGCCGGTGATCGCGCTGTCGATCTTCGCCTTCAGGTCGGTGTCTTCCTTGCGCAGGCCGATGCCCGCGCCGTTGCCGAGCGTCTTCGGATCGTCGATGTCCTTGCCGGCGAAATCGAAGTTGGCGCCGCGCGGCGTCTTCAGGAAGCCGATCTCGGCCTGCACCGCGTCCTGCAGCGCGCCGTCCAGACGGCCCGCGATCAGGTCGGCATAGACCTGGTCTTGGTTCTGGTAAGGCACGACCTTCACGCCCTTCGCGGCCCAGTACGTCTTCGCATAGGTTTCCTGGATCGTGCCCTGCTCGACACCGATCGACTTGCCCTTCAGCGATTCGGCGGTCGGCATCAGGCCCGAGCCCTTCTTCGCGACGAGGCGCGTCGGCGTGTTGAACAGCTTCTCGGAGAACGCGATCTGTTCCTGGCGCGCCGGCGTCATCGACATCGACGACAGGACGCCGTCGAACTTACGTGCCTTCAGTGCCGGGATCATTCCGTCGAAGTCGTTTTCGATCCACACGCACTTCGCGTTCATGCGGCGGCAGATCTCGTTGCCGAGATCGACGTCGAAGCCGACCACCTTGCCGTCAGCTCCTTTCGACTCGAAAGGCGGGTAGCTTGCGTCGACGCCGAAGCGCACGGTCGTCCAGTCCTTCGCGTATGCGGTGCCGGCCGAAACGGCGAGCACGGCCACGGTCACAGCCGCAAGAATCTTCTTCACTCGGTCACTCCTCGTTTTGTTCGATGGGTGCGCGGTTGTGCCGCGCCGTAAGCCTTCATCCGGCGCGGTTTCGCGTCGGACTGTCCGTTTCGCCTGCCCGATGCGGGCGCGCGACGTGCGCAAGATTATCAAGACAAAATACCGGGAGGGCGCCTAGGACAAGCCCCGATACCGGAACCGACGCCCGCGCATGCGCCGCGCGACCGTTTCAGACCAAGGAACGGTTCAACCGAGCGTTTCGTTGACCGCGCGCTGCAGGCAACTGACGAATTCCGATACGGCGGGCGTCGGAAGCAGGTCGCGGCGCGCGATGATCGACAGGTCGAAGCGCGGCATGCTTTCGTCGAGCTCGGCCGTGCGGATGCCGAGCGGCGCCACCATTGCGGCCAGCGGGCGCGTGAAACAGCCGATCACGTCGGAGCGCGCGACGAGCCCCAGCGTCACCGCGAACGACATCGGCGAGCGCAGCAGGCGCTTCGGCAGCGGCAGCCCGCGCGCGTCGAACATCGCGCTCATCACGCTGTGCGGGAACTGCTCGGCGCCGACCGTGACGATCCACTCGGCGTCGAGTAATTCCTCTAACCGGCGCGCGCGGGCAAGCGGGTGGCCTTCGCGCATCACGACGGTGAATTCGGTCGACAGTAGCGGCACCTGCGTGAAATCGCGATCGAGCGCGGGCACATGGTGCATCGCAGCGATGTCGAGCGTGCCGTTGCGCAGTTGCGCGAGCGCGTCGGGCACCGTCACTTCCTCGAGATGCAGGCTGACGTTCGGCATCGACCGGCGGAACGCGGTGACCGCGTGCGGCAGCGCGGTCAGCGCGATCGACGGCATCGTGCCGACCGCGACGCGCCCGGACATTTCCCCTTTCACCTGCTCGACGGCCTCGACGGTGCGGCGCATGTCGCCGAGCAGTTGCTCGGCACGCGGCAGCAGCGCATGGCCGCACGCGGTCAATTCGACGCCGCGCACGCTGCGCACGAGCAGTTCCGCGTTCAGCGCCGTTTCGAGTTCGCGGATCGTATGCGTGATCGCGGGCTGGGTGACGCCGAGCTCGCGCGCGGCGGCGCGCAGGCTCTTGTGATGCGCGGCGGAGACGAACGCCTGGAGCTGCGCGATGTTCAGGTGGTTTCGGATGCGGGTCATCGATCGGTCCGGTTGGCGCGAAAGGGGGCGGCGTCAGGTCGCGTTCCTGATGAACGTCACGCGCCGGCGCGCGCGCGGAACGCCTGGCGATAGCGCTGCGGCGACGTGCCGACGATGCGGGCGAAGCGCTCGCGAAACGCGGTGACCGAACCGAACCCGGCTTCCGTCGCCACGTGCTCGATCGACAGCTCCGTCATCTCCAGCAACTGCTGCGCATGCCTGACGCGTGCGGTCTGCAGCCATTGCCGCGGCGACGTGCCCGTGTGCGCCTGAAAGCGCCGCGTCAGCGTGCGCACGCTCGTCGATGCGTGGCGGGCCATCGCGTCGAGCGTCAGCGGCTTGCGCAGGTTCGCCTGCAGCCAGTCCATCAGGCCCTGCAGCCCGTCGCTGCCGGCCGGCCATTCGGGCGCGATGAACTGCGCCTGCCCGCCTTCGCGCACGCGCGGCGCCACCGCGCAGCGCGCGGCATCGACGGCGACCGCCGCGCCGTAGTCGGCCTGGATCATGTGCAGGCACAGATCGAGGCCGGCCGCGGCGCCTGCCGACGTCAGGATCTGCCCGTTGTCGACGAACAGCACGTTCGGGTCGACCTCGACGTTCGGGTAGCGGCGCGCGAGTTCGGCGGCCGCGAGCCAGTGCGTCGTCGCGCGCAGGCCGTCGAGCAGCCCGGCTTCCGCGAGCACGAACGCGCCGCTGCAGATCGACGCGATCCGGCAACCGCGCGCGGCGGCCGCGCGCAGTGCCGCGATCGCGCGGCGCGACGTGGGCGCGAGCGGCACGGACGTGCCGGGGACGACGATCGTGTCGGCATCGGCAAGTGCATCGAGACGAAACGGTGGGCGCAGTTCGAACAGCTCGCCCGCGACGCGCGGATGCTCGCTGCACACGCGCACGCGGTATGCCTGCGCGACGTCGGGCGAGCGCACGCGCGCGAACGTGTCGCACGCCACGCCCAGATCGAACGGGACGACATCGGGCAAAGCGAGCACGGCGAGCGTATGCATGGCGTTCGCGGCCCGTGGCCAGAATCCGTTGAAAGATGTCATTCTAGCCAATGGCTCGCACCCGCGCCACGCGCGACAATCGCGGCGGACCCACCTGGAGGCCTGTCGATGAAACAAGACGATCGCAACGCGTTGCGCCACCTGCAATACCTGTCGTTGCTGGAAGCGACCACGCTTGTCGTGCTGGTATGCGTGGCCGTGCCGCTCAAGCATCTGGCCGGGTATCCGGTCGCGGTATCGGTCATGGGCCCGGTTCACGGCATCGCGTTCGCGATGTACGTGTGGGCGGTCGTCGGCACCGCGTCGAGCGGGCTGTGGAGCAAGGGCGAGGTCGCGCGGCTCGTGCTGTCGGCCGTCGTGCCGTTCGCGGGGCTGGCGAGCGCCGGATGGATCGCGCGCAGGCGGCATGCGCAATGATCTACCTGGTGCTGAAGGCCGTGCATGTGGCCGCCGTCGTCACGTTCGTCGGCGGGCTGTTGATGCTGTCCGTCGGCGTTCGTATCGCCAACCTGGCCGTGCATCGTGCGGTGCGGGGCTGGGATCGTACGGTGACGGCGCCCGCGCTCGCGCTCGTCTGGATCACGGGGGTCGCGATCGCGCTGAACGGTCACTGGTTCGGCGCCGCGTGGCTGTCGGTGAAACTGGTCGTCGTCACCGCGCTGTCGGCGCTGCACGGGATGCTGGCCGGCTCGCTGCGGCGCATGGCGCGCGACGATCTCGTCGTCGTGCCCGCGCCGTGGCTCGGGCAGGCGGCGGGCGCGGTCGTGGTCGCCGCGGCGATCGTCGTCGGGCTGGTCGTGATCAAGCCGTTCTGACGCGGTGGGTCTACGCGAGCGCCGTCTCGACCGCTGCCAGCGTGCGCCGCCGGATCCAGCCGCTTCCCAGCCGGATCGCGAGCCAGTACGGCAGGAACAGCAGCCGCGTGCGCGCGCTCGGACAATGCACGAAGGTTTCGGTGCGCAGCAGGCGCGCGCCGGAGCGCAGTCCGATCACCTCGAAGCGCAGCACCAGCTTCGCGTCGTGCGGATCGTCGTGCCGCATGAAGGCCGCTGCGTCGGCGATCGTCCGCACGTCGGGCGTCGGGTGCCAGAAGCGCCCGACGAGGCCGAGCGACAGCGACGTGTCGTCGCGATGCAGCAGCGTGAAGGAGTCGAAGCCGAAGCGCTCGCGCGCGGCTTGGGGCGCACGATTGCGCAGCACGCGGGCGACGGCCGCCGGCGTTTCGCGCACGGCCAGCAGCGCGTCGATGACCGGATCGGCCCGCATGTCGAGCGTGGCGACGGCGTCGATGATGCGCGACGGCGGCGCGTCGATCGGCCGCGATTCATGAACCTCGACGAAGCCGAACGACGGGATGAACGGCGGCTTGTGCGCCGCGGTCCGCGTGTCTGATTCGGAGACGATGCCGAACGGATTCATCAGTTGCTCCGAGAAACCCCGCCATTTCCCCCAAGGGGACTTCCTTCGGGGCGGATGGCGGGAAGGAAAGGATTGCTGTTGACAGGCAGCTTCTTCCACGGGTTAGGATCACCGGCATGATTCTTGTCTACCGCTACCGCGTGAAGTCGCTCAACGGACTGCTCAACAAGCAGAGCCGTGCGGTGAACTACGTCTGGAACTTCTGCAATGACACGCAGAAGCACGCGCTCAAGTGGAGCAAGAAATGGCCGACGGGATTCGATCTGAACGTGCTGACGACGGGGAGTAGCAAGGAACTCGGCATCCACTCCGGCACGATCAACGCGACGTGCGAGCAATATGCGAAGTCGCGCAGTCAGCACCGTCGGCCCTACCTGCGCTATCGCGGCAGGAAATCTCTTGGCTGGGTGCCGCTGAAGGGGCGTGACCTGAAGCGCGAGGGTGACGCGTTCCGCTTCGCCGGCAATACTTTCCGTGTGTTCAATAGCCGACCGCTTCCCGAAGGCAAGATCAAGGACGGAACCAACTTTGCGCAGGATGCGCGGGGCAACTGGTTTCTCAACATCGCGATCGAGATGCCCGATGTTCAGGCCCGCCCGATCCGTTCGGGTGTCGGCATCGATCTCGGTCTGAAAGACTTCGCCACACTTTCGACCGGCGAGAAGCTGCCCAATGACCAATTCGGCCGCCGCGCGGCGGAGAAGCTGGCGAAAGCTCAACGGGCGCGCAAGCACAAACGCCATATCGCGAAGCTGCACGCCAAGGTGACGAATGCACGTGCTGATTTCCAGCACAAGCTCGCGCTCGATCTGGTGCGGCGGTTCGATTACATCGCGGTCGGCAACGTGTCTGCCGTCAAACTTGCCAGAACCAGGATGGCGAAGAGCGTCTACGACGCGTCCTGGTCGTCCTTCCGAAACAAGCTCCGTTACAAAGCGATCGCGCACGGGGCCACGTTCGAGGAAGTGGACGAAGGCGGTTCTACCCAGTCCTGTTCGTCGTGCGGATCGAAAGACAGCACGACGCGGCCGAAAGGTATCGCGGGGCTGCGAATGAGAGAGTGGGCCTGCAGTGAATGTGGTGTCGAGCATGATCGAGATACCAATGCTGCGCTGAACATTCTCCGATGCGGACGTGCATCGCCAGTAGTGGGAATCCGCCGCCTTTAGGCGGCGGAGGACGTCAAGACGGTTCCGGAGGACAAAGCGCGATCGTAGCACCGCGTGCGGATTCATGAAGGGACACGACGCACGCCGCTCCCTGCCGGCCGGCACGGCGCAACCCCGTGGCGCACCCGCAAAAAAAGCCTGGAAACTTGCGTTTCCAGGCCGGCAGACCATCAACGACGATGGTGGGAGGAGACCGTGTCGTCCCGCCGCGCGGCGCGCTTTGCGCAGGCAGCGTCGCGCATGAGCCGCGCTCAGATCGCCCAGCCGCCGAGGTAGAACGTGACGAGCACGGCCGCGATGAGCACGGTGCCGACGTTGAGCTTGCGGAATTCGCCGCTGGCGATGCGGCCGATCACGAGCGTCGAGAAGCCGAGCATGATGCCCGTCACGATGTTCGCGGTCAGCACGATGAACACCGCGCACACGAGGCCCGACATCGCGTCGACCATGTCGTCCATGTGCAGCTTGCTCACGCTGCCGAGCATCAGCAGGCCGACATACATCAGCGCGGGTGCGGTGGCGTACGACGGCACGAGGCCCGCGAGCGGCGAGAAGAACATCACGACCAGGAACAGCAGGCCGACCACCGCGGCCGCGAGGCCCGTCTTCGCGCCGGCGGCCACGCCGACGCTCGACTCGATGTAGGCCGCGGCCGGCGCACCGCCGAGGAAGCCCGAGAAGATCGAGCTGATCGAATCGGCGGTCAACGCGCGGCCGCCGTTGATGATGCGGCCGTTCTCGTCGAGCTGGCCCGCCTGGCCGGCGACCGCGCGGATCGTGCCGGTCGCGTCGAACACGGCGGTCATCACGAGCGCCAGCACGCTCGGCAGCACGGCCATCGACAGCGCGCCCTTGATGTCCATCGCGCCGATCAGCGATGCGTGGCCCGGCGCGCTCAGCGACGGCAGCGCGAAGACGCCGCGGTATTTCACGGCCGGGTCGAACAGGAGGCCGATCAGCGAGATCGCGACCACGACGAGCAGGATGCCGCCCGGCACGCGGCGCTTCTCGAGCCCGAAGATCGCGGCGAGGCCGACGACCGACATGATCACCGGGAACGCGGTGATCTGGCCGAGCGAGACCGGCAGGCCGGCGCCCGGGTTCCTGATCACGAGGCCGACGTCGTTCGACGCGATCAGCAGCAGGAACAGGCCGATGCCGATCCCGGTGCCGTGCGCGACGCCCGCGGGCAGGTTGCGCAGGATCCACGAACGCACGCCGGTGACCGAGATGCCCGTGAACACGACGCCCATCAGGAACACGGCGCCGAGCGCGACCGTGGGCGGCAGGCCCTTGCCGAGCACGAGACCGAACGCGGTGAACGCCGTCAGCGAAATCGCGCAGCCGATCGCGATCGGCAGCTTCGCCCACAGGCCCATCAGCAGCGAACCGAAGGCGGTGGTGAGACAGACCGCGACGAATACCGCGCTCGTATCGAAGCCGGCCTTGCCGAACATCCCGGGCACGACGAACACGGAATAGACCATCGCGAGGAAGGTGGTCACGCCCGCGACGATTTCGCGACGCTGCGTGCTGCCGCGCGACGAAATGTCGAAGTACCGGTCGATGGCTCCCTTGGTGCCGAAGTCGGGTTGTTCCGCACCGACGCCGACCGTCGGCTGCACCGGGGTATCACTCATGAGCTTGCTCCTTTATCAGCATGCTGAAACGGCCTGTAGCGGACCGTCGTCAGGGTGTCTCGTATCTGGTTGAAATTGTCGGCAACGTCGTGGGGACGCATGACGCGTGACGCATGACGTGTGCGCCGTGTCGTCGTACGCGCGTCGAAGCGGGCGCGAGTGTGTCGTGTCGTACGACGGTGGCGGGTCGACCCCGTCACGTGTGCTTTGCCGTAGCGAAGGTTAGGCGAACGGCCCATCACGTCCCATTGGGGGAAGAGCATGCAGCGCATGTCGCAGCGCTTATATCGGCGTGCAACGGGGCTTCGTCGTCGCGGAACGCGTGTATACGCCTAGTTCGAATCCGTTAAGGCGATTATTTGAATGCAGGGGCGGCGGGCAGGGCGGGGGCCGGGTGATGCATCGAGGCTTACGGATGTCTTTCGTCGAGGCCGGGCCGGCGCGTCAAAGCGGCCGCGCGCGACGCGCATCCGGATGCCGGTGCCGCGCGCATGCCGCGCTGGCGCTGGTCATGGCACGTTGTCCGTCAATCCTGCGCGAGATGCGCGAGGTACACACAGAACATGTCGGCCATCGCGTTCGAATAGGCGTCGATTTCCGCAGGCGTGCGCTCCGTTTCGGAGAACGCCTTGCCGCCCGTGGTGAGCGTCGTCATGATCAGCTGGCAGGCGAGCGCATGCGTGGCGTCGGGCACGTCGGGCAGCATTTCGCGCATGAACGTGCTGAAGACCCGGTTGCCCTCGGCCTTCATTTCCTGCGCCTCGGGGGCGTCGCGATAGAGCGGCGCGGCGTCGTCGAGTGCGATGCGCATGGACGCCTCGTCGCATTCCGAACGGATGAACGCGTGGACGGCAGTGCGCAGCCGCTCGGGCGGCGTCTTGCGCGTGTCCTGCATCATCCCGCACAGCATCTCGGACGTCTGCCGCCATTCGTCGTGCTGGAGCCGGAACAGCACGGCCGCCTTGTTCGGGAAGTACTGGTACAGCGAGCCGACACTCACGCCGGCGCGCTCGGCCACGCGCGCCATCGTGAAGCGCTGCGCGCCTTCGGTCGCCAAAACCTGAATAGCGGCCTGCAGCACGTCGTCGACGAGACGGGTCGAGCGGGCCTGCTTGGGCTGTTTGCGCGAGGCGATCGGGGCGTTGCGGCGGTCGGTCATGACGGGTCTGCCAATGCGAATAGTAAAACCTGAATGATTCGTCATATTCTAGTCGGGCGTACTGACGCACTCAACCTGATACCGGAGATTCGCATGACCACCCTGATTCACGACCCGTTGGCGTCGCTGCTCGCGCGCCTGTTCGACGAAGCCGAAGCATCGTCGCCCGCATCGAACCCGGACTTCGCCAACGTGTCGCACGACGAGCAAATGCGGCTGATGCGCAGCAAGACCGATTACGCCGATTTCTATGCACGCCTGAAGGACTATCCGCTCGCGGTGTCGCGCGAGACGGGCACGCTGCTGTACATGCTCGCGCGCGGCTGCGGTGCACGTGCGATCGTCGAGTTCGGCACGTCGTTCGGCATCTCGACGCTGCACCTCGCGGCCGCGCTGCGCGACAACGGCGGCGGCCGGGTGATCACGAGCGAGTTCGAAGCGTCGAAGGTCGCGCGGGCGCGCGCCAATCTGGCGGCGGCCGGGCTGGCCGATCTGGTGGAGATTCGGGAAGGCGATGCGTTGCGCACGCTGGCCAGCGATCTGCCGGATACGGTCGACCTGCTGCTGCTCGACGGCGCTAAGGCGTTGTATCCGGAGATTCTCGAACGGGTCGAGCCGCGGCTGCGGGCGGGCGCGTTCGTCGTCGCGGACAATGCCGAATACAGCCCCGACTATCTCGCCTACGTGCGTGCGCCGCGGAACGGCTATCTGTCGGTGCCGTTCGGCGGCGATGTCGAACTGTCGATGCGGATTCGCTGAGGCTGAGACATCGCGCGGCAGCCGGAGCGATACCGTGAAAATGCAGGATAACTGATCAAGTGGATGTGACGGCGGCGCCCTGGTTCGGGCAGCCGCCGTCGTGCGTTACTTCAGGAACACGTAGCGCGCGGAATACGGAAAGTGGCCGACCGCATGCTCGGTCGAACACGCGGGTTCCGGCGGTGTGTCGCCCGCGGTGTCGAGCCGCTGCATGGAAGCGCACGCCGGCGAGAGATCGCCACGGCCGCGCGCCGCAGCGGCCGCGTCCGCCGCTTCAATCCGCGCCGGCCGGCGTCGGTGCGTGCGCGGCGATCAGGCGTTCGGCTTTCAGCGCCGCCCACAGTGCCGCCGGGATTGGCGCGGCCGCGAGACGCAGGTTCTCGTCGATGCGCTCGGGCCGGCTCGCGCCCGGGATCGCGGCCGCGACGGCCGGATGGGCGAGCGAGAACTGCAAGGCCACCGCACGTACGTCGACACCGAACCGTTCGCAGAGCCCGCGGATCCGCGCGACGCGATCGAGCATCGCCTGCGTGGCCGGCTGGTACTCGAAATGCGTGCCGCCCGCCAATACGCCCGAGTTGTACGGGCCGCCGATGATGATCCCGAGCCCGCGCGCGGCGCTTTCCGGCATCAGCCGTTCGAGCGCGCCCGCGTGATCGAGCAGCGTATAGCGCCCGGCGAGCAGGAAGCCGTCCGGATCCGAACGTTCGAGTGCGAGTTCGCACGGCTCGACGCGGTTCACGCCGAGCCCCCAGCCCTTGATGACTTTCTCGTCGCGCAGCCGCGTGAGCGCCTTCGCCGCGCCCGACATCGCGACGTCGAACACGTCGCGCCATGCGTCGCCGTGAAAATCGACGGCCGGATCGTGAATCCACACGGTGTCGAGCCGGTCGGTGCGCAGCCGTGCGAGGCTGGCCTCGATCGAGCGCAGCGTGCCGTCCGCGGTGTAGTCGTAGACGATCCGGTTCGGCAGGCCGTGACGGAACAGCCCGCCTTTTTCGCCGAGATCGCGTTGCGACGCGTCCTCGTGTTCGTCGAGGACGAGCCGGCCGACCTTGGTGCCGAGCGCATATTCGTCGCGCGGACGCCCGGCAAGCGCTTCACCGAGACGCAGCTCGGCGAGGCCGGCGCCATACAGCGGCGCGGCGTCGAAGTAGCGGATGCCGCCATGCCACGCCGCATCGACGGTGGCCAGCGCTTCGTCGTGCGGGATGTCCCGGTACATGTTGCCCAGCGGCGCGGTGCCGAAACCCAGGCGGGAAGGAAGCGTGATTCTCATGAGCAGTCCCGGAGTCGTTGCGGCCGCGAGCTCAGGCCGCGGCCTGCGCGAGCGTCGGATAGTCGATCAGGCCTTTCGCCCCGCCGCCGAACAGCGTGTTGCGATCGTGCGGCGCGAGCGCGGCGCCGGTGCGCAGGCGCTCGGGCAGGTCGGGGTTCGCGACGAACGGGCGGCCGAATGCGATCAGGTCGGCCCAGCCGGCGGCGATCGCTTCGCGGGCGCGTTCGGCCGTGTACGCGCCGGCGTAGATCAGCACGCCCGGGAACGCGGCGCGCAGTTGCCGCTTGAATTCGACCGGCATCAGCGGCGCGTCGTCCCAGTCGGCTTCCGCGATGTGCAGGTAGCCGATGCCGAGTTCGCCGAGCAGCTTCGCGGCGGCGAGGTAGGTCGTTTCCGGATCGTCGTCGACGCAGCCGTTCAGCGTGGTCAGCGGGGCGAGGCGGACGCCGACGCGCGACGCGTCGCCGGCGCCTTCGATCAGCGCCTGCACGACTTCGCGCAGGAAGCGCAGCCGGTTTTCCAGGGAGCCGCCGTAGGCGTCGGTGCGCGTGTTCGCGTTCGAGTCGATGAACTGGTTCACGAGATAGCCGTTCGCGCCGTGCAGCTCGACGCCGTCGAAGCCGGCCTCGATCGCGTTGCGGGCGGCGGCGCGGTATTGATCGACGATTTCGCGGATCTCGTCGACGGACAGCGCGCGCGGCTCGGACGCCTGCACGAAGCCCGGCGTGCTGCCGTCCTCGCCGGCGATGAACACGTTCACGCCTTTCGCCTGGATCGGCGACGACGACACTGGTTGCTCGCCGCCGAGCAGGCTCGTATGGCTGAGCCGGCCGACGTGCCACAGCTGCGCGAAGATGCGGCCGTGCGCGGCGTGCACGGCGTCCGTCACCCGGCGCCAGCCGGCGACCTGCGACGGCGTGTGGATGCCGGGCGTCCACGCGTAGCCCTTGCCGAGCGGCGCGATATAGGTGCCTTCGCTGACGATCAGGCCGGCGCTCGCGCGCTGCGCGTAATACGCGGCCATCAGTTCGTTGGCTTCGTCGCCGGGCTGGCTGGCGCGCGAACGCGTCATCGGCGGCATCACGATACGGTTCGGCAGCGTCAGCGCGCCGAATCGCAGCGGTTGAAAAAGCGGGTCCTGGGTCATGGTGATGTCCTGTGGGGTGCCGCGGCCGGCTGGCCGCGGACGAATCGATTACGGGGGCGGTGCGTTCAGTCCCACTTCGGCGCGAGGCCGGCCGGGTCGACTTCGCGGCCGTTGCGCTCGAGCGCGGCGATCTGCGCCATGTCTTCGTCGGTCAGGCGCAGCGTCCGCGCGAGCAGGTTGCTGGCGAGGTTCTCGCGCTTCGTCGACGACGGAATCACCGAGTAGCCGAGCTGCAGCGCCCACGCGAGCGCGACTTGCGCCGGCGTCGCGTCGTGACGTTGCGCGATCGCGCCGATCACCGGGTCGCCGAGCACCTTGCCGTAGGCGAGCGTCATGTACGACGTCACGTGGATGCCTTCGCCGTTCAGGAACTCGACCAGCTTGCGGTTCTGCAGGTACGGGCTCAGTTCGATCTGGTTCGTCGCGATCGCATCCTTGCCGACGGCCGCGATCGCTTCCTTCGTCAGTTCGATGTTGAAGTTCGAGATGCCGATCTGGCGCGTGAGGCCCTTCGCCTTCGCGTCGGCGAGCGCGGTCATGAACGTCTGGATCGACACGCCGTTGCCCGGAGCCGGCCAGTGAATCAGCGTCAGGTCGACGGTGTCGGTGCGCAGCTTGCGCAGGCTTTCCTCGAGGCTGGCCGCCAGTTTTTCCGGCACATAGTTGTCGACCCAGATCTTGGTCGTGAGGAACAGGTCTTCGCGGCGCACGCCCGAGGCGGCGATCGCTTCGCCGACTTCGGCTTCGTTGCCGTAGATCTGCGCGGTGTCGATCGCGCGGTAGCCGAGCTCGAGGCCATTGCGGACCGAGTCGATGACGACCTGGCCTTGCAGGCGGAAGGTGCCGAGGCCGAATGCGGGAACGTTGCTCATCGTGGGCTCCTGGGAAAGTGGAACGGGTTCGGTATGGAAGTCATTCTGGCGTTCCGGACTGATGAGATAAACGCCTTCAGAGGTCAAAAATATTTGATTCAGATTCAAAGATCGGGCGCCGGCCGGGGCGCGCGGCGGGCCGTGGCCGGCCTCATGCGACGCACGTATGCGCGTCGGTATCCGTACGGAACGCCGGTAGCACGTCCGCGGCAATCTCGGCCATCGTCTCGTCGAGCGGCCGGCAATTGCGGCGCAAATGCAGGCCGATGTGCCGCACGCCCGCGTCGCGCATCGCCGCGAGTTCTTCCGTCAGCGCGATGCGCCCGGCGCGCGCGCCGAAGCGGTGCCGCTGAAGCGGTTCGTGCGGATCTTCCGCGAGGTCGAGGTGGATGAAGCTCACGTACGGCTTGTCGCCGGCCACCGCGCGCCAGTTCGCGGCGCGCTGCAGGTGATCGGCCGGCGTGCCCGGATAGGCGAGGCAGCCGTCCATGTGTTCGCCGATCCATGCGGGCGTCTGCTGCGCGAGGCCTGCGACGAGCAGCGGCACCGGCGAACGCGCCGCCGGCAGCACCTCCAGGCCCGGCGGCAGGTGCCCGCGCGCGCCGTCGCGCAGCAGCGCGATCTGGTCGCGGAAATTCGCGCCGCGGGACGCGAAGTCGCGGCCGAACAGCGGATATTCGACCGGCCGGTCGCCGCTCGCGACGCCGAGCAGCAGGCGTCCGTCGCTCAGCTCCTGGATCGTCGCGGCCGATTTCAGCGTCAGCAGCGGTTCGCGCAGCGGCAGCACGACGGCCGCAGTGCCGAGCAGGATGTCGCGCGTGATGCCGGCGAGGTAGCCGAGATACGAGAAGGTCTCGAATACTTGCGCGGCGTCGCCGAACGACGGGTCGTACACCGGCACGTCGCGCACCCAGAGTGCGCGGAAGCCGAGCGTGTCGGCCAGTCGAGCGAGCGTCGCATGAAGTTCCAGGTCGGGCACGCCGGGGCGACGGCCGTCGCGCTGGCGCTTCGCGGCGCCGGCCAGCGACCAGTCGTTGTCGAGCGGCAGTTCGATGCCGATGCTGAAGCCGCCGCTGGCGAGCTTGTCGAGTGAAGT
This sequence comes from Burkholderia sp. SIMBA_062, assembly GCF_046534765.1. Taxonomy (NCBI): domain Bacteria; kingdom Pseudomonadati; phylum Pseudomonadota; class Betaproteobacteria; order Burkholderiales; family Burkholderiaceae; genus Burkholderia; species Burkholderia sp. SIMBA_062. The sequence goes on from NZ_JAWRYD010000016.1 coordinate 45,353, forward strand.
GGGCATGGTCGGGTCGCTCCGTTCAGCGTGCGCGCAGGCTGCCTTCGAGCCGGTGGAAATCGAGCGAAGCCGCGGTGAAGAACGCGCGCGACGTGCCGGCGGTGAAATCGTCGAGGTGCACGACGGTTGCGCGGTCGGCTTCCTGCCACGAGATCGCGTAGGTCTCGCCGGCGACGTGCCGCCACGTGTACGCGACTTCGCCCTTCGCGCCGGCGTACGCACCTTCGGTGATCTCGTAGCGCATGTGGAGGCCGTCCTCGTCATACGCGTTGAGGGCGGCGAGGCCGTCGTAACGGACTTCGAAAGTCCTGCCGGCGAACGGCGGACGTTGGGTCGATACGTTCATGCTGATGCGCTCCTGCGGGAAAGTGACGTTCAATGGGCGAGTTCGACGGGTTCGGCCGTGCGTTCGGGCAAGCCCTGGCCGCGGTCGAGACGGCCGCTCAACGCGGTCAGCGCGAATGCGCCGAGCGTGACGGCGGCGGCGATCCACGGCGTATGGCCGAGGCCGACGTTCGCGACGATCAGGCCGCCGAGCGACGAGCCGCCCGCGACGCCGAGGTTGAACGCGGCGATGTTGAAGCCCGACGCGACGTCGGTGGCGTCCGGCGCGAAGTGGCGCGCCTGCTTGACGACGTACACCTGCAGGCCCGGCACGTTGCCGAATGCGACGGCGCCCCAAGCGAGCATCGTCAGCACCGCGAGCCACTTCACGTGCACCGTGAAGGTCAGCGCGAGCAGCACGATCGCGAGCAACAGGAAGATCCGCTTGAGCGCCTTCACGGGGCCCACGCGGTCGGCGAGCTTTCCGCCCCACACGTTGCCGAACGCGACCGACACGCCGTAGCCGACCAGCACGAGGCTGACCTGCGACGGCGTGAAGCCGGCGATCTGTTCGAGCAGCGGCGCCATGTAGGTGAACGCGATCAGCGAGCCGCCGTAGCCGACCGCCGTCATCGCATAGACGAGCAGCAGGCGCGGCTGGGCGAGCACGCGGAACTGGCGGGCGAGCGGCGCCGGCGGCGTCCGCGGGAGGCCGCGCGGCACGAACGCGACCGCGCCGACGAACGCGACGAGGCCGAACAGCGCGACGACCAGGAACGTCGCGCGCCAGCCGAAGTGCTGGCCGATGAAGGTGCCGAGCGGAATGCCGGCGACGAACGCCACCGTCATCCCGCTGAACATCGTGGCGATCGCGCTGGCGGCCTTGTCCTTCGGCACGAGCGTGGTTGCGATGATCGAGCCGACCGAGAAGAACACACCGTGGGCGAGGCCGGTGAGCACGCGCGCGACGATCAGCGATTCGTAGCCCGGCGCCTGCCAGGCCACGAGGTTGCCGACGGTGAACAGCGCCATCAGCGCGGCGAGCAGCGTCTTGCGCGGCACGCGGCCGGTGAGCGCGGTGAGAAGCGGCGCGCCGATCGCGACGCTCAGCGCATAGAGGCTGACGAGCAGGCCGGCCGACGGCAGGCTGACGCCGAGGTCGGCGCCGATCGTCGGGATCAGCCCGACGATCACGAATTCGGTGGTGCCGATGGCAAACGCGCTGATGGTCAGCGCAAGCAGGGCGAGTGGCATGACGGGGGGCTCCAGGGTCCGGTGACGATGGAGCGCAGTGTGCCGTCTTTACTTTTGCGGAAAAATGGGTCTATAAACCAAATTGTTTTGATTTTGGATCAACAATCCAGCAATGAAGATCACACTCGACGAACTCCAGGCCTTTGCCGCCGTGGTCGACTCCGGTTCGATCACCGCGGCCGCGCAGCAGCTCGACCTCACCGTGTCGGCCACGAGCCGCACGCTCGCGCGGCTCGAGGAGAAGCTGAAGACCACGCTGCTGCGCCGGACCACGCGCCGGCTCGAATTGACCGAGGAAGGACGTGCGTTCCTGCAGGATGCGCGGGCAATCATCGAATCGGTCGAGAACGCCGAGGAGCAGATGCTCGCGCGGCGCGAGATGCCGTCGGGGCGATTGCGCGTCGATGCCGCGACGCCGTTCATGCTGCACGTGATCGTGCCGCTCGTGCACGGCTACCGCGAACGGTTCCCGAAGGTCGAACTGGAGCTGAACAGCAACGAGGGGATCATCGACCTGCTGGAGCGGCGCACCGACGTCGCGATCCGCATCGGCCGGCTCAAGGATTCGACGCTGCACAGCCGGCGCATCGGCAACAGCCGGCTGCGCATCCTTGCGAGCCCGGCGTATATCGAAGCGCACGGCCAGCCGCGCAAGGTCGAGGATCTCGCCAAGCACACATTGCTCGGCTTCACGCAGCCCGAATCGCTGAATGTATGGCCGATCCTCGGCACGGACGGCGAGCCGTGCCGCATCGAGCCCGGCATCTGGTCGTCGAGCGGCGAGACGCTGCGGCAGCTCGCGTTGGAGGGAGCGGGCGTCGTCTGTCTGTCCGATTTCATGACCGCGCAGGATCGCGAGGCCGGCCGGCTCGTGCAGGTGCTCGCACGGCAGACGCTCGACGTCGAACAGCCGATCAACGCGGTGTATTACCGGAACACCGCGATTTCGTCGCGGATCGCGTCGTTCGTCGATTACATGATCGAGGTGCTGGGCGGTGGCAGCGGCGGAAGCGGGGCGCCGGCGCGGCGCAAGGCCGCGTGGATGGAGCCGCTGTAACAGTGGAGCGCTGGAAGGTGGCAGGCGGCCGGGGGCTGGGGGCGGGCGCCCGATCCGGCGCCCCGTGTGATCCGGCATGCCGCACGGCGCGTGCGCCGCGGGCCTGCCGTCATGCCGTGGTCAGGCTTCCTCGGACCACGACATGCTGTCCCGCGCCAGCAGCGCCGACGAGGCCGCCGGCCCGAACGTGCCGGCCGTGTAGAGGCGCGGACGGTCGCCGAGTTGCTTCCAGCCGTTGAGGATCGGCTCGACCCACGACCACGCGGCTTCGAGCTCGTCGCGGCGCATGAAGTGCGTGAGACGCCCGCGGATCACGTCGATCAGCAGCCGCTCGTAGGCTTCCGCGCGCCGTTCCGGAATTGCCTGCTGCAGGTCCAGGTTCAGGCTCACGGGCACCATCTTCATCCCGCTGCCCGGCTCCTTCGCGAGCATCTGCAGCTGGATCGATTCTTCCGGCTGCAACTGGATCACGAGGCGGTTGCTGTAGTGGCGCGGGCCGGTCGGGATGATCGAGAACGGCATGTCCGCGAACTCGATCACGATCTCCGACTGGCGGCGCTGCAGCCGCTTGCCGGTGCGCAGGAAGAACGGCACGTTCGCCCAGCGCCAGTTGTTGATGTGCGCGCGCAGCGCGACGAAGGTTTCCGCGTGGCTGTCCGCCGGTACGTTGTCTTCCTCGAGATAGCCCTTGACCGGCTGGCCGTCGACCGCGCCGGCCGTGTACTGGCCGCGCACCGTATCGCGCGCGACGTCCGACAGCGCCATCGGCCGCAGCGAGCGCAGCACCTTCAGCTTCTCGTCGCGCACCGCGTCCGGGTCGAGCGACACCGGCGGCTCCATCGCGACGATGCACAGCAGTTGCAGCAGGTGGTTCTGCACCATGTCGCGCAGCGCGCCGGTATGGTCGTAGAAGCCTGCGCGGCTGCCGACGCCGACCGTCTCCGCCACCGTGATCTGCACGCTGCGGATGCTCGGCGCCTGCCACAGCGGCCCGAAGATCGGGTTGCCGAAGCGCAGCACCATCAGGTTCTGCACGGTTTCCTTGCCGAGGTAATGATCGATCCGGTAGATCTGCGATTCCGCGAAATGCCGGCCGACCGCATCGTTGATCGCCTGCGCCGACGCGAGATCGTGGCCGAGCGGCTTTTCGAGCACGACGCGCGAGCGCGCATCGACGAGGTGCGCGGCCGACAGGTTGTCGCAGATCGTCGTGAACAGCTCCGGCGACGTCGACAGGTAGAACACGTGGATCGCGTCGGCGCGCGCCGCTTCGGCGAGCCGCGCGTAGTCTTCCGGCGCGTTCACGTCGATCAGCACGTACTTGAACAGGTCGAGGAAACGGGCCCACGCACCGGCGTCGAACGCCTTCTCGTCGATGAACGGGCGCGACTGCTCGTCCATGAACTTGCGGTAGCCGTCGATGCCCCAGTCGCGCCGGCCGACCGCGATGATGCGCGTCTGCGGCGGCAGATTGCAGTGCAGGTGCGCCATGTACAGCGCGGGCAACAGCTTGCGGGCGGCCAGGTCGCCGCCGCCGCCGAAGATGATCATGTCGACGGGCTGGTCGGCTTCGGTCTGGTTGGGCTGATTCGTCATGAGTGGTTCGCGGTCTGAAACGGGTGAGCGTGGAACGAACGTCGAAGCGCCGGCCGCCGGTGCGTTGGCGCGCCAGTACGTGAAAACGCTAATAGTGCACGCTTTTGACCAATTGCGGATGGGTTCCCCCGTATGTAACAGGGCTTGCCGTCCAGCCGTGGGTGCGATTATGATTGAGCGCTCACTCATTAAAGGAATCGAACGTGGCCCGACCGCGCAGTCCCGACAAGCACGACGCCATCCTCGCCGCGGCCGCCCGCGCGCTCGCGGAGGACGGCGCGAGTGCGACCACCGCGCGCATCGCGCGGCTCGCCGGCGTCGCGGAAGGCACGGTGTTCACCTATTTCGAGACCAAGGATGCGCTGCTGAACGCGCTGTACCTGAGCCTGAAGGCCGACCTGCGCGACGCGATGATCACCGGGTTTCCGGAGCATGCGCCGGCCGAGCAGGCCATGCGGCATGTGTGGAACAGCTATGTGTCGTGGGGCATCGCGGATCCGCACGGGCAGCGCGCGCTCCGGCAGCTCGACGTGAGCGGCCGCATCGACGACGCGCATCGCGCGGCCGGCACCGAAGGCTTCGGCGCGATCACCGCGCTGCTGCGCGCGCAGCGTGCCGCCGCGGGCGGGCTCGACGCCGACCACGCGCATGCGTTCTGCACGGCGCTGTTCACGTCGATCGCGGAAACGGCGATGGAGTCGATCGCACGCGATCCGGCGCGGGCCGATGCGTACCGGGAAGCCGGGTTTCGCGCGCTGTGGGCCGTGCTGCACGCGGTGTGATAGCGGCGAGTTGTAGAGAGATGAGGGGCGGCGCGTTCGGTTCGGGCGTCGCCGCGACGAATGGAAGGCGGTTTCAGGCAGGGCGCTGCACGGTGAAAACGACCGGTTCAGCGCCCATATTAATGAGTGAGTAATCATTCATTTTGGCGGTTTCAACTTTACGGAGAAATGGAAATGTCGAAAGTCTGGCTGGTGACAGGGGCCGCGCGCGGCCTGGGGCATGCGATCTCCGAAGCGGTGCTGGCGGCGGGCGACCGGCTGGTGGCCGGTGCGCGCGATCCGGCGCGGCTCGCCGATCTGGAAGCGCGGTACGGCGACCGGCTGCTGCCGATCGAGCTCGACGTGACCGACGCAGCGGCGGCCGCGCATGCCGTGGCCGCCGCCCGCGACGCGTTCGGACGCATTGACGTGCTGGTGAACAACGCGGGCTACGGTCATACGGCGCCGTTCGAGCAGATGGGCGCCGACGCCTTCCGCGACCAGATCGAAACGAACCTGTTCGGCGTGGTCAACCTGACGCGCGCGGTGCTGCCGACGATGCGCGCGCAACGCGCGGGCCACATCTTCCAGGTGTCGTCTGTCGGCGGGCGCACGGCGACGGTCGGCCTGTCCGCGTATCAGGCCGCGAAGTGGGCGGTCGGCGGGTTCAGCGACGTGCTGTCGAAGGAAGTCGCGCCGTTCGGCGTGCGCGTGTGCACGCTCGAGCCGGGCGGGATGCGCACCGAATGGGCCGCGCAGGCGAAGCGCCACGTCGACGGCCTGCTGCCCGACTATCAGCCATCGGTCGGGAAGATGCTCGAAGTGCTCGGTACGTACGGCGGCCACGAGGTCGGCGATCCCGCACGGATCGCGGCGCTGATCGTCGAGCTGTCGCGTCGCGACGACGTGCCGATGCGTCTGCTGCTCGGCAGCGATGCGCTGTTCGTGTGCGAGCAGGCGGAAACGCAGCGCGCGGAGGAGGCGGCACGGTGGCGGGACGCGACGCTGTCGACGATGTTCCCTGACGCGACGCTGCCGGACGGGTTGCAGACGTTGAAGGCGTGAAGCGAGCGCTGACCTGCTCCTGCTTGCCGTGAGCCGGCACGTCGGCACCGCGACATCCGTCTCGGCGTCGCGCCGTTCCAGCGTCCGGCTCGGCGAATCGTGCTGCGCCGACCGAGGCCGGCGCACGCGCTCAGCGCCCCAGCGCGTAGAACTCCGCGTTGGGCCGCATGTTCGTCACGTTCGCGAGGCGATTCGACATCCCGAAGAATGCCGAGATCGCCGCGATGTCCCAGACGTCCTCTTCGGTGAAGCCATGCGACTTCAGCGTGTCGAAGTCCGCTTCGCCCACCAGGTGCGCGGTCTGCGAAACCTTCATCGCGAAGTCGAGCATCGCCTTCTGCCGGACGGTGAGGTCGGCCTTGCGGTAGTTGGTCGCGACCTGGTCGGCGATCAGCGGATCCTTCGCGCGAATGCGCAGGATCGCGCCGTGCGCGATCACGCAGTACTGGCACTGGTTCACGGCGCTGGTGGCCACGACGATCATTTCCCGTTCGGCCTTGGTGAGGTTGCCCGGCTTGTCCATCAGCGCGTCGTGGTACGCCATGAACGCGCGAAACTCGTCCGGGCGATGCGCGAGCGTGAGGAACACGTTCGGGATGAAGCCCGACTTTTCCTGGACGGCGGCGATCCGTTCGCGAATGTCGTCGGGCAGGTCGTCGAGCGCCGGCACCGGAAAGCGGCTGACGGGCGCGTGGTTGGCAGCGGTCATGAGGTCTCCTGGATAAAGTGGCACGGGCGAATGCGACGCGCGAGCCGCCGGCCGGAAATGAAACGACGGGTTGCCTGTGCCGGCGTCATGCGTTGACGTCCACGACGATGCGGCCGCGTATCTTGCCGGCGGTCAGTTCCTCGGCAAGCGGTATGGCGTTGCCCAGTCCGACCTGATGACCGATCGCGCCCAGCTTCTCGACATCGAGATCGGACGCGAGCCGGCGCCATGCGTCCAGCCGCTCGGCGCGCGGGCACATCACGCTGTCGATGCCGACGAGCGTCACGCCGCGCAGGATGAACGGCGCGACGGTGGCGGGAAAGTCCATGCCGGCGGCGAGGCCGCAGGCCGTCACCACGCCACGATAGCGCGTGGTCGCGCACACGTTGGCGAGCACGTGACTGCCCGCGACGTCGACCGCGCCGGCCCAGCGTTCCTTGCCCAGCGGCTTGCCCGGTGCGCCGAATTGCGATCGGTCGAGGATGTCCGACGCGCCGAGCTGCCGCAGGTAGTCGGCATCGGCCGGGCGGCCGGTCACGGCGACGACGCGATAGCCGAGCCGCGCGAGAAGGGCGATGGCGACGCTGCCGACGCCACCTGCCGCGCCGGTCACCACGATCTCGCCATCGTCCGGGCGCACGCCGTGCCGTTCCAGCGCCATCACGCACAGCATCGCGGTGTAGCCCGCCGTGCCGATGGCCATCGCCTGCTGCGGCGAAAACGCGGACGGCAGCGGCACCAGCCAGTCGCCGTCGACGCGCGCCTTCTGGGCCAGGCCGCCCCAGTGCGTTTCGCCGACGCCCCAGCCGTTGAGCACGACGCGATCGCCCGCGCGGTAATCCGGATGCGTGCTGTGCTCGACCTCGCCGACCAGATCGATGCCCGGCACCATCGGGAACTTGCGGACCACCGGGCTCTTGCCGGTGATCGCCAGCCCGTCCTTGTAGTTCAACGTCGAATAGCCGACCCGGATCGTCACGTTGCCCGCAGGCAACTGCGCGTCGTCCAGCGTCTGCAGCCGCGCGTGCTGGCCGGTTTCGTCCTTGTCGATCACGATGCCCTGGAACATCCGTCCTCCTTTTTAGACCGATCGTCTAGTTAATGGCAAAAAAATTCAGCTGCGAGGCAATCCATTGAAGAAAAACTGCGCGAACAGCGCAAGCGGCACGTCGCTGCGTTCGAGCTTCGCGCGCAGCACGGCGCCTTCCCAGCCGATCCAGAAGCATGCGGCCAGCTCGGCGGGGTCTGCCGAATCGGCGAGTTCGCCGGCTTGCTGGGCGGCGGCCAGGCACGCGGCCAGCCGGCGTTGCCAGTCCTCGAACGTCGCGCGCAGACGCGCACGGAAACTGTCGGGCAGCGCGCCCATTTCCTGGCCGAGGTTGCCGATCAGGCAGCCGCGGCTGTATTCATGGCGCGCCATGCCGTCGCGCGCATCGTCGACGAATGCGCGCACGCGTGCCAGCGGCGATGGCTCGGGCTGGCTGAAATGACGGTCCAGCTTGCGGGCGAAGAAGTCCGCGTAGCGATCGATCAGTTCGAGGCCGAACGCCTCCTTGCTGTCGAAGTAGTGATAGAACGAGCCCTTGGGCACGCCGGCGCGCCCGAGGATCTCGTCGAGCCCCGTGGCCGAAAAGCCCTTCTCGGTGAGCACTTCCAGCCCGGTGCGCAACAGCATGTCGCGCGTCGCGACGAGGTCTTCGTGCTGCTTCGGTGGCCTGCCGCGGCGGCGAGGCGGATCAGTTCGAACGTCCATGGGCGAATAATAGACCGTTCGTCTCAAAAATCAATGGCTCGCTCTCCGACATGGCCGACGACGTGCCGGATCTTCGGTGAGATGTCACCCGGCCATCGGTCGACAATGCGGCCACGGTCCCCGTAGCTGAGCGCTTTCCCGAACGCGTGGCTGTCGGTCATCGTCGACCGGGAAGCGACCCGTCATCGGGAATGCGCTTCCCCGGCCTCGTCACGCTGAAACATCGGATTGCGAATCGATAGGAGAATCTTCAAGCCTTCACGAAAGCGAGGAGATCTGCATTGAGCACGTCGGCATTGACCGTCAGCATGCCGTGGCCGTAGCCCGGATAGGTCTTCAATGTGCCGTTCGCGAGCAGTTTGATGGCCTTCAGCGCGGCATTCTCATAGGGGACGATCTGGTCGTCTTCGCCATGCAGCACCAGCGTCGGCACGCTGATCGCCTTGAGATCACCGGTCTGGTCCGTCTCCGAGAACGCCTTGATGCCCTCGTAATGCGCGTTGGCGCTGCCCATCATGGCCTGGCGCCACCAGTTCTGGATGACGCCTTGATCGATCTTCGCGCCGGTTCGATTGAATCCGTAAAACGGGCCGCTCGGCACATCGAGAAAAAACTGAGCGCGATTGGCCGCCGTGCCGGCACGCAACCCGTCGAATACCTCGATCGGCACCCCGTCGGGGTTGGCCTGCGTCATCAGCATCAGCGGTGTCACCGCGCTGACCAGTATCACTTTGGCGACACGCCCGGCCGGCTCGCCGTGTCTCGCGACATAGCGGGCGACTTCGCCGCCGCCGGTGGAGTGACCGATATGCACTGCATGCCGGAGATCCAGCGCTTCGACCACGGCGAACGCATCGGCTGCGTAATGGTCCATGTCGTGACCTTCGGCGACTTGCGCCGAGCGCCCATGTCCGCGCCGGTCGTGGGCAATGACGCGATACCCGTTCGACAGGAAAAACAACATCTGGGCATCCCAGTCGTCCGACGAGAGCGGCCAGCCGTGATGGAAGACGATCGGCTGAGCATCCTTGGGGCCCCAGTCCTTGTAAAAAATCTGGACGCCGTCTTGCGTGGTAACGAATGACATGATGGTTTTCCTTTCGTACGGTTGCAGGGAGGTAACGGTTGCTGCGAATGTAGCCGTAGCGGCCGGGGCGGCGTCGAGCGGTCGATGCGTCGCGAATGCGGGATGCAGGCGAAAAGCCCCCCGCGTGATGGGCACGCTCGGCAGTTCGGCTTCGTGATTGGTGGCGTCAAAAGCAAATGCGACCAAGGCCACGGATTTCGCACGGTGATATCGACGATGTGAATGTCGACATGCGCGGCACGATTGCCGCGGATACCACCGCGAGCACCGCGAGGGTGAGAATCCGCGTCCGCGAGCGGCCATCAACGGACGCGACCGGATCGGCAAGTGCGTCGTTTCCGATGGCGCCGTTCGGCCTCGAACTCTGTCACGCAAGGTGTCGTCAAGCCGACGTCGCGCTCGGGTAATCGACGTAACCCTCCGCCCCTTGCGTGAACCACGTCGTCGGGTCGTTCGACGCAAGCGGAATCGCGTCGGCAAGACGGCGCGGGTAATCCGGATTCGAGATGAAAGGGCGCCCGAAAGCAACGGCATCGCCAATCCCGGCGTCGAGTTCCGCCTGGGCCCGGGCCGCGTCGAAATCCGAGTTGAGCACCAGCGGTCCTTTGAAAGCCGGGTGGATCCGCGCCGCGAGCGGGTCGAGATAGCCGACGCCGAAACTGCCGTTCAGTGGCGGCTCACGCAGTTCCAGGAACGCGATCCCTACCGTCGATAGCGCGTCGGCGGCCGCGATGAACAGCGGCAACGGATCGCTATCACGCACGCCCAGGGTTTCGCCGTTGGGAGACAGGCGAACGCTGGTGCGATCGGCTCCCACGACATCCGCGACAGCCTCGGTTACCTCGATGAGAAACCGGAGCCGATTGGAGATCGAGCCGCCATACGCGTCGTTGCGGAAGTTGGCGCTGTCTCGCAGGAATTGGTCGATCAGATAGCCGTTCGACGCATGCAACTGCACGCCGTCGAAGCCGGCCTGCAGTGCGTTACGTGCAGCGGCGGCGAATTGTTCGATCACGGCTGGAATTTCGTTCGTCGACAGTGCGCGCGCCGGCGTGTAGGACTGCTTTCCTTCGTAGGTATGAGCTTGGCCCGGTGCAGTCGTGGCGGACGACGACACAGGCTGCGCGCCATCGAGAAAGCTCGGATGCACCACGCGGCCCATATGCCAGAGCTGGGCAACGATGCGACCACCCGCCTCGTGCACGGCGTCGGTCACTTTTCGCCAGCCGGCAACCTGGGCAGGCGTCCACAGTCCGGTGGCGTAGGCCCAACCCAGCCCCTGCCGGGAAATGCCGATTGCCTCCGAGATGATGAGACCTGCGGATGCGCGCTGACGGTAGTAGTCCGCCATCATCGCGGTGGGCACGTGCTCGCGTGTTCCCCGCGCACGTGTCATGGGCGCCATCAGGATACGGTTGGGCGCTTCGATCGCGCCCAGTCGAATGGGATCAAACAGCGTAGGCACCAAACCTCCTTCTTGTTCCTTGTCAGCGTGGAAATACCGCGAGCCTTTCAGGCCACATCACACGAGACGAGAGCCGCCGTCGACGTGGATCGTCTCGCCGTTCATGAAACCGTTGCTCATCAGGAACACCACCGCGGCGCCCACTTCGTCGGCGGTACCCAGACGATGCAGCGGCAATTTTTCTTTCAATGCGTTCACGTACGCGTCGCGGCCGTCGCCGAGCGTGCGGGCCAGCAGCGGCGTGTCGGTGGTGCCGGGCGAGACGGTGTTGACGCGGCGCGGCGCCAGTTCAAGCACCAAACCCCGGGCCAGCGCTTCCATCGCGGCGGACGCCGACGCAAGAATGGCCGTGCCGTACGCATTGGGTCGGTCGGCCAGCACGCCCGAAATGAAGGTGATGGAGCCATCGGCGGCCAGGCGATCGCCGAGCGTGCGCAACGTGTGCACGGCTGCCCACACACGTTCGTCGAACGCCCGACGCAGATAATCGACATCCGCTTCCAGCACCTTGCCTGCCACGAAAGTGCCAGCGAGGAGGACGAGATGGTCGACGTGTGCGATGTCGGCCAGCGCCGCGGTGAGGGTCTCAGGCTTCGTCACGTCGGCGGCGCGCCAACCCGCAAAACCATTCTCGGCGGCGACGCGTTCGGCGCCCTCGGCGTTGAACCCGATCACGGTGACGTTCGCCCCCGCTGCCTTCGCTTGTTTGGCCGCGGAAAGGCCAATGCCGGAGGTTCCGCCGATGATGAGGACGGACTGGTTATCGAGTGAACGGGCGGCGAAATCGGTGGTCATGAAAGTAGGTCCTGTCGGCTGACGCAGCCCAATGCGGCGTCTTGGACAGCACTCTATACTTGCCGATTGATATTGATAACCAGCGCCAAACTCTCTTCAATCATTCCGCCATGGAACAAATCAGCCTGGACCGCCTGACGGGTCTCATTGCATTCAGCCGTGCGGCCTCGTTAGGGAGTTATTCGGCCGCCGCTCGGGCGCTCGGCGTCACACCGTCCGCGGTGAGCAAGAGCATCCAGCGTCTCGAGCAGCACTTCGAGCTCAAACTGTTCAACCGGACCACCCGATCATTGACGCTGACCCAGGAGGGGCGCGAACTGCATGAACGCACGTTGCGCCTGCTTGCGGAAATGGAGGCCATCGAGCAGGCCGCGGTCTCGGCGCGATCCGAGCCGGCCGGCATCCTGAAAGTGACCGCGCCGCTCCCGATCGGGATTCATCTGATCGCGCCTGCGCTACCTGCGTTTCGAAAGCGCTTTCCCAAGCTGTCCATCGACCTGCGCCTGGGCGACCATTTCGTCGATCTGGTCGGCGAAGGCGTCGATGTGGCCATTCGAGTAGGAGATCTAACCGGTTCTCGCTTGATCTCGCGCCAGCTTTCGCCTCACCATATCGGCGCCTACGCATCCCCCGACTATCTGGCCCGGCGCGGCGTCCCCAAACACCCCGACGACCTCGTGGATCACGATTGTGTGAATTTCCGCTTTCAAAGTTCAGGACAGGTCTATCGCTGGAATTTTGTCACCGGTGACGGATCGCTCGATCTGATACCTGACGCCGGCATCGTCGTCGATACCAGCGATGCCGTCGCCGCCGTGATGGTCGCCGGCGGAGGCGTTGGCATTACACCCGCCTATGTGGCCGCGTCCTACGTCAAGCGCGGGGAGCTTGTGCCGGTCCTCACCGAGTTCGTCGAACCGCGCTCCACGATCACGGCGCTGTGGCCGGAGAGCCGGCGCAGCAGCCCGAATGTCAAAGCATTCGTCGCACACCTGACGAAGGTGTTTGCTGCGTATGCGGCCGACAAGTGACGCCTGTCCGATGATGTTCAGATGGTGCGCCGCGGTAAGGCGGCGCGCCGGAAATCTGTGGAAGTCCCACGGCGTTCAGCCGCCCCGGATCACGAGCATTCGATCGCCACGGCGCTTTTCGACCGACTGAGCCTGATTTCTCCGAGGTACACGCTCTCGCCCAATCGGCACTCGCGCCAGGCGGTGCCGAGCGCATGCCGGATTTTGACTTTGTAGGCGCCGCTGCCCTTGGCGAGGCCATCGAAGCGGAAATCACCGAAACCGTCCGAGACCGTTTCCGCGATCTGCAGATTGCCGTAGTACAACGCGACGACCGCATCCGCGACACACTCGACCGCGTCTCCTGGCTGGACACTGATACTTCCGCCGACGAAGCACGTTTCCCAGCGCTCGAGGCCGCTGTACCACACGCGGGGCTTCGTGCTCAGGTCGGGTCGCAATACCTTGAGTCCCTCCCGTCGGGCCTTCTCGGCCATCGCCGTGTCATCGAGCTTGACCGTCTCGAAGACATCGGTGGGGCACGACTGCTGACAACGCGGGCGGGGCCAACCCTGGTCGAGCAAATGCGCATCGAAGATCCAGATCTGGGGCAGTTGCAACGCTTCGTTCCAGACGATTGCCTTGTAAGGGCAGGCCTTGACGATGTCCTTTCGGCCTCGTGCCTTGTCCGGGTCGATGATGACGATGCCGTCGGCACGCTTGCGAATGGCGCCGCCTCCGATCCGCATGCAGGGCGCGTCGTCGCAGTGGTTGCACATGACCGGCAAATAAGTGGTCCGGACCATATGCGCGGCGCCCTGTACGCGACGCAGGATGCGGATGGGGCTCTCGGCGTTGGCCGAGGCGGGCGCGGCGTAACCGGGAAAGTCGTTGCCGACGTGTTCGTCGCGCGTGGCGATCACGCAGTTCTGGCAGTTCTCGCAACGCCCGACCTTGATAATCAGGTTCCACTTGCTCATTTGACATTCCTCACGCTGCGCGACCGAGCATGAACGCTTCGGCACCGCGCCATTTCTCGACCTGCACCAGGCAGGAATTCGGGCTCATGCTGCTGGTGCCGGCGGTCTGCGGCCGGTCAGGGGTGAGCATGTTCATGCAGCCGCCAATCTCGACTTGCTCGCCGTCGATTTCGATCAACTGAAATTCGGCGCTCGCCTCGTAGGACTTCACCACGCCGGCGTTCACGAGCGGCGAGACATCGGCCGCACAGATCACGGCGCCGCGGTCGTTGTGCACCTTGACGAGGTCCCGATGGGCAATGCGTCGAACGGCGGCGTCGGCCGGATTGAGCCTCAGCAGCCAGAATCGGTGCCCCGCGATCAGCGCGCGATGATCGTCGATGCCGTTCACCGCGGAGTTCTTGCCGTCACAATGGGTATGAAAGCTGTAACGGCTGTGGGTGGCGATCAATTGCAGCGGATAGCGCCGAGCCAGATCCGAGCGCAGGCCCTCCCAGGAGGGGATATACCGGTTGAGCGGCGGCCGCTCGGGATTGTCCGCCGTGTGCCGCTTCAGCAACTCGGGCACGAACTCCAGCTTGCCGCTTGGCGTCTGCAGGCCCTTGCCGAATTTCTCCGAGAACTGTGACGGCAGCGGATGAGGTTCCGGCAGGTCCTTTCTCCGGTCTTCCGCATACCAACGCATGTCCACGGGATGGCGAAGCTCGGGTTTTTCGGGCGGCACGACGAAGTAGCCCTTGCGGCAGAATTCGCGCCACGAAATATGATCGGGCAGATCCGACGAGTCGAAGACGCGCTTGACCCAGTCGAGATCGCTGCAGCCTTCGGTGAAAATGCCACCCAGGCCCAACCGAATCAGGATGGCGGTGAAGATGTCGTAGTCGGAGCGGGACTCGCCCAAAGGCTCGATGCACTTGTGCTGCATTGTCAGCATGCGATGGTTGACCGTGCCATACCCGTGGTGGGCGTAGCCGCCCGAATTCGCCCATTCCCCGATGTCCCAACGCTCCAGCGACGTGCACGCGGGCAGGATGATGTCGGCGAACTGTGCCTCGCCTTCCATCCAGATCGACTGATTGACCACGAACTCGATGCTCGAGTGCCGATAGGCCTGCGTCCAGCGTCCGGAATTCGTCACGGTACTGAACGACGACCCGCCATAGCGATAGATCATGTGGATCGGTGAATAGCCGGGCATCGGGTAGGTGAACGGCGCGAACTGCGCTTCCTGGGACATGCCGTCCCACAGATAACCGGTGGCGTGACCGTTGATGATCGCATCGGGCATCTGCTGTCGCGGCACCATCTGCTTGACAGGATTCATGGTGAGGATGTGCGGCATGCGCTGGTAGTTGTCCACCGCATTGGCGGTCCACGCCAGGTCGCCTGAAATGCCGCCGTCCGCGTAGCCGGGGAAGTAGAACTGGAGATCGTGCGGGACGCCGATTTCGAGGCAGCCGAAATTCACCCCCGGTTTGCCCCAACCCTGCATGGCCATCATCATGATCATGCAGCGCGCCCATTGCGCCCCGGTCGCCCCGCGGCCCGCGCCACCGAATCCCGCGCCGGTCATCCCGACGGCGAGATGAACCTTTTTGTTTCCCCACAGGCGCGCAAGGGCGCGGACGTCCTTGGCGGGCACGCCGGTCTCGCTCTCCTGCCACTCTGGCGTCTTGGGCGTACCGTCGGCTTCGCCCAGCAGGTAGGCTTTCCAATCGTCGAAACCGGTCGTGCGCGTCGCGACGTAATCCTTGTCGTACAGGCCTTCCACGGCCCATACGTACATGATCGCGGTAGCCAGCGCGGCATCGGTTTGCGGCCGGACCGGGATCCAGCGGCCGCCCAGCAGCTGCGCGGTCGGATTGCAGTGCGGGTCGATATGAACGAACTCGATGCCGAGTTCCTTGGCCCACAGACGGCGTGGCGTTCCCTCGAATCCCGCGTAGGCCCCGTTGGTACTCTCGGGGTCGCAGGACCAGAAGACGATCATTTCGGTTTCCTTGAGAGCGTCCTCGAGGCCGCCATAGCCGGAGGGCACGCCGACGCGCATCGAGTTGCCGAAATGGTGCATGGCGCCCCAGTACCAGCCTTCCCAGCTGTCCGGATTCGCGGCGACTCGCGTGAAGCCGATCAGGTTGGCGAAGCGCGTCAGCGCGCTGAGGTAGTAGCCCACGTTGCCCCACTGATGATGAGACGACATTGGGAACGTGATGGAACCGGGGCCGTGAACGCGCTTCTGCCGGTTGATCTCGTTGGCGACGATGTCCATGGCCTCGTCCCAGCTGATACGCACATACCCGGACTTGCCGCGGTTCTGGGGATTGCGCTCGCCGTCGGGGTCGAAGTCGACCCGTTTCATCGGGTGAAGGATGCGCTTGTCGGAGTAGACCAGCGACTTGAGCGTCAGCGCGTGCGGCGCGACCAAGCCACGCCGTGGCGGGCTGAAGCGGCGTCCACGTGCCTCGATCACCCAGCTTGACGCATCCGTATCGTCCAGCTCGATCGGCGTCACGCGGACGATGCGGCCATCCTTGACGTAGACGAACAGCGGCCCGCCATTGGTGCAGGTGGTGTAGCGTCGGGTGCCGTCGCGCATGGGCGTGCCCATCGGCAGACCGACGGTACGCATCATGCTCAGGGTTTGCATGAGCCAGACCAGCAGTTCGTCCTCGCCCTCCGTGACGACCTTGAAGTTCTTGGCGGCATGGATGATTTCGCCTTGGTCCGGGCGGGGGGAAAGAAACTTCAGGGCGGTGGCGACATCCTTGAAGGCCATGCGCACGTCGGGCCGCGGGTGCTTGCCGGCGCGCGACCGAATGCGGCCATTCCTGAACTCGATGACGCGACCCATGCTTTGATCCATGAGCCCGATCCACGCGACGAGATTGTGCTCCTTGAGCCGTTCCCGGTAGGCGGGGAAGCGGCGCGCCGTCAGGTCCAGAACCTTCGGCAAGGCAAACAGAATGGTCTTGAGAACCTGTCGTTTCATCGTTCAATCCTCTGTGTTGCTTCGATGCGGGGGGCTGGCATCCGTGCGTGCTCGTCAGAACGTATAGGCGACGTTCAGGAAAACGCTGACGGGATTGAGCCGGAGCGTCGATTTGGAAACGATCTGCGTCCCCGTCGCGGTCTGTCCGTATAACGTGAGGTGGGTCTTCACCGGCATGTAGTTGACGGAGGTTCCGACAGACCAGTGTCTTGTCACCGCGTAATTCACCCCGATCTCGAACACGGGGTTCCAAGAAGCGCTGAGCGTCGCGCGCGCCGAGCCGCCCGGCCCGAAGCTGTCGGAGACGAACCGGCTATTGGTTGCTCGAACCTGGGTGAACCACGTATAGTTCGCGCCAATGCCCAGGTACGGCCGGAATTTCGATGTTGCAGAAAACAGGTGGTATCGAAGTTCGATCACGGGCGGCATCGGCCGTGTCGTGCCGAGCGTGCCGTACTTCTGCAACGTCCCGTCGCCAATCAGATTTACCTTCAGCGGCATTCCAAACAGCATCGCGACGCCGAAGTTGTCGGTGACGTAGTACTCGGTGGTAATGCCGAGCGTATCCGTCGAACTGGCATGTGCGCCGCTACCGGCCAGTTCCTGATTCACCGTTACGCCGCCGACGCTTTGCACGATCAGGGGCGTTGCGTTGCCCTGTGGGGCGATGTGTAGCCATCCTACCGATGTCGTGATGCTTCCGGCCGTCTGTGCCTGTGCATCGTCGGCAAGCAAAGCCGAGCAGATAAAAACCGCCACGCCTGCGACATTCGTCGTCCGCCTGAAATTCATCGTGTGTCTCCTCTGTCTCGAACCGTTTCATGAATGAAAACTAATTTGGATACCTTATTGAGCGCGGCGATCTGCTTGCGACGTTGGTGCGATCCAGGCTAGCCGCGCTCCTTCATCGCCGCAGATTTGTTGCTGTCGGTCAGGATGACCGTGTTGGCTGCGCGGCGATCGAGATCGAGAACGCAAACGGAAAACGCCCCAGCACCACGCGCGCCGCAGGCTCGAGCCCGGGCTCGCTCAGCTCGACCGACACGGACATTCCGCCCGATTGGTCGGTCGTGACGTCGATCGATGCACCGGGGGCGCCGCCCTGGGCCAATGCCGCGCGCAGCGCGTCACGCGCCTCGCGGCGCTTGAGTTCCGGTTTGAAGATCTTGCCGACCCCCGTGAGCGGGATAGCTTCCACGATTCGGACGTGCTTGGGCAGCGCGGCGCGTTCGGCGATCTCCTGTTGCATGAACGCCGTCAGATCGTGCTCGGTAGCGCTCATCCCCGGCTTGAGCTGAACATACGCGACCGGCAGCTCACCGGCATGCGCATCGGGACGCCCGATTGCCGCGGCGAGCTGGACCGCCGGATGTCGATGAAGCGGTTCCTCGATCGCCGCGGGGTCGATGTTGTGCCCGCCCCGAATGATCAGTTCCTTCTTGCGGCCGGTCAGCCAGAAGTAGCCGTCGACGTCGCAGCGGCCGAGGTCGCCGGTGTTGAGCCAGCGCTTGCCGTCGCCGAGATCGAGCCACAGCGCCCCGTTCTGATCGGCACGCAGGTAGCCGGTGAAAACGTTCGGCCCGGAGATGACGAGCAGCCCTTCTTCGTTCACCGCGCAATCGCGCTGATACCGTCCCGCGTCGTCCACGACGACAGCTTTCATCGCCTGGAACGGGATGCGAAGCCCGATCGATCCCAGCCGGCGCTCGCCGGTCGGCGGGTTGACGCTGCTCACGCAGGTTCCCTCGGTCAGACCGTAGCCTTCGAGAATCCGGATGCCCGTCTTTTCCTGGAAGGCCCTGAAGACGCCGACCGGCATCGGCGCCGCACCGCACAGGCCGTATTCGAGCGAGTCGATAACATGTCCGTCGGCAGGAATGTCGAGCAGCGACGCGTAAAGTGTCGGGACGCCGCTGAAGAAATTGACGTGATGATGTTCGACGATTTCCCAGAAACGTTTGACGACACCGTCACCTCGGTAACCTTGCGGTGTGCCGAGCACGACGTGGGCGCCCCGCGAAAAAGGCAGCAGGCCGGTCACCATCGCGGCATTGACGTGAAAGAGCGGCAATCCGCAGAAAGTCGTCTTGCCGGGGCCGATGCTGTCGCCGAAGACCCGGCCGGCGCTCCATGCATTCGCCACTTCGTTGCCGTGGCTGCGCATCGCGATTTTCGGCAACCCTGTGGTTCCCCCGGTACAGAAGAACGAGGACATGTCGCCAGGTTGGATACGGCGCGCGGTGTCGAGCGCCGTACCGGATTCCCGCGCCATTTCCGTACCGAAGTCGTGGATCTGGATATGCGCGGGCACCGCGCCGCGCAAACCGCCATCGCCGTGCAGCTTCCGGCACGCGTCGCGCTGGAGCATGCGGGCCGCTGCTTGCGCCGTGCCCTGCACACGATCGGCCGGATCGACCAGCACGAGATGCCGCAGCGACTCGACCTGGTGAAGGATAGCCGCGACTTTCTGCCAGAGATCGGTCCCGGGAAATGGCGCGAGCGTCACGAGTACGCTCGCGCCGGCCGATTTGAGCAGATTGCCGATCGCTTCGCCTTCGAGCAACGGATTGATCGCACATACGATGCCGGCCGCCTGCCCGCCCCAGATCACGAAATGGGTTTCGGGAAGATTGGGCAGGACATAAGCGATCACCGAACGCGCGCTCACGCCGAGGCGCGTGAACAGGTTGGCCGTGCGCGTGATGTCACGAACCAGCTCGCGATAGGTCCAGCACTCGGCGTCGCGGTGCGCGTCGGCGGTCAGAAAAAAGGACAGCGCGGGGGCGGACGGATCGATGGCCGCGCCGGCGCAAATCATCTCGTATGTGCTGGCAGGGAGATCCGGCGGAAGGCCCTTCGCTTCGATCGCCAGCACGTCGTACCGGGTCGCGATGCCGTTCATGCTGCTTCGTCCACGATCTTGTTACGCTGCACGCCCAGATCGATCGTTCCGTCGCGGCTCGCGATCCGGGCTTCGACGATGTCTCCGGCCTTCAGGTACTGCGCGCGTCCCGCCTGCACCTTCATGAACATCTTCCACTTGAAGGATTCGGGAAACAGCGCCACGGCCCGCTGCTTGAGCGGCGACGGGATGCTGAGTGCGCAGCCGGCCGGCGTGCCGGTCGCGAGCAGGTCGCCGGCGCGAAGGTCGTGCACGCCCGACAACTCGGTCAACGTTTCTGCCGGACCATAGACGAGGTTCGAGGTCGAGTCGCGCTGACGCACCGCGCCGTTCACGGTCAACGTCAGGTCGAGCGCCTTCAGCTTCGGGAAGTCACGCCGCTCGAGCAGGCACAGATAGGGGCCGACCGGGCCAAAGGTCCGGAAACTCTTGCCCTTGTAGAACTGCATCTGCGGGATCTGGACATCGCGCGCGGAATAGTCGTTGACGATCACAGTGCCGGCGACGTAGTCGTGCAGGTTCTCGTCCGTGATCTGCCGGTGGGACGTGATGTCGCGTTTGAGGACGAGTCCGAGCTCGATTTCGTAGTCGAGAAACCGGACGTGTCGCGGTTTCACGACCGGCGAGTTGGCGGCGACGATGCAACTCGTCGCCTTCGTGAAGATCATGTTGAACTTTTTCGCGTCCGGATCCATGCCCGATTCGATCATGTGCTGACGATAATTCGCGCCCTGGCAAACGAATTGCTGGTTGGCTGTCACCGGAGGCAGCCACTCCACATCTGTTTCGGGAATCGTCGATCCGTCGAGCGCGGCGAGTCGTTCAACCGGATTCGCCGCGAGGAAGCTCGCGGTGGTTTCGAAGTCGCCGGGAATCGGCGTGACGGCGCCGTTGGCGGCCACACCCCATTGCGCGCGGCCGTTATGCCGGAAGTGCAGGACAAGCAGTGACATGGTTGGATCTCTCGTGAGTCGAATAGGCGTTGGGAGTCAGGCGAACAGCTTCGCCAGGGTCAGCAGCTTGCTCAGCGTCAGATCGGGACTGCGGCGCAGGTTGCGAAACAGCGCCGCGAGGCTCGACGGCGTGAACCGGGGCTTCGTGAAGCTGCGCGGCATCGTCGGGCCCCACTGCGCCATCGCTTCGCGGCTCACCGGGTGCACGCCCGTCGGCTCGTCAGCCGTGAACAAGTCGCCGTCGCAATAGTGTTCATGCTTGTCGCCCCAAAGGTCCTGCCAGTAGTCGAAGATCTGGCTGCCGAGAATGTGTCGGCCGATGCCCCACGCGTGCGTCCACCCGCTGTCGCGGAGCAGGCGCTGGCCCATGCCGACGGCATCGGCGTCGACCAGTTCGTACGCGCTATGGCTATAAGTCGGCACGAACCCCTGGGCGAGCGCGAGCGTATGGTGATCGGCCGGCTTGTCGCCCAGATCGAGCCGCATGAATGCAACCGCCGGGGAGCCGTCCGGCAGCACCTGGACATCGCTGGGGATGAACCCGAAATGCTGCGTGTACCACGCGCAGGTTGCCTGGAAGTCGGCAAGCTCGAGCACGACGTGCCCGAGCCGAATGACTTCAGGGGTGCTCGCCGGCGGCCGCTGCGTCGCGTTGATTCGCACGGGCGTATCGACCGAGTTGAACGGGAGCGCCGTGCGATGCGGCAGCGTGTCGGCCCGTGCCTGGCCCGCAATCGCGTCCACCCGAAAACCTGACGGATCGGTGAGGCGCACCCGCTGGCCGCCACCGGGCCACTCCGATGCCTCGACCTTCGACGCGCCTGGGACGCGCGCGAGCGCCTCCAGATCGGCCCGACTGTCGACCCGCAATCCGAAGCCGACGAAGCGAGCCTTCGGCGCGTGGCGAACGACATAACAGAAGTGTGCGGCGCCCGTTCCGCGCAGCAGCAATTGCGTGTCGTCCCGCCGCACCGTTCGAAGACCGAAGTCGTTGAGAAAGTGCTCGGCCCCGTGGAGGTCCGGACGATCGAAGATCAGATAGGCGAGCGCCGATGCCTTCGTCGTGGGGTGGGGGTGTCGAGCCGGCTGTGTGGTGGTCAGTTTCATGGCGGATGGCAGTCAGGCAGGTCGAACGGCAGTCGCGAAGGCGGGCGCCGTCGCATCGAGGGGTTGTCCGCGCAACGGCAGGCAGGCAATCGCACCGTCGCACGAGACGTCTGGCCGGCGCATGAATGTCGCGAGGGCGATCGTCGATTTCGCGGGTGGGCGATGCGCGTCGTCGCGGTTACCGTGACTGGCCGGCACGTGGCCCGTTGCCGCGCCGACTGGCCCGAATTCTTCGATCAGTCCATCGTGCGTCGCCGGCAACCCGCCCACCGGCGAGGAGAGCGAATTGATGCGGATGGACGCGCTGGCGCCCGTGTGCAGATGTGTCTCCACCGTTTCTCCATTCGTTTGTCGATCGGTTCTCGGGGCCTCGTTCAGCCGCCTTTTGTGACATTAAAGTCATGAATGATAACTTTGTCAACGTAGACATTTGAATCTATACTTGGGCGCACGAACAAGGATCGGAAACGTCATGCCGAATACACCGAATCGCCGGACACCGAAGCGCTCCGCTCCGGAAGCAGCCAATCCCGCGGTCGCGGTCGCCGAAGAGCGCGAGCCCCGCGGCGCGCGCCGCAAGCGCGAGACCCGTGCCCGCCTGCTGGACGCCGCGCTCAGGCTGATGGCGCAAAAGGGCATGGAAGGCGTCGCCATCAACGAAATCACCGAGGCCGCCGACGTCGGCTTCGGCTCGTTCTACAACCACTTCGAATCGAAGGAAGCGATCTACGCGACCCTCGTGGAATCGGTATTCGAGGAGTTCGCGGATTCGCTCGATCGCGTGGCCAGCGGCTTGTCCGACCCGGCGGAAATCGTTTCCGTGTCGGTGCGGCATACGCTGATTCGCGCGCGGCGCGAGCCGGTGTGGGGACACTTCCTGATACGCGAGGGTTTTTCGGCGCGGGTCCTGACGCTCGGCCTGGGCCAGCGCCTGCTGCGGGACATCGAGCGCGGCATCGCCGAGAAACG
The DNA here is from genome assembly GCF_046534765.1 of Burkholderia sp. SIMBA_062. Classification (NCBI taxonomy): domain Bacteria; kingdom Pseudomonadati; phylum Pseudomonadota; class Betaproteobacteria; order Burkholderiales; family Burkholderiaceae; genus Burkholderia; species Burkholderia sp. SIMBA_062. Next base: position 68,129 of record NZ_JAWRYD010000016.1, read on the forward strand.
CTTCGCGGTCGCCGACCCGTTCATCGGCTTCCTTTCGGTTGGCGGTACGGTGCTGACCGCAATTGCGGCCGAGCTCAACTTCGTCGCGCCGGGGGCGCCGGCGGCCGATGTGCTGAAGGAGCTCGGCTTCAGCGGAGAGCATTTCCCGGAGCGCACGGCGGCAACGCTGCTGCATACGCTGGGGCTCAAGCGCGCGGAAGCCGAGAAGATCGCAAGCCGGCCGCTGCCGGTCGTGGAAGCGGCCGAGACGGCGCAGTGACGCAGCGCCGTAGCCCGCCTGCCAGACCCGGGTGGGTCAGTTGCGGATGAACGGCAACACGGCAGCTTGGGCCGCGATGTGCCGGATGTGGGCGAATCCCGGCCGGGTGGCCCTTTCTTACGCTACGCTGGATCGTCGCGCCGGGCATCCCGCGCGCCGGCGCTGAGCAGCGCGATGCCGAGCGCGGCCGGCCAACCGGTCGCGGACGGCGTTCGACGCTCGGCGCCCGCCGCGCCGCTTGCCGTCTCCGGTAGCGCAGCCGGTTCGGTGTGCAGGCAGTCGACGATGTGCCGAAACGCGGCATCGCGCAGCGCGTACAGATGAACCTCGACCCACAGCGGGAAACATTCCCAGCCGGCGGCAATGTCCGCGTAGTCGGCCGCGCTGCAGGCGCCGCCGCTCTCCGGCGCCGCCTGCCGAACTTTCGTGATCAGTCGATCATGGTCGCGGTGAAGGATCTCGATCAACAGCTCGCGCTTGTGTTCGAAGTGCGCATAGAACGCGCCGCGCGTGTACCCGGCGCCCTCGGCGATATGTTCGATGCTCGTATCGGCAAAGCCTTTCGCGATGAATAGCGCGCGAGCGGTGGCAATGAGCCGTTCGCGGGTGTCGAGCCTGCGTTGCTCGCGCGTGAGTCGGGCGGGTTTCATCCTGGGTTGTCCAAGCAGGCGGAAATGATTGAAGCGGCGCAACACCGTGCCGCGCGAAACGCGGGATCGATGCGGGGGAACGGCGCAGCGCCGATACGCTTTTCGTCGGGATGATTTCGCCTGACGATGTCGCTAGATCGTGCAGGGCACGGCGCGATGCCGATCGCCCAACCCAACCCGACCGCGCGCGTTTTCGCGGCCCGATTCAATCGTCGAGCGGATCCGGCGCGCCGCGCTCGGCGGCGACTGGCGCGATCCGTCGGTCGAGTGTTCCCGCGCGGCATCCGGCGGGCGGCGGCGCGTGCGTGGCCGCCGCGCGAATGCCCGCGGCGATGCCGAGCGCGAGCGTGTCGAGCGCATGGCGATGCGCGTCGACGAGCGCGTCGTAGCCCGCCGACGCACCGGCCCGAACGATGCTGCGGCACGTCAGCGCCGGCTGTCCGGAGCCTGGGTCCACAGTCCATGTCGCATCGAGCAGCACGTGCGACGCCGGCCACGATTCGACACGCTGGACGTCCACGGCGACCCGATAGACCGGCGTGCCATCCGGATGGGCGACGCGGTGAACGTCGATCGTGTTCAGCCGGGACGTGACGCGCGTCGACAGTCCGCCGCGCATCTCGTCGCCGAGCGGCGACACCCAGCGCTCCTGTTCAAGAATGTCGACCCGTTCGGGGCCGCGCTGCACCGCGAGCCGGTTGCCGTCCGCTGGCGCTGCGACGTGCACGCTCTGCATGTCGATCAGCCATACGGGACGCGAGGCGCCGGTTTCGCCGCCCGCGCCATCCGCCATCCCGAGCGTATGGAATCGTACGGGCGGCGATGCACAGGCGCTGAGCACGGCCAGCGCGACGCACGTTGCGATGCGGATCGGCATCCGGATCGTGCGAAACGAATGCGGCGTCATTTCGGTTCTCCTTTCTTGCCGAAGAGCAGTGCTTCCGGATGCCGCTCGAGATAGTCGGCCAGCGTATTGAGCGACTGGAGCGTATGCGTGAGCGATTGCATCGCGTCATGGACGTCCGATTGCATCGGCGAATCCTGTCGCAGCGTCGCCTGCGCGGCGTCGAACGTGCGTTGCGCCGCCGCCAGCGTGTCGCGCGCCTGCGGCACGACCTGCTCGTCGAGGTGTCCGAACAGCTGATTCGCATGCTCGAGCGCTCCGTTCAGACTGTTGCCGATCTGGTCGAATGGAACCTTGTCGAGCTTCCGTGCGATGTCGGCGAGCTGAACCTGCAGTTCGTCGAGCGTGTTCGGAACGGTCGGAAGCTCGACAGGCGTGCGGCGCACGTCCACGCTCGCGCGCGGCGCCTTCGGGAACATGTCGAGCGCCACGTACAACTGGCCCGTGAGCAGGCTGCCGGTGCGCAGCTGCCCGCGCAGCCCCTGCAGCACCAGGTGCTCGAGGAGGTCGTGGCCGCCGGCGGTGTCGGGGGCCGGCAGCGCGGTGTCGCTGTGCCGGCTCAGTCTCGACGGATACAGCGCCATCGTGACCTTCATGCTGAACGTGCGCGAGTGCTCGTTGTACTCGATCCCGATGTTCGTGACCTGACCGAGCGCGATGCCGCGCAAATCGACCGGCGCGCCGACCGACAACCCGCGCAGCGACTGGTCGAAGCGCATGACGACCATCAGCGGCGTGCCGTCGGGGTCGCGCATCGCGTCGGCTTCGTCCGGCGCGAGCCGGAACGACGCGTTGTCGGCCGCCGGCGGTGCATCGGCTTGCTCGGGCGGCGACTGAAACGCGAGGCCGCCGACGACCACCGTCGCGAGCGACTGCGTGTTCAGCTTCAGGCCGTTCGAATCGAGCCGCAGATCCACGCCGCTTGCGTGCCACCAGCGCGTGTTGGTGCCGACGTATTTGTCGTACGGCGCCTTGACGAACGCTTGCACGTCGACGCCCGTGCCATCCTTGTCGAGCGAGAAGCCGACCACCTGGCCGACCTGCAGGTGCCGGTAGAACACCGGCGAGCCGATGTCGATCGAGCCGAGCGAATCGCCGTGCAGCAGGTAGCGGCGGCCCTGCTGGTCCGCGGTGACGGCGGGCGGCGTCTCGAGGCCGGCGAAGTCGGTCTGCTCATGCGGCGAGCGGCCCAGGTCCGCGCCGATGTATGCGCCGGAGAGCAGCGTGCCGAGCCCGGAGATTCCGGTGGCGCCGACACGCGGCCGAACGACCCAGAATCGCGTATCGCGGTTCGCGAACCGCGCGGCTTCCTTGGTGAGCTGGATGCGCACGACTACGCGCTTGAAGTCGGGCGTGAGCGTGATGGCCTGCACCGAGCCGATATCGACGTCCTTGTAACGGACCTTGGTCTTTCCGGCTTCGAGGCCTTCCGCGTTCGCGAACGTGACGGTGATCGTCGGGCCGGTCGCGGCGATGCTGCGGTACACGAGCGACAGCCCGATCAGCGCGCACACGAGCGGAACGATCCAGACGAGGGACGGGATCCAGCGGCTGCGCGGCCGGATCTCGGGTTCAGGCAAATCGAGGGAGAGCATCTTGTGAATAGTCGTAGAGTTGCGACGGGCTTGCGCTCGTTCAGGATCGAGGGCGGGCGGCGGAGCGCTGCGCGCCGTCCCAGATGAGTCGCGGATCGAACTGCATCGACGCGCACATGGTGAGTACGACCACGGCGCCGAACGCCAGCGCGCCGGGGCCGGGCGTGATCTCGGCGAACGACCCGAAGTGCACGAGCGCGATCGTCAGCGCGACGACGAACACGTCGAGCATCGACCAGCGGCCCACCCGCTCCACCAGTCGATGGAGCCGCGCGCGTTCCAACGGGCGCCATTGCGTGCCGCGATGCGCGGCAATGGCCTGCAACGCGAGAATCGCGAGCTTGAGCATCGGTACGAGCACGCTCGCGACGAACACGACGACGGCGAGCGGCCAGTCGCCGGACGTCCAGAAGTACGCGACGCCCGCGAGAATGGTGTCGTCCTCGGCGCGGCCGAGCGAGGTCGCGTGCATGATGGGCAGCAGGTTCGCCGGAATGTAAAGAAGCGCGGCCGCGATCACGAGCGCGCCCGTGCGTGCGGCGCTGCGCGGGCGGCGTTCGTGCAGCGTCGATCCGCAGCGCGTGCAGCGCTCGCCGGCGGCCTGCTGCACGCGTCCGCACGTATGACATGCGAGCAGCCCCGCGGCGCGCGCTGTGACGCTTGCCGGCCGGTGGCGCCCGGTCGCGCTGGTAACGTCCATTGCGTCCATTGCGTCCATTGCGTCCGCTGTGTCGGGCGCCACCGGTGCAGCGCATCGCGGCGCGTGCCGCCGGCGCGACACCGCGGCGGGCGCACCGCCGCCGCGCAGCGCGATGATTTCGTCGCGCGCTTCCCACAGGCCGCCCGGGTCGAACGACGCGAGAAAGCCGAGCATCACGGTGAGGGCGCCGAACGCAAACAGCGCGGGGCCCGGTATCACGTGTGCGACGCTCGTCATCTTGACGATCGTGACCAAGATGCCGAGCAGGAACACTTCGACCATGCTCCACGGCCGCAGCCGCTGCATGTTGCGCAGGACCGGCTCGAAGCAGGGCGGTACGCGGCCCGCGCGCAACGGCACGAGCACGTACAGCCACGCGGCGAGTTCCAGCAGCGGGAACAACATCGTCGTGCAGAACACGATCGCCGCCACGACCGGTTGCCCGTGCAAGCGCAACGCGGCCACCGCGTCGGCCAGCGTCGCGTGCGATGCGATGCCGGCTGCGTCGAGCGCGACGATGGGAAAGGCCTGCGCGATGAAGAGCGTGAACAGCGCGGCGAGCGCGAACGCGCACCGCCGGTCCAGCGCCGGCCGGCCGTGCGCGCTGCCGCCCACGCGGGCACGGCACCTCGGGCAGTGTGCAGCCAGCGCGCGCAGGCGCGGCGGCCGCCAAAACAGCAGGTCGCATTCATGGCAGGCGACCAGGTTTTCGGGTTTCATCGGGAATCGATCATGCGGGGTAAAGGAGTACCCGGCGCCGCGGTACTCGCGGTAGTCGCGGTGCGCCGGGCGTCGAGGTCCGGGTCGGCGCCGGCCGAACGGCGCGCGCGGCCAACCCGTCGACGCAAGCAGCCGTTATTGCCGGGCCGCGACTGCCGTGCGGGCGTCGGGCGGCAACTCGCCCATCGCCTGCAGGAGCGCCGCCGTATCCGTCATTCGCCGGCTCGCGGCACGGACCGCGTCGAGTTCCGCGGTCAGATATTGCCGCTCGCTCGCCTGCTGCGCGGACACCGGAACGGCGCCCAGTGTGCGGCGCTGCACCGTTTCGTCGAAGGCCGCGCCCGCCGCCCGGGCCGCGATTTCGTTCGCGGCCAGCGTCTGCGCGTCGTTGTCGAGCGCGGCGAGCGAATCCGCGACGTCACCGAACGCGGACAGCACCGCCGACTTGTACTGAAGCACCGCCGCGTCGTACGAATCGAGCGTCGCACGCCGGTGGGCCAGCAGCGCGCCGCCATGGAAGAGCGGCTGCGACAGGCCTGCGCCGACTGCCCACAGCCCGCCCGCTCCCGACAACAGCGCCGGCCAGCTGAAGCCGCCGCGCCCCAACGTCGCCGTGAGCGACAAACTCGGGAACAACTGCGCGGTCGCTTCGCCCGCATCCGCCGCGGCGGCTTTTACCGCGGCTTCGGCCGCGCGGATGTCGGGGCGCGCCTTCAGCAGGTCGGACGGCACGACGACGGGCACGTGCTCCGGCAGCGACAGGCTGCCGAATGCGGGGATCGGCGGCACGGCGTCGGGCGTGCGGCCGAGCAGGATCGCGAGCGCGTGAACGGTGGTCGCGCGCTGCTGGCGTAGCGCCGGCAGCGTCGCGGCGAGCGATGCCGCACTCTGCGTCGACGCCAGCGCCTGCGCGTGCGAGATCGCGCCGAGCGCGTAGCGCTGCGCATCGTCGTGCGCGGACGATGCCGCGATGGTGACGAGCCGCTCGGTCAGCAGGATCTGTCGGTCGAGCGTCGCAGCGGAGAGGGCGGTGCCGACGATGTTGGCTGCCAGCGCGCGCCGCGCCGCCTCGAGCTCGCAAGCGCGCACGTCGACGCGTGCGGCGCTCGCCGCGTTCGCGTAGCGCGTGGCGCCGAACAGATCGAACGTGTAATGCGCTTGCAACTGACCGACGAACACGTTGTAGCGCAGCGTCTGCGCGCCCGTGCCGGAGATGTCCGGCGTGCGGGTGCGGGCCACCTGCGCATTTGCGTCGAGCGACGGCAGCGTCGATGCGCCGACCTGCGCGCGCAGTTCCTGCTGCGCGGCGGCGAGCGTCTTTTCGGTCGCGGCAAGCGTCGGATTCGCGTTCAGTCCTTCGTCGACCAGCGCGTCGAGCGCGCCGGAGCGATAGAGCCGCCACCATTGCGGAACCGGCGCGGCGCCGACGTCGAATTGCTGCGCGACGCCCGCCGCTTCGGCGGTCCGCGGCGGCTGCGGCGTCTCGCCGTAGTGAGCCGGCGACGGCATCGCGGGCGGCGTGCTGCTGGGGGCCATCGCGCAGCCGGACAGGCCGAGCACCGCGGTCGCGGCGAGCGCCGCAGTCATACGGGTAAGTTTCATTGACATGTCTCCGGGGACGCGACGGTCGTGGCGGTCGACTCGCGTTCGTCGCCTCGCACCTTGAAGCACGTCGCATAAAGGGCGGGCAGGAAGAAGATGGTCAGTCCCGTCGCGACCGTGATGCCGCCCATCAGCGCCGTTGCCATCGGGCCGAAGAAGCCCGAGCGCAGCAGCGGGATCAGGGCGAGCACGGCGGCGGCGGCGGTCAGCATGATCGGCCGGAAGCGCCGCACCGTCGCGCTGACGATCGCCGTGAAGCGCGGCTGTCCGGCTGCGATGTCCCGGTCGATCTGATCGACCAGGATCACGGAGTTGCGCATGATGATCCCGAACATCGCGATCACGCCGAGCAGCGCGACGAAGCCGAACGGCTTGCCGAACAGCAGCAGTGCGGCGACCACGCCGATCAGGCCGAGCGGCGCGGTCAGCACGACGATGAAGGTGCGCGAGAAGCGCTTGAGCTGAATCATCAGCAGCGTCAGCACCGCGATGATCATCAGCGGCATCTGTGCGTTGATGGACGTCTGGCCCTTCATGCTTTCCTCCGCCGCGCCGCCGATGTCGATCCGGTAGCCGGCGGGGAGCGTCGCGCGCAGCGTCGCCAGCGCACCGTCGATGTCGCGCGTGACGCCGATGCTCGCTGCGTCGCCGCGCACGTCGGCCTGCACGGTGATCGTCGGCTGGCGGTCGCGTTCCCAGATCACGCCGTATTCGAGCGTGTCGCGCACGTGGCCGATCGCGCCGAGCGGCACCGGGCCGTGCGGCGTCGGAATCGCGATGCCGGCGAGTTTCGACGGGTCGACGCGCTCGCTCTTCGGCGCGCGCAGGTCGACGTTGATCAGCTTGTCGCGCTCGCGATATTGCGTGACCGTGTAGCCGGACAGCGTCATCGCGAGGAAGCTCGACACGTCTTCCGACGTCACGCCGAGCTGGCGCGCCTTGAGCTGCTCGATTTCGAACGACACCGAGCGCTCGGCCGGCTCGTCCCAGTCGAACTGCACGTTGCGCGTGCGCGGGTCGGCGCGCACCTTGTCCGCCACCTTCTCGGCGATGGCGCGCGCGGTTGCGATGTCGTCGCCGCTCACGCGGAACTTGATCGGGAAGCCGACCGGCGGCCCGTTTTCAAGCCGCGCCACACGCGTGCGCACGGTCGGGAAACGGGTGGCGAGCGTCGACTCGAGCCAGTGCGACAGCCGGTCGCGCGCGTCGACGTCCTTTGCCGTGATGACGAACTGTGCGAAGTTCGGCTGCTGAAGCTGTTGATCGAGCGGCAGATAGAAGCGCGGCGCACCGGTGCCGACGAAGTCGACGACATGATCGATTTCGGGGCGGCCGGCGAGCGTCTTCTCGAGCCGCGTGGCCTCGCGCAGCGTCGCGTCGAACGACGCGCCTTCCGGCAAGCGCAAGTCGACCAGCAGTTCGGGGCGCTCCGAGTTCGGGAAGAACTGCTGCGGCACGCGCGTGAAGGCGGCCATCGCGATCGCGAACAGCACCGCGGTCACGCCGAGCACGACCCAGCGGCGCTCGATGCATACCGTGATCCAGCCGGACAGACGCCGGTAGAAACCCGTGTCGTACACGTCCTGCCCGTGCGCATGCCCGTCGTGATGCTTGTGCTCGGGCAGCATGTGGTAGCCGAGCAGCGGCACCAGCACGACGGCTGCGAACCACGACACGATCAGTGAAATGGCTGACACCTCGAAGATCGAGCGCGTGTATTCGCCGGTGCTCGACTTCGCGAGCGCGATCGGCAGGAAGCCCGATACCGTCACGAGCGTACCCGTGAGCATGGGGAACGCCGTGCTCGTGTAGGCGAACGCCGCCGCACGCGTTCGCGTCCAGCCTTGCTCGAGCTTCACCGCCATCATTTCGACGGCGATGATCGCGTCGTCCACCAGCAGCCCGAGCGCGAGCACCAGCGTGCCCAACGACACCTTGTCGAGCCCGATGCCGAACAGGTGCATGCACAGCGCGGTGACGGCCAGCACGATCGGAATCGTGATGACGACCACCATCCCGGTGCGCAAGCCCAGCGACACGAGGCTGACCACGAGCACGATGGCGACGGCTTCGCCCACCGCCTCGACGAAGTCGTCCACCGAGTGCTTGACCGCGTGCGGCATGCTCGACACCGCGCTCAGCTTCACGCCGGCCGGCAGGCCTGCCTGGAGTTCGGCGGTCCTGGCGTCGAGCGCCTTGCCGAGATCGATCACATCGCCGCCCTTTTGCATCGTCACGCCGATCCCGAGCACGGCGTGGCCGTTCGTCCGCATCTGCGTGACGGGCGGATCGTCGTAGCCGCGCGTGATCTTTGCGACGTCGCCGAGCCGGAACGTGCGGCCGTTCACGGTGATCGGCATGTCCGCGAGCGCCTGCATGTCCTTGAACGCGCCGGTGGGACGCACGAACACGCGATCGTTCGTCGTCGTGATCGTGCCGACCGGCGCGACGGCATTCTGCGCGTCGATCGCCTGCGCGAGTTGTTGCGGCGTGATCGCGAGCCGGGTCAGCTGCGCGTTCGAGATCTCGACGAACACGTGCTGATCGGGGTCGCCGAAGTAGTCGACCTTTGCGACGCCGGGCACGCGCAGCAGCACCGCGCGCAGCTTGTCCGCGTAATCGTGCAGTTGCGCCGGCGAGTAGCCGTCGCCTTCGAGCGCGTAAATATTCGTATAGACGTCGCCGAATTCGTCGTTGAAGAACGGGCCGACCGTGCCCTTCGGCAACGTCGCGCGGATGTCGCCGACCTTCTTGCGCACCTGATACCAGGTTTCCGGCACCTGATTGACGGGCGCCGAATCCTTCATCGCGAAGAAGATCATCGACTCGCCGGGGCGAGAGTAGCTCTTGATGTTGTCGACGTTGGGCGCAGCCTGAAGCTGGCGGCCGATCCGGTCGGTGACCTGCTCCTGGACTTCGCGGGCGGTGGCGCCAGGCCAGTAGGTCTGGATCACCATCGTGCGGAACGTGAAGGGCGGATCCTCGGACTGCGCGAGGCGCGTATAGCCGATCACGCCGAAGATCGTCGCAAGGCCGATCAGGAAGATCACCAGTTGCTGATGCTTGAGCGCCCATGAGGACAGATTGAAGCGACGGTCGTCGGCCGGGCCGGAGTCGGTTCGCGCGTCGTCCGGCAGATGCTGATGTTCGGGCGCGTTCATGACGGGAAGTCCTCCGGATGCAGCGGCGGCACGACGCGCACGCGTTCGCCGGCGGTGACGGTATGAACCCCTTGCATCACGACGCGCTCGTCGCTCGCGAGCCCCGACGTGATGGACACCGTACGTTCGTCGTAGCGTCCGATCGACACCGGGCGCAGTTCCAGCGTGTCGCTGCCCTTGCGGACGACCCAGACCGCCGGCGTTTCGCCGCGGTGAAAGAGTGCGGTGGCCGGCAGCGTGATCGTATGGTCCGCGGCGGCGTCGGCGCTGCCGTCGAACGCGACGCTGGCCGTCATCCCGGAGCGCACGTCCGCGCTCGGCGCGATCAGCGTCAGTTTTACCCGCCACGTGCGGCTTTGCGGATCCGCGGCGGCCGCGACCTCGCGCACGCGCGCATCGAACACTTTGCCCGGCAGCGCCGTCAGGCTGACGCGCGCGCCGCGGCCGATCGCGAGATCGCGCAGGTCGCGCTCCGAGGCGTCGCATACGATGTCGAGCTCGCCGCTCCAGTCCAGATGAAACACCGCCTGCCCGGCCTCGACGTTCTGCCCGGTATCGGCATCCTCGGACGTCACGACGCCGTCGTGATCCGCGACGAGCGTCGCGTAGCGCAGGTGATCACCGGCGAGCGCCATCTGCGCGAGCGCGGCATCGCGCTGCGCGACCGCCGACGTATACGCATCCTGCGTTGTCTCGAGCTGCGCGGGGGCGATCAGCGCGGCCTGTGCCTGCGCGCGGTCGCGCTCCAGTTGCTGCTTTGCGTAGACGACCCGATGCTCGGCGGCGTCGAGCTGCGCGCGGGCATTGAGCAGCGTGTTGTGCAGATCGGCGGGATCCAGGGCCGCGAGCGTCTGTCCGGCCTTGACGGTGTCGCCGATGCGCACGCGCCGCTCGACGATCTTGCCGCCGACCCGGAACGACAGCGCCGTCGAATAGCGCGCCTGGACCTGCGCCGGCAGCACGCGCTGCGATGCGCCGCTGTCTGCGTGAGCCGGCAGCGCGACCACCGACCGCGGTTCGGGCGCGGGGGCCTCATGCGAATGACAAGCCGTCAGAAGAATTGCACAGCATGCGAGCGCGATCGGCGCCCGCTGAACCGGCGGCGCGATGCGTGTCAGGAGCCGGCGCATCGAAGTGCGCGCATCAAGACTTGGTGATTTCACGATGTTTCCAAGACGAGTGAGGGGCCAACTAAAAAATCCGGCGACCTCGGTGGGCCGGCCGACTGGGGCGGGGCGCGATCCGGCTTCGCTGCCGACGGCGCATCCACTGTTAAATCAGTACTCCGATATTTGCGTGGCAGCGTCCGATGCCGGCACGCCAGGTCACGCTGCCTGCGCCCGCAGCACGCAGCGGCGGGCTGGCTACCGCACGGGCATCCAATGCCCGTGCTGGCGGTTACCGCACGCCGAGGACCCTTCCGGCAGACACGCTCGGCGCAGCGATTTCCGAGATTAGACTCATAACTGATAATGTTGTCAAGTATGAGCCAATAATCTAAGATTGCGGAATGCAGAAATTTTCCAAAGGGGGAGACGCTGTCATGGATCCAACGTCCGAGCCGCCGCGGCCGATCGGGGCCGCCGTCGCGACCGAGCACCGGGTTCCGCGAGGCGCGCGGCGCAAGCAGGCGACGCGCATGCGTCTGCTGCGGGCGGCGTTCATGCTGATGGCGGAAAAGGGGATGGACAACGTGGCGATCAGCGAGATCACCGAGGCGGCCGATGTCGGGTTCGGCTCGTTCTACAACCACTTCGCATCGAAAGACGAACTCTTTGCCGCGTTGATCGAGTGGGTGTTCGACGATTTCGCGGATCGGCTCGAGCGCCTGACCGACGGCTTGTCAGATCCGGCGGAGGTCGTATCGGTCTGCGTGCGCCATACGCTGATGCAAGCGCATCGGGAGTGGACGTGGGGTCGGTTCCTGATGCGCGAGGGATTTTCGGTGCGCGCGCTCGACCGCGGGCTTGGGCAGCGCTTGCGGCGGGACAGCGCGCGCGGGATCGCGGCGCGCCGCTTCGTCGTCCGCGATCCGTTCGTCAGCGTTCTGGCGTTGACGGGGACGATTCTCGCGGCAATCGCCGCGCAGCTTCACATCGCCAGGACGGTCGAGGGTGGGGCGCGGCGACGGGTGGCCGGCGTCGGCGCTTTCCCGGAACGGACCGCCGCGATCGTGCTGCAGACGCTTGGCATTGCGCCCGCCGAGGCGCACGCCATCGCGAATCGCCCGCTACCGCCGGGCGATTTCTCTGTAACGGGTGGCGATTGAGGGGGCGGCGATCGTCGTCGACCACCTTCCAGGCGGCCATCGCCCCCGGTGTCACTTGGACTTGGCGGCGCTGTCGTGACCATGATTGCGACCCGGTTCGCGCGCTGTCGCCGACGGGCTCAGTGTCGCGAGAATCTTGTCGCGGCATACCGTCAGAATTTCGTCGGCCAGTGGAGAATCATCCGGGCATGCGCGCGACAACACAATCGCGCCGACCGCATGCGCCATGATGTCGAGGCAGTCGGCTCGGGCCTCCGCCGAGTCTGCGCCGTCTGACGAATCTCGCTCCTGGACTAACGCCGCCAGCAGTCTTTCGATGCCGTCCGCGAAGGTGGCGCGGACCGCTTCGGGTTGACGCGCGGCATCCCCGCCCAGCGCAGCCATCGTGCAGCCGGTTGCGCGCGAGTCGCGGTGCTCGCGCGCCAGATACAGTCGCACGAATTCCGATGCGTCCACCCCAGCCGACAGCGCAACCGTCTGCGCCATGCCGCAGGCCGCCGATTCCGCGATCAGATCGGCCTTTGAGCGGAAGTGCTTGTAGAAGCCGCCGTGGGTGAACCCCGCTGCACCCATCAGATCCGCCACTCCGACCCCATCAAAACCGCGCTCCCTGAACAGCGCCGACGCTGTTTCAACAACGTGGGCCCGGTTGGCCTGGGCCTGTGCCTTGGTGACTTTCACTTTTCCTCTCCGTGGGCGCGTTCCTGTCTGATGGCCCGACTATACATTGATATTGGTCGTCATCAAAGTATTGACAGGTTAGATTATGATCGTCATCATTGAGCCATTCCCACCACCCGACGCTGGAACGACATGTCAGAGAAAACGCTTTTCGAGCCGTACGCCCTCGGTGCACTGACGCTCACCAATCGCATCGTCATGGCACCGCTGACCCGCAACCGTGCCGGCGCCGGGCTGGTGCCCAGCGAGCTTGCCGCGACCTACTACGCCCAGCGCGCGTCGGCCGGCCTGATCATCACCGAGGCCACTCAGGTTTCGGCCCAGGCGCAGGGCTATCAGGACACGCCCGGCCTGTACACGCCCGAGCAGATCGCTGGCTGGCGTAAGGTCACGGACGCCGTACATGCGAAGGGCGGACGCATCTTCGTGCAGCTCTGGCATGTGGGCCGCGTGTCGCACACTGACCTGCAACCTGGCGGTACGGCGCCGGTCGCGCCTTCCGCCATCCGCGCCGAGACGAAAACCTTCGTCAACAATGGATTCGCCGACGTGTCCGAGCCGCGCGCGCTGGAACTCGCCGAGCTGCCGGGCATCGTGAACGACTTTCGGCAGGCTGCGGCCAACGCTATTGCCGCCGGTTTCGACGGCGTGGAAATTCACGGCGCGAACGGATATCTGCTCGAGCAGTTCATCAAGGACGGCGCCAACCAGCGGACCGACGACTACGGCGGCTCGATCGAGAACCGTGCGCGGCTGCTGCTGGAAGTGGTCGCCGCGGTGGTCAAGGAAATCGGCGCAGAGCGCACCGGCGTGCGCATCTCGCCCGTTTCGCCGGCCAACGGCATTTCGTGCAGCGCTCCGCAACCGCAGTACGACTACATCGCCGAACAGCTCAGCGCGCAGGGCATCGTCTATCTGCACGTGGTCGAAGGCGCGACTGGCGGCCCACGCGATGTGGCGGCATTCGACTACGACGCGCTGCGCCGCCGTTTCAAGCAGACCTATCTGGCCAACAACGGCTACGACGTGGAATTCGCCACCACTCAACTCGTTGAGGGCAGGGCCGACTTGTTCGCGTTCGGCCGTCCGTTTATCAGCAACCCGGACCTGGTCGAACGCCTGAAGCACGGCGCACCCTTGACGCAACTCAACCCGGCGACGCTCTATGGTGGCGGCGCGGTGGGCTACATCGATTACCCGACGATTTCCGGCTAAGGCTCGTGCCCTCGATCGAGCCTCCGCCAGAAGAACCCTTGCAAAGGAAAGTACCCATGACCACGCTTCCGACAGTCCTCATCACCGGCGCCTCGAGCGGCATCGGCGCCACCTACGCCGAGCGCTTCGCTCGGCGTGGCCATGACCTCGTGCTGGTGGCGCGCGACAACGCGCGCCTCGATACGCTGGCCGCGCGCCTGCGCGAAGCAAGCGGCGTGGCCGTCGACGTGCTGCCGGCCGACCTGACCCGGCCGGCGGAGCTTGCCGCAGTCGAAGCGCGTCTGCGCGATGACGATCGAATAGGAATTCTGATCAACAATGCCGGCGTGGCTCAGTCGGGCGGCTTCCTGCAGCAAACCCCCGAAGGCATCGAACGCCTGATCACGCTCAACACGACGGCGCTGACGAGGCTTGCAGCCGCGGTCGCGCCACGCTTTGTGCAGTCCGGTAACGGCTCGATCGTCAACATTGGCTCGGTGGTGGGTTTCGCGCCCGAGTTCGGCATGTCGATCTACGGCGCGACCAAGGCATTCGTGCTGTTCCTGTCGCAGGGCCTGAATCTTGAGTTGTCGCCCAAGGGCGTTTACGTGCAAGCCGTCCTGCCGGCCGCGACGCGCACGGAGATCTGGGAGCGCGCCGGGGTCGACGTGAACACGCTGCCCGAGGTGATGGAAGTGGGCGAGTTGGTCGATGCGGCACTGATCGGGTTCGACCGTCGCGAACTGGTCACGATCCCGCCGCTGCACGTAGCCGGGCGATGGGATGCCCTGGAGGGCGCTCGCCAGGGACTGATGTCGGACATTCGACAAGCACACGCGGCCGAGCGCTATCAGCTTCGCGCCTGACTATTCAATTGCAGCAAACGGCGGAACGACGGATACCACGATGACCGACAACCATGTCACTACGCTACGCGCTTCGTGGATGTCAACGGTACTCGATTCGCCTGGAGAACCGCGTCCCGACGAGGGCGGGCTTGCAACATTCTGAAAGTCTGCCTTCAGCGGCGGCTGGGGAACGTTTCGCACGCGGCGTCTGCGGGCGCGCAGGTGAGCACCAAGCGCTTGCGATCAGAAACCGATCGCGGATGAACGTCACATGAAACGACCCACCGCCCGATCCACGGAAGCCGCGCACGAGCGCATCGTCGACGCTGGCGTGCGCAGTCGACGAAGAGCCGTTGTCCGAATCGACGCTTGAGGCCACACTCGAGCATCTGGCTTGCGGTGCGGATTGAAGCTCTGCCTTTTTCCCCGTCAGCATGATGCTCGACATATGAAAGCAGCACCCGAGGAGTCACCGATGCAGAGCATCAACCCGGACACCCAATCGACGACGTCGCATGCACAGGCACCGAACAAGTTCGTCAACGCGGCCGGAACCCGCTTCGCCTACCGCGAACTGGGTCCGCACGGCGGCATTCCTTTGGTTTTGCTGAACCATTGGGGCGCCGTGCTGGACAACTTCGACCCGCGCATCGTCGATGGCTTGGCTCACAAACACCGGGTTATCGCCATCGACTATCGAGGAATTGGCTTATCCGGGGGCATCGCGCCCGTGACCGTGGACGAGATGGCGCGCGACACCATCGCACTGATCCGTGCAATGGGTTTCGATCGAGTCGACATGCTCGGCTTCTCGCTTGGCGGCTTCGTCGCGCAGGACGTGGCGCTCAAGGCGCCAGGCCTGGTCCGCAAGCTCATCCTCACTGGCACGGGCCCCGCCGGCGGTCACGGTATCGATCGGGTCGGTGCCGTGTCATGGCCGCTCATGCTCAAAGGGCTGCTCACGCTGCGCGATCCGAAGGCGTATCTGTTCTTCACCTCCACAACCAACGGCCAGCGCGCGGCAAGCGCCTTCTTGAAGCGGTTGAAGGAACGTAAGGCTGGCCGCGACAAGGGGCCGGCACCTCGCGCCTTCCTTCGTCAACTCAAGGCGATCAAGGCGTGGGGCCGGCAAGCGCCACAGGACCTCGCCAGTCTGTCCATGCCTGTCCTGATCGCCAATGGGGATAACGACATTATGGTGCCCACCGCTCTCAGTCACGATATGGCCCGCCGCATCTCCCAGGCGCAGCTCGTCATTTATCAGGACGCTGGCCACGGTGGAATCTTCCAGCATTACGCCAACTTCGTACCCACGGCACTGGAGTTTCTATCGCAATGAATACTTTGTGGATCAGTGGAGTATGAAGTTTCTCGCGAATACAACGCACCGTCGGAGCAAGCGCAACATGAAAGCACTCACATTCAAACGCTATGGCAAATCACCCGAGATCGGGTTTGCCGAAGTTCCGCGCCCCATGCTAAAGCCCGACGAACTGCTGGTTGAGGTTCACGCCGCGGGGGTGAACCCGATCGACAACATGATTCCAACGGGCATGTTCAAACCCGTCTTGAAGTTCCAGTTGCCCGCAACCATGGGCAGCGATCTGGCCGGCATCGTGATCGATGTCGGCAGGCGCGTCACTCGCTTCAAGAAAGGCGACGCCATTTTTGCAAGTCTGTTCGACCTTGGAAGCGGATCCATCGCCGAATTTGCCGTGGTACCGGAGAGCGCTGCAGCCCCGAAACCGGTCAATCTGGACTTCGTGCAGGCCGCCTCGGTTCCCATGGTCGGGCTCACTTCATGGCAAGCACTGAAGGAGCGTGCCAATCTTCAGCCGGGTCAGAAGGTGTTCATTCCCGCAGGGTCCGGCGGCATTGGAACATTCGCGATCCAGCTGGCCAAATATTTCGGCGCCAAGGTGGGGACCAATACCAGCACGGGCAATATCCCGTTGGTGAAAAGCCTCGGCGCGGACGAAGCAATCGACTACAAGAAGCAAGCGTTCGAGAAAGTGCTGCGCGACTACGATGTGGTGCTTGGCACGATCAGGGGCGACGCGGTTGAAAAGTCGGTAGGAATCCTGAAGCAGGGCGGGAAGATCGTCTCTCTTATCGGGCCGCTGGACGCAGCGTTCGCCCGTGCTCGCGGTCTGAACTTCGTCCTGCAGTTCGTGTTCAGCCTGATGAGCCGCAAGATCATGCGTCTTGCGAAAAAGCGTGACGTTACCTACTCGTTTCTCTTCGTACGCCCCGACGGTGCTCAACTCGCCGAGATCGGCAAACTGCTCGAATCCGAACGTATCCATCCTGTCATTGACAAGGTATTTCCGTTTGAACAAGCAAAGGATGCACTGGAATACCTGGCCCAAGGACGCGCCAAGGGCAAGGTCGTCGTCAGGATCAAGTGAAGGATTGCGAAGAACGCCGCCCAGGGCTTCAAACAGCGCATGTCTCGGCGTTCATCGGTGGTGATGCGTGGGCAGCGTCAACGACTGACTCACATATCGCCGCTCACTCGCGGCGGCGCGGTCGAGTGGCTGGCTCCGCGACACGGTCGACCCACCCCCGGTAGAACGCGCGGTACTTGAGCACGAGCTTGTCGTACTTGCTGTACGCGCCGCCGCCGTCCGGCTTCATCCCGTTCCAAATCTTGACGTCGTACCCCGCGGCCTGCTTGGTCTGCAGCCCGAACAGCACGAAGTCGGTCGCGCGGCGCAGGATGCCGCCCACCTTCTTGATCGAGATGAGCATGTGCATGATGTTCTTGCCGTCGCTCACCGGCGTCACGCACTGGAGCAGCTTGTATTTGACGTCGCCGTCCAGGGCGACGGTCATGACGCATCCGCCGGGGTAGCCATCGAAGTGCAGGTTCATCTGCGACATGTCCATGCCGAGCGCGCGCGACAGCATGCCGAGGGGCCCGAAGTACCGGTTCACGGTGAAGTCGATCCCGGCGCCGAACCACGCGCCCGCCCGGGCCAGCGATTCGACCTCCGGCCACGGGCGCCAATCGTCGAAGAGCTTGAGCTCGAAGGCCGAGATCGGGAGCGCGTGCACGGGGGTCGCGTGCTGCGCGTCGTAGAAGTTTTCCACGATCCGCAAGACCGCCGTCGTCGTCTCGAACGCGAAGTGCACGTGCATGAAGTCGCTGTTGTCGACGTCGGCCGCGGCGATTTCGGGCAGCGGGTGCAGCGGCTGCGTGGAGCCGTACCAGACCCACACGTAGCCGTATCGCTCGGCGGTAACCAACGTCGGCTGGCGCGCCCCGCGCGGGACGGGCTCCAGCCGGCTCACCGCCTGGCTGTGGCCGGGGATGTGAACGCACTGGCCCTGCTCGTCATACCGCCAGTGGTGAAACGGGCACTGGATGCATCCGTCCTTGATCTGCCCGTCGGCCAGGTTCGCGCCGAGGTGCGCGCAGTGGCGGTCCATCACCACGGCGCGCCCCGTCGTGCCGCGCCACGCCACGCACGGACGGCCGAAGAGCGTCAACTCCGTCGGCTTGTCCTTGAGGTCGTCCGAGCGCATCGCGACGTACCAGCTCGCGGCCACGCGCGTGGTCGCGTCGTACGCGGCCTGGGGAGGCTCCTTGACGCTCGGTTGATCGAATTGAATGTCGTCCATCGTTTTTTGTGTCGTCGTTGGTCGATTACTTCAGCGCCAGGCCGATGCGGGTCGTGATGTACGCCTTGAGCAGCGCGAACATCGGGTTGTAGTCGAAGTACTTTTTCACCTCCGCCGGCGCGCTGGTTTGCGTCCAGTACATCAGCTTCATCGCCGGCAGCAGGCTGTACTTCGAGTTGTTGAGCTGCGGCTTGTCCCCCGTGATGCAGTACCCGAAGCCGAACATCGGCTTGGCAAATTCTCGTTCGTCGATGAGGGCGTGAATCCGCGCCGCGGCTTCCTCGGCCGGCTTGCGCCCGGCGCTCACGGCCTCGACCTCGGCCTTGGCGTCGTTGAACAACTGGTAGTACTCCTCCATGTCGGCGCACAGGTACCCGAGGTACGGCGGGTCGTTGTCGAGGTGATCGAGGTCGCCCTCGTCGCGCGACGCGCGGAAGCGCGCGTGGGCTTGCACGAGCCGGAACTGCCCGAGGATCGTGCCGACCGCCCACAGCCTGTGGAACGCGTCCCACAGCCGGAAGTCCTTGAACGCCGTGTAGCAGCAGCTGACGAAGTCGTCGTTGTGGTCCAGCAGCTTCTGCTGCAGGCGCTCGATGTACTCGAAGCGCTCGGGGGAGAAGTCGTCGTCGCGCAGCGCCTTGATGAGGCGCGCCGCGAGCGCGTGGATGGTCACCGCGGTGTTCTCGAGCCCCCGGGAGAACAGCGGATCGATGAACCCGTTCGCATGCAGCATCAGGCAGTAGCGGTCGCCGACGCAGGCGCTCGACGAGAATTGCAGGCGGTCGGTCTTGACCCAGTCGCGCACCGGCACGGCGTCCCGGAACTGCGCGCCGATGCTCGGGAACCGCGCGAGGAACGCGTCGAATTCCTGCTGCGCGGAGATGTCCGTTTTCGGGTAGACACGCGGGTCGAGCTGCAGGCCGACGCTCACCAGGTTGTTGGTCGACCGCGGGTGGTTGTTGAACGGAATCACCCAGAGCCAGCCGCCGTCGAACATGTGGTGCAAGGTTCCCTCGTGCCAGCGCCAGCGCTGCCCCTTGACCTTGAAGATGTCGTCGAACGGCTTGACGCCGAGCATGTGCGTGTAGAGGCTGCGCGAGTGCGTCTTGAAGCGACACGGCTCTTCGCGGAGCCCGAACTTGGTCGCGAGCGGCGCGCGGGGCCCGCCGCAGTCGATCATGTACCGGCCGGTGAACCGATCGCCCTGGGCGGTGCTCACCGCGACGCCGTCCTTGTCCGCGTGATATTCGGTCACGCTCGTCTTCTGGCGGACCGTACAGCCGTATTTGATGGCGGCTTGCAACAGGTAGGCGTCGACGTCCTGCCGGTAATAATGGCTCTCCGGACCCCACGGCAGCTCGGGAATCACGCACTGCGTGAACTCCTTCGGGTCGTGCTCCTGGCCGGGCTTGTGGAACACGAAGCCGAAGTTGCGCTTGATGCCCGTGCTCGACGCGACGTAACGCTGCGTCGAGTAGAACGACGTGATGTGGTCGAGCTCCGGGATGCCGTAGCGATCGGCGATGATGCGGTTCATGAGAGACGTCTCGGGGATCGACGATTCGCCGATCGTGAACCGCGGGTGCGACGACTCCTCGATGATCAGCACTCGAAACTGTTGTTTGGCCAGGATCGCGCCCATCTGGGTGCCGGACATGCCCGAGCCGAGGATGATCACGTCGAAGTGGTTGCTGTCGCGCCCGTTCGCGGGGCTCATCTGAGTCATGGGGGCAAACTCTCCTTGTGAGATGGAACACATGGCCGCGTGCGTCAGGATGCGTCGAGCGCGGCGCGGATGCGGGACCGCGCGGCACGCGTGAGCGTGAGTAGATCGCCGAGCATGCTGGGCGCGTACCCCCCGCTGCCGATGCTTGGGCCGCTTCGCCCGACTTCGTACGCGCGCTCCGCCAATTTGACGTGAGGCGCCCGAAAGCGCAGCAGGACCTCGAACACCCGGTCGAGGGCCGCCAGCCCAGCCCGGACGGGCTCGCCCCGCGTGCCGACCGCGTGCGCCTCGCCGAGCGCGCGGTCGACGAGCGCAGGCTCCCCGGCGAACCGGGCGTAGACCGCACGGAATGCGGGAAGCACGTAGGGCAGGTACGTCTCCTTGAATTCTCGATAAGCCTGGTGGTCCGATTGCGAGCCCCACAGCACGTGCTCCAGCACGAAGAGGGGCATCTCAACGGCACCGGGGCCGAGGTAGCTCTGGCCTCCGATTCGAATCGGTTCGTAGAAAGGGCGCAGCTCGTCGTAGAAGACCTGCAGCGAGATGAAGCGGTAGGCGTACACGATCGATTCGACCATTTTCTGCAGATAGGCTGCCAGCTCGTCGCAGCCTTGCGCGAATGCGGGCGACCGCAGGGACACGTCGGACAGCTCGACGGTCACCGCGATGGCCGCCTCGAGCGCCGCCATCGAGATGCGCACGCTCTCGAGCAGGTGCGCTTCGTCGGGGAGGCCGGTGTAGCTGCGCTGCGCGTCGGCTGCCGCGGGGTTCCAGACCGTCACATGCAGGAGCGTCTCGCGCGGCGGCAGGTCGGTCGCGCGCGCCAGGTCGAGCAGCACCGGCTCGAGCCCGGGCACCGCGTCCGCGGGCTCGTGCCCGTGCCGCTTGAGCGACCCGAGGAAGAACCCGATGTCCCGCATCGCGGCGGCGGCTTCGACGAAGCCCCAGCCAGAGAGCACGCCGCGCGCCGGGAGGAACTCGCGCAACAGGCCGACGATGCCGGGCACGTCCTTTTTATGGTTCAGGCCCGGCAGCTGCAGAACGAGCGCGCGCGCCTGCAGCGGATCGCAGGCCGCCACTGCAGCGTGCGTGGCCGCGAATGCGTGTACCCGGTCCAAGGTGCGCTCCACTACAGGATTTCCTGCGCCGCGAGCGTCGGCCCGCGCTGGCTGCGAGACAGCCCCGCGTCGCCGTCACGCAGCGACCGCAGGTAGTCGTAGTTCGTCGGCAGACTCGTGCGCAGACGCTCGGCCTCGCGCCGGATGCTGGCGAACATCGCCTCGGCCTTCTCGATCGACTCCGGCCGGTGCTGCAAGAGCGGCAGTGACCGGTCGGGCAGCAGCCCCAAGCCGGCAAAGATGCAGTAGTAGTTGCCGTTCAACCAGAAGTTCTTGAATTCGTAGTCGAAGGTTTCGTAGTACGTCGAATCGTCGAACGACGTGGTGGTCAGCGGCAGCCCAGCCTTGTAGCGCTGAACCTTTTCCTTGATCGCGTCCGAGAGCCGCAGGTCGTGCCGGTTCGCGAGCCAGAACGGCGTGTCGTCGCGCGACGTGGTGAAGTAGTGCGCCTGGACGAAATCCCGGCAGTCGTCGAACATGTAGACGATCTCGGCGTTGAAGGCGTCGCTCAGCCGCGGGTCGAACGACGTGTCGGGGAAGTGCTTGACGAGCTGGTAAAGCGCCGCGTAGATGAAGTAGATGCCCGTCGATTCCAGCGGCTCCAGAAAGCACGACGACAGCCCGATCGACACGCAGTTGTTGACCCACGCCCGCCTGTTGCGCCCGACCCGGAACTTGATCTGATTGAGCGGCTGATTGTCCGAGAGGCGCCAGAGTTTGAGGAAGTCGGCGGTAGCCTGGTCGCGCGACGTGAACTTGCTCGAGAACACGTAGCCGCTGCCGAACCGGCCGAGCATCGGAATCTTCCAGGTCCACCCCGAGTTCATCGCGATCGCCGAGGTGTACGGCTCGATCCCGTCGCGCGTGTCGTCGTTGGGCACGGCGCTGGCCACCGCGCTGTCGCACAGCAGGTGGTCGGACATGTCGATGAAGGGTTCCTTCAGGGCCTGATTGATCAGGAGCCCTCGCATGCCGGAGCAGTCGATGAACAGGTCCGCCTCCAGCGTGCGCCCCTCCTTGGTGGACAGGCTGGAGATGTAGCCGCGCTCGTTCAGGTGAACGTCCACGACTTCGTCGACCACACGCTTCACCCCGCGTTCGACGGCCCAGCGCTTCAGGAAGTCGGCCACCAGATGCGCGTCGAAGTGCCATGCGTGGGACATCTGGCGGGTGCCGTCGGCCAGGCAGGGCGCCAGCTTGCCGTCGAGCGCCCCAGGCTGCGGGTAGCACGCGTACTCCATCGGCTGCTGGAAGCCCTGCTCGCGCTTGCGCAGCCAGTAGTGGGTCAGCGGCACGCCGTCGCAGTTCGGCACGTTGCCGAACAAATGGTAGAAATGATCGTCGCGCGAGGGGGCGGGAGACTTCCTCCAGTTCACGAACTTGATGGCGGCCTTGAACGCGCCGTTCACCTGGGGCATCCACTCCCGCTCCGGTATCCCGAGGAAGTCGAAGAACACCTTCTGCAAACTCGGGATGGTCGCCTCGCCCACGCCGATCCGCGGGATCGCCGCGGACTCGATGAGCGTAATGTTCGCCTGCTGCTGGAGCGCCCGGACGAGGTACGAGGCGGTCATCCACCCCGCGGTGCCGCCGCCCACGATAACGATATTCTTGATCGGATTGCTCATGCCACCTTTCCCATAGGATTTAAAACCTCAATGGATAGTGACGCCTTGTCGAGTCGAACGCGCAACTCGTCCGGTAACGCGTCATAACGTGTCTGATTCATCGCGATAAATGACACCGGGAAGGCGTGGTGAAATCGCGGCAAGGGACGCCCCCTCCGCGCGAAATCCGGACATCATTGGCCGCAGTCCAAGATCTCGTCTGAGGCTGTTCCGCTATCAATGAAAATAGAGAAGCACAATCGAATAATGCAAAGCGCCCATTGCAGCGGCGGCACACCGCTCAAGGGCTTGTCGAGGCTCGCCCGACCATGCGCGTCACCGCACCGACGCACCATAGCAGTGTTCGCGATGGCACGTCTCGAAAAATTTCATATCAATCTTGGTTAATCCAGAGGGATACTCAATATCGGCGGAGTCTCCGATAACAAACGATGTAATTTTTTAAAAACGAGAAATTTACTTTTCCGTTGATGGCGTGCGCGGACGGATTTATTGTCTAAAAGCTCGGAATGAGTGACTTAATTGACGGGATAGAAATAGCGACGTCGCCATTTCCGAAACAAAGGTGTGAATTGGCCCTGGACCAGGAAATAGTCCGATTCTAAAGGTAGAAAAATTCGGAGGTCGCAGAAATGCCAACGCGTGGGCGCGCACCTGAGCGATTCAGTCATCGTCCGACCGTCACGCTGATCAATGTGGAGGCGTCACATGCTGGAGAGATGCTCCCGCAGGAAGTCGATGAACCGCTGGGTCTTCGCCGGCAGCAGTCGGGTTTCGGTCAATGCATAGACGGGTACCGGGGTGGCCTCCCACTGTGGCAACACACGACGTAACCGCCCCTGGGCTACGTCATCGGTAACGATGCCCTCCGCCAATATGGCAATCCCCATGTCCAGGGCTGCCAGGCGTTGGATCATGCCTACGCTGTTGAGCAGAAACCGTCCTCCAACTGCGACGTCCACCGTTTCATCTCTGTTTTGCACGGTCCAGGTATCGGACTTTAATCCGCGCAGCCGCAAACATTCATGCTGGACAAGCTCGTCGGGATGCTGAGGTTCGCCCAACATATCGAGATAGCGAGGTGAGGCGTAGAGATGTCGCGGCAATCGCGCAAGCTGGCGAGCGATCAGGTTGGAGTTGGCGGGCTCGCCCATGCGAATAGCGACGTCAACCGGGTCGCTCACCAGATCTGCCAAGCGAGGTGATAAATCAAACTCGAAGCGTATGCCGGGATAGCGCCGGGCAAACTCGGCCACCAACGGAGCCAGGAAGATGTTGGCGAAGCCTTCGGGGAACGAGGCGCGCAACAGCCCGCTGGGCTGGGCAAGCATTTCTCCGAGCTGCTCATGAACGAGCCTGGCCTCCTCGACGATGCGCTTGCTGCGTTCGTAGTACAGCAGCCCGGCTTCCGTCGGTTCAACCTTGCGTGTCGTGCGATGCAGCAGCCTTAGTCCGATCGCCTTTTCCAGGGCACCTATACGGCGGGACAAGGTTGAATTGGGCATGCCCAACGCATCGGCCGCGCCCCGAAACCCTTTGGCCTTCACGACCTCCACGAACAGCGCCATGTCATCGAGATGGGTCATACCATTGCTCCAATATTGGAGCAATGAATTCTACTGGAGCTGGTTTATCCCGTAAACGACCCGGTTCATGATCGGGCTTGTGATTCAGCGGACCTGACCATGAGCCAATCAATTAGCCCCGATGCAACCCGACCCCCGGCCGATGGCCGGCGCGGCGACTTGTTCGACGAACGCAGTGTGACGGCGTCGGCGCAAGCAAAACCAGTTGTCGTCTCTCCGGTGATATCCCGCCTACGACCGATGAATCTGAGCAGCCACTTCCGCGCCTATTCGCTGCGCGGGGAGGGCGACTACGGCGGGCCGATCGACCCGATTCTGGGCGTGGACCACGCGTGGATCAGCGCTCCTCAGTTTCCTGCCCATCCGCATGCCGGCTTTTCCGCGGTGTCCTACCTGTTCCTCGATTCGGAAACCGGCATCGACAATCGTGATTCACTCGGCAATCACAATGTGATCCAGCCTGGGGGGCTGCACTGGACAGCCGCCGGCCGGGGCGTGGTGCACGAAGAGTTCCCCGTCGAGACAGGCAAGACCGTCCATACCCTGCAGATCTTCGTGAACCTTCCCGAGGCGCGGCAGAACGGCGCGCCGTTCGCGTTGAGCCTGGCGCCTTCCGACGTGCCGGTGGTCCATGCGTCTGGCGCCAAGGTGCGGGTGCCTCTGGGAACCTTCAGTAGTGCAAAGTCGCCATTGGAAACCCCGACCGAGCTGACCTTGCTCGATATCGCCCTGCACGATGGCGCTGAACTCTGCGTGCCTGTTCCCGCGGGACATGCTGCATTCGTGATGCCGATCCACGGAGACCTGGCGATCAACGGGCAGCTTTTCGAGCGCGAGCAATTCGCCGTGCCGGCGTTTCCTGCGCAGAAGACAGGACACGAACTCGTCCTTTCTGCGACACGAGGTAACGCAAAAGCCGTGCTCTTCAGCGGACCGCCATTACGCCAGCCGGTGCATTGGCAAGGCCCGATGGCCATGGCTTCAAGTGCAGCGCTGGCATCCGCGATAGCCGCCTACCAGCGCGGTGAATTCGGCACGTTGGATTCCCCCATCGTGCCTGCAAACCACCTTTAATCCGCACGACATCACGTGCCTCTCGTCAATTTCTCCAGGAGAACATCTTGACTTTCCAACGACTCACCGGTGCGAGCGCAGCGTTGCTCCTCATCGACCACCAAGTCGGTACCATGGGCTGGGTGACTTCCACATCCTTCGATGAAATGAAGAGGAATGCCATCATTCTCGCCAAGGCTGCCAAGATCCTCAACATCCCGACGGTGCTGACTTCCAGCATGGAAGAGGCGGCCCAAGGCCCGCTGCTGAGCGAGCTCGAAGCCATCCTTCCGAACGAATTCGCTGCTCGCATCAAGCGCGAGGGCATCGTCAATGCGATGGACGACGAAGCGTTCGCTGCTGCCGTCAAGGCGACCGGCCGTACGAAGTTCATCCTGGCAGGCGTCACCAACGACGTCTGTACGGTGTATCCGGCGCTGACCCTGGTTGGACAAGGCCACGACGTGCAGGTGGTCGCCGACGCAGGTGGATCGCCCAGCAAGATTGCCGACGACATTGCGTTGCGCCGCATGGAGCGCGCAGGCGTCACCTTGACGAGCACCAACCAGCTCATCGCCGAACTGGCCGGCAGTTGGAGCACGCCTGAAGGCGGCCAGCTGGTTCAGGCATTGAATATCGGCTGAAGCATTCGCTCCGGCATCCGGAGTGCTCGATTCGGAACATACAGAGGAACGAAAAATGACACATATCTGGCAGCCTGTTGAACTAGGCGCAATCGAACTATCCAACCGCTTCGCGATGGCGCCCATGACGCGCAGTCGCGCCAAGCCGGACGGCACGCCCGGCGACTTGGCGGCTGAGTACTATGCCCAGCGCGCCAGCGTCGGTCTGTTGATCAGCGAAGGTACACAGCCGTCGGATGATGGTCAGGGTTATCTGGCCACCCCCGGCATCTACACCGATGCGCATGTAGCGGGCTGGCGCGGCGTTGCTTCTGCCGTGCACGCCAAAGGTAGCCGTCTGTTCATTCAGTTGATGCACGTCGGGCGTGTTTCGCACCCTGACAACACGCCCCATCATCGCCAGCCGGTCGCGCCGTCGCGAATTGCCCCAGGCTCCCAGATGTTCACGCTGAATGGCATGGTCGACATCCCGGAGCCACGTGCATTGAGCCTTGACGAGATCGCCGCGACCGTCAACGACTTCCGCATCGCCGCACGCCGCGCCGTCGAGGCTGGGGCCGATGGCGTCGAGATCCATGGTGCCAATGGCTATCTGATCCACCAGTTCATCGCGCCGAACGCGAACACCCGGACAGATGCCTACGGTGGATCGATCGAGAACCGTGCCCGATTCGCCATCGAAGTCGCCAAGGCCATCGCCGAGGAAATCGGGCCGGGTCGCACCGGCATCCGCCTGTCGCCGGGCGTTCCCATGAATGGCATTGACGAGGGCGCCGAAGGTCCTGACCTGTACCGCTATCTGGTGGGCGAGCTGGACAAACTGGGGTTGGCCTATCTCCACCTTCTGCACGTGGGAAACGAGCCGCTCCTGGCCGATATCCGGGCGCTGTGGAAGACGGTGCTGATCGTCAACCGTCCCAGCCGGCCGCGCGAACAGATCGGCTCGGACGTCAAGGCGGGTCTGGCGGACATCGAGGCCTATGGTCAGGCCATTCTGGCTAATCCGGACTTCCTGGCGCGCCTCAAGACGAACGCGCCGCTGAACACGGGTGACCGTAATACCTTCTACGCGGGCGGCGCCGAAGGCTACATCGATTACCCGTCGATGCAAGGCACGCAGATGTGATAGCCGCGCAGGCGGATTGCCGAATTGCTGGCCCATCCAGTTCTACCAGCGTCCTGCTGGCAGAACTGGATACTTCCAAGGGTGGGTCAGCTCAGGGCTCTTGACGGCATCGCGATACACCTTCGCCACGAACGTCCCGGTTCTTTCGACGGCTCGCGCGGCCGCCGCTTCCTCAAAGCAATGGAGGACATCAAGCGGGCTCTCACCGCGGGCTCGCCGCGCGCATGAACGACGCTATTCTCTGCCGCATGCCGGAGACGCCTTATGTCACGGGTGTTCCAGCGATGCGGCAGGCGTCCGTATCCACATCTGATCGACGTTCACACGTAGCGCCCACCCCCGTACTAACCCTGATTAAAAAAACTTATCGCGGTGAAAAATTCCGCATCTTATTGAGCCGATATCGGCTCGCTATAGTGGCTCGCTTTCCCATCAGCAGGAGCCGCTCGATGACCACCGACGTCCGATTCACCGAAATCGAGGATCTGATGCCCGCCGCCGGCGGGCTGCGCGAGATCCGCCATCACATTCACCATCACCCGGAACTCGCGTACGAGGAGCACGAGACGGCCGCGCTCGTCGCGGACAAGCTCGAACAATGGGGCTGGCAGGTGACGCGTGGAGTCGGGCAGACGGGTGTGGTCGGCACGCTGCGAGTCGGCGACGGCACGCGCAGCATCGGTATCCGCGCGGACATGGATGCGCTGCCGATCCTCGAGGCGACGGGCCTGCCGTATGCGAGCGGCACGCACGGCAAGATGCACGCGTGCGGCCACGACGGCCACACGACGATGCTGCTCGGCGCCGCGCAGCATCTCGCGAAGACGCGCAACTTCTCCGGCACCGTGCACCTGTATTTCCAGCCGGCCGAAGAGCACGGCGTCGACAGCGGCGCGAAGAAGATGATCGACGACGGCCTGTTCGAGCGCTTTCCGTGCGATGCGGTGTTCGGCATGCACAACCATCCGGGCGCGGCGCCCGGCGTGTTCCTCACGCGACGCGGCCCGTTCATGTCGGCCGGCGACAAGGCGATCATCTCGATCGAAGGTGTCGGCGGCCACGCGGCGCGGCCGCACCTGACGGTCGACCCGGTGGTCGTCGCGGCGAGCATCGTGATGGCGCTGCAGACGATCGTCGCGCGCAACGTCGACCCGTCGCAGCCGGCGGTCGTCACGGTCGGCTCGATGCACGCGGGCACCGCGAACAACGTGATCCCGAACGGCGCACGCCTCGAACTCAGCGTTCGTTCGTTCAGCCCCGACATGCGCGCGCTGCTGAAGCGGCGGATCGTCGAGCTCGCCGAATCGCAGGCCGCGAGCTACGGCGCGATCGCGCACGTCGAGTACATCGAAGGCTATCCGGTCGTCGTCAATACGGACGCCGAAACGGATTTCGCCGCGCAGGTCGCGCGCGAGCTGGTCGGCGACGCACACGTCGTCGAGCAGGCCGACCTGCTGATGGGCAGCGAGGATTTCGCGTTCATGCTGCAGCAGCGGCCCGGCTCGTTCGTGCGGCTCGGCAACGGCGAAGGAGAAGACGGCTGCATGGTGCACAACCCGAAGTACGACTTCAACGATCGCAATCTGCCGATCGGCGCGGCGTTCTGGACGCGCCTCGTGGAGCGTTACCTCGGGCAGTAATCCCGGCGGCGGCGCGTGGCCGGCGCTTCCGGCCGCATTGAGAGGAGAGACGAACGATGCAGAAAGACCATCTCGCGCTGCACCCCGCGTCGCCGGGCGCCGCCGAAACCGATACGCGCGGCGCACCGGCCGTCACGAAGCGCGGCGCGATCGCGGCGGCCGTGATCGGCAACTGGCTGGAGTTCTTCGATTTCACCGTGTATGGTTTTTTCGCAGTACTGATCGGCAAGCTGTTCTTCCCGTCGAGCGACCCGACCACGTCGCTGCTGCTGTCGGTCGCGACGTTTGCCGCCGGCTTCTTCACGCGGCCGCTCGGCAGCGTCGTGCTCGGCGTCTATGCGGACCGCCGCGGCCGCAAGGCCGCGCTGAACCTGACGATCATGCTGATGGCGCTCGGCACCGGCCTGATCGCGATCGCGCCGACCTACGCCCAGGCCGGCGTGGCCGCGCCGCTGCTGGTCGTCTGCGCGCGGCTGATGCAGGGCTTCTCGCAGGGCGGCGAGTTCGGCGCGGCGACGTCCACGCTGATCGAGCAGGGCGGCACGTCGCACCGTGCGTTCCGCGCGAGCTGGCAGCTCGCGACGCAAGGCGGCGCCGCGCTGATGGGTTCGGGTTTCGCGGCGCTGCTGTCGAACACGCTGACGAAGGATGCGCTCGAGGGCTGGGGCTGGCGCCTGCCGTTCTTCGTGGGCGTGCTGATCGCACCGGTCGGCATGGTTCTGCGCCGGCGGCTCGCGGACGATGCGCCCGGCGACAGCCATCACGGAATCGAACGCGGCGTGCTGCGCGAGCTGTTCTCGCGGCACACGCGCACGGTGCTGCTGCTGATGCTGACGGTGATGGGCGGCACGGTGTCGACCTACATCCTGACCTTCTACATGCCGACTTACGCGATCCATACGCTCGGGCTGCCGATGAAGCTGTCGATGTTCGTCGGCGTCGCGTCGGGCTGCGTGATGCTGGTGACGTGTCCGCTGTTCGGCTGGCTGTCGGACCGTCTCGGCAGCCGGCGCATGCCGATCTTCGTCGGGCGCGGCGTGCTCGTCCTGCTGCTGTTCCCGGCGTTCTGGCTGATGAACCATCATCCGACGCTGTCCGTCATCCTGCCGCTGACCGCGCTGATGCTGCTGTTCTATTCGCTCGGGTCGGCATCCGAAATGGCGCTGATGTGCGAATCGCTGCCGCGCCATGTGCGCGCGACGGGAATCTCGATCGCGTATGCGCTCGCGGTGACGATTTTCGGCGGCACCGCGCAGCTGATCGCGACCTGGCTCGTGAAGACGACCGGCAGCAAGCTCGCGCCGGCCGGCTATGTGGCCGCATGCGTGGTGCTGTCGCTGATCGCGGTCGCGATGCTGCGCGAGACCGCGCGCGAGTCGATGGACTGACGTGCCGCGCTGCGGGCCGTGGTCCGCGCCAGCCGGCGGGCGAGGGTTTCGCGTTCGCCGGGGCGGTGCCGGTTCGCAAGGGGATGTTGCCTGGCGCGCGAGTGGCCGGGCCGCACGGTGACCGAAAGGCGCCGTGCAATTTCGTTCTAGTCAAATTGACCGGGCTTTGCCGCGTCACTAAATTGGCGGTGCGGAGTTCGCTCCGCACTCCGTGAGAAGGAAGTTGCAATAGAGTCAGAGAGTTGAGCGGGCGGCGCATGCCGCCCGTCTTTTTATGCGCGAATTGTCGTATCGCGACACGACAATCGACGCAGCACACCGCGGCGCCCCGGCTGCGGGGAGAAACGTCCCGCATGCGCCTGCCGGTTTGCCAGCCCCACTCACCCGCGCCGTGCCACCAGCTCCGATACCGTCTGCGCGGCCTGCTGCAGCGGCCCGAGAAACTCCTTCACCATCTGCTTCGCGGTATGCCGCTGCGCGTTGCCGCTGATGTTCATCGCGGCGATCACCTGCCCGCGCCGGTTGCGGATCGGCGCGGAAATCGACATCAGGCCCACTTCCAGTTCCTGGTCCACCACGGCCCAGCCTTGCTGGCGCACCTGCGCGATCGTCGCCTTCAGCTCGCCGATGTCGGTGATCGTGCGGGGCGTGTGCGCGCGGATGCTGCTCTGCGCAAGCGTTTCGTCGAGCGCCGCGTCGTCGAGCGCGGACAGCAGCACGCGGCCCATCGACGTGCAGTATGCGGGCAGGCGGCTGCCGATCGACAGGTTGATCGTCATGATCTTGCGGGTCGGCACGCGCAGCACGTAGACGATCTCGGTGCGGTCGAGCACGGCGGCCGAGCAGCTTTCGTGGATTTGCGCGGACAATTGTTCCATCACCGGATCGGCGAGATTCCAGAACGGCATCGACGTGAGATACGCGAAGCCGAGCTCGAGGATCTTCGGCGTGAGCCGGAACAGCCGGCCGTCGGCCTCGACGTAGCCGAGCGTCTGCAGCGTCAGCAGGATCCGGCGCGCGCCCGCGCGGGTCAGCCCGGTGGCCGAGGCGACCTCGGTGAGCGTCTGCTCCGGGCGCTGGGCGTCGAACGCGCGGATCACCGCGAGGCCGCGCGCGAACGACTGCACATAGGAGTCGCCGGGTTTCGTCTGGATGTCTTCGGTTGTCATGAACGGTCGGATTGTCGTGCAGCCGAGAAGATAGCGCATGGGGCCGGACACGCCAACCGCCCCGCCGACCGGGCGCTTGACAGGTCGTCCCCGCCCTCCCTATGATGCGTTGAACGTTCGATACACGATCGTATGTTCGTATATAGAACATTTAAGCGCATCCCGGCGGGCAATGCAAGGGGCGCGTTTCCTTCACTTCCCAGCCTTGCATGAGACCGGAGACACTGATGACCGAAGCTTTTCTGTGTGATGCGATTCGTACCCCGATCGGCCGTTACGGCGGTGCGCTGTCCGGCGTGCGCGCCGACGACCTCGGCGCGGTGCCGCTCAAGGCGCTCGTCGAGCGCAACCGCGACGTCGACTGGACGGCGATCGACGACGTGATCTACGGCTGCGCGAACCAGGCCGGCGAGGACAACCGCAATGTCGCGCGCATGTCCGCGCTGCTCGCGGGCATGCCGGAGAGCGTGCCGGGTTCGACGATCAACCGCCTGTGCGGTTCCGGGATGGACGCGGTGGGCGTGGCCGCGCGTGCGATCAAGTCGGGCGAGGCCGCGCTGATGGTGGCCGGCGGCGTCGAAAGCATGACGCGCGCGCCGTTCGTGATGGGCAAGGCCGCCAGCGCGTTCGCGCGCCAGGCCGACATCTACGACACGACGATCGGCTGGCGTTTCATCAATCCGCTGATGAAACAGCTGCATGGCGTGGATTCGATGCCGGAGACGGCCGAGAACGTCGCGGTCGACTACAACGTCAGCCGCGCCGATCAGGATCTGTTCGCGCTGCGCAGCCAGCAGAAAGCTGCGCGTGCGCAGCAGGACGGCACCCTCGCCGAGGAAATCGTGTCGGTCACGATTCCGCAGAAGAAGGGCGATCCCGTTGTGTTTTCGCGTGACGAGCATCCGCGCGAAACGTCGCTCGAGACGCTCGCGAAGCTGAAGGGCGTCGTGCGTCCGGACGGCTCGGTGACGGCCGGCAACGCGTCGGGCGTCAACGACGGCGCCGCTGCGCTGCTGCTCGCCAACGAGGCTGCCGCGAAGCGCTTCGGCCTGACGCCGCGCGCCCGCGTGCTCGGCATCGCGACGGCCGGCGTCGCGCCGCGCGTGATGGGCATCGGCCCCGCGCCGGCCACGCAGAAGCTGCTCGCGCGGCTCGGGATGACGATCGACCAGTTCGACGTGATCGAGCTGAACGAAGCGTTCGCGTCGCAGGGTCTCGCGGTGCTGCGCATGCTCGGCGTCGCCGATGACGATCCCCGCGTGAACCCGAACGGCGGCGCGATCGCGCTCGGCCACCCGCTCGGCGCGTCGGGCGCGCGTCTGGTCACGACCGCGATGTACCAGCTGCATCGCACCAACGGCCGCTTCGCGCTGTGCACGATGTGCATCGGCGTCGGCCAGGGCATCGCGATCGCGATCGAACGCGTGTGATTGGCGCGATGCGGTGAAGCGGCCGGATACACGCCGCCTTACCGCCGCGCTGTTTCCGCCACGATGG
The DNA here is from genome assembly GCF_046534765.1 of Burkholderia sp. SIMBA_062. NCBI lineage: Bacteria > Pseudomonadati > Pseudomonadota > Betaproteobacteria > Burkholderiales > Burkholderiaceae > Burkholderia > Burkholderia sp. SIMBA_062. Next base: position 100,911 of record NZ_JAWRYD010000016.1, read on the forward strand.
GGGCACGAGGTTTCTCGTGCCGCCCATCGTCGTTAACCGGCCTGCGACAGTTGCCTGACGCGCGCGGCGAGCGCGTCGATCTCGGTGTCCGCGAATACCTCGATGCCATGCTCGCGCAGCAGCGCCGCCGTCACGCCGGCGCCGGCATGCCGCCGGCCCGCAAAACTCCCGTCGTAAATGAAACTGCTTCCGCACGACGGACTCCCGTCCGCCAGGATCGCGAAGTGGCAATCGTGCGCGCGTGCCAGCGCGAGTGCGGTCTGCGCACCGTCGACGAACTGGGTTGAATGAACCCGATCAGGCTGAATCGTTTTGCCGCGTGCAACGGTCGCCTGGATTGGTGCGTCGCCTGACGTTATCCCATAACGCAATCGGACTGCATCCCCAGGCGCCGGACGCGATTATCGCGGGATTATTTGATCGAAATCATCCTGAAGATCGAATTCGATATTTTACGCGCATCCGGATTAAGGTTTTTCCGGAAATTGCCGACAGTAAGGACGAGACCGTCGTAAAGCGATCAACCGTTTTTCGGCTACTGAGCGCGATTTTCGCGCGGCGCGGATCCGATGTCCGGATCTGCCTTTCGGAGCCTTGCATGCGCAACAACCAGCCTGTCACCCAACAAGAATTCGAATTCCCCGACGACGTCACGCTGATGTCGACCACCGATGCCGACAGCATCATCACATATGCGAACACGACGTTCGCGCACGTGAGCGGCTTCTCGACCGACGAACTCGTCGGCCAGCCGCACAATGTCGTGCGGCACCCGGACATGCCGAAGGAGGCATTCGCCGACATGTGGGCCACGCTGAAGAACGGTGAACCGTGGACCGCACTCGTGAAGAACCGCCGCAAGAACGGCGATCACTACTGGGTGCGTGCGAACGCGATTCCGGTCATGCGCAACGGCGCGCCGCATGGCTATATGTCGGTGCGCACCCGCGCGCCGCGCGACGAGATCGCGGCCGTCGACGCGCTGTATCGCGCGTTCAGCGACGGCAAGGCGGGCCAGCGCCGCTTCCACAAGGGCTTGGTCGTCCGTACCGGGCTGCTGCGCATCGCGTCGCTGCCGCAGACGATGTCGGTGCGCGCGCGCGTTCATTCGGCGCTGTGCGTTCTGGCGCCGGCCGTCGTCGGTGCGGGCTGGGCCTGCGGGCTGACCGGTGGCGGGCTCGCGGCGTTTGCGGCCGCGACGGCTGGCGCGTCGGTGGCGGCCGGGCTGTGGCTCGATACGCAGATCGTGCGTCCGCTGAAGCAGCTGCACGACCAGGCGCTGAACGTCGCGACCGGCGAGAGCCGGCGCGGCGTGCGGATGAACCGCGTCGACGAGATCGGCATGACGCTGCGCACGATCAACCAGCTCGGGCTGATGTTCCGCTGGCTCGTCGACGACGTCAGCGAGCAGGTGCACAACGTGCAGCGCGCGAGCAACGAGATCGCGCAAGGCAACAACGACCTGAGCGCGCGCACCGAACAGGCCGCGTCGAGCGTGCAGCAGACCGCCGCCTCGATGGCCGAGATGACGGCCACCGTCGACAGCAATGCGGAGACCGCGCTGCAGGCGAACCGCTTTGCGGTGTCCGCGAGCGATGCGGCCGGGCGCGGCGGGCAGGCGGTGAGCGAGGTCGTCACGACGATGCGCGACATCACCGAGAGCTCGCGCAAGATCGCCGACATCATCGGCGTGATCGACGGGATCGCGTTCCAGACCAACATCCTGGCGCTGAACGCGGCGGTCGAAGCGGCGCGCGCGGGCGAACAGGGGCGCGGATTCGCGGTGGTTGCCGGCGAGGTGCGGGCGCTCGCGCAGCGCAGCGCGAACGCGGCGAAGGAAATCAAGACGCTGATCGGCGCGAGCGTCGAGCGGGTCGAGTCGGGTGCCCGGCGGGTCGACGATGCGGGCAGGACGATGGAGGACATCGTCACGCAGGTGAAGCGCGTGTCGGATCTGATCGCGGAGATCAGTTCGTCGACGGCCGAGCAAAGCACCGGCGTCGCGCAGGTCGATCAAGCGGTCGTGCATCTGGACAACATCACGCAGCAGAACGCGGCGCTGGTCGAGCAAAGCGCGGCGGCGTCGGAAAGCCTCAAGCAGCAGGCGACGCGGCTCGTCGATGCGGTGAACGTGTTTCGGTAATCGTCGGCGGCGAATTTCCGGGTTTCCGATTTGACGAGATTCGAATGGGTATCGGATAAAAATGGATTTTTTGATTCACGTATAAACAAAGTGTTCGGCTGAGTCGAGATGATGCAAAACTAATGCATATTTACCCGTGCCGGGCATAATGTTTTCGTCAGATTTGCCGAAAGCGCAGGAGTGTGATCGTACGCATGCGGGCCGGCCGCGCTGCGTACGGTCTCGATCCCATCCACAAGCGGACGCAAGATCCGCAACCCGGAACTCCACACCATGCGCAATAACCAGCCAGTCACGCAACGCGAATTCGAATTTCCCGACGACGCGACGCTGATGTCGACCACCGACGCCGACAGTTACATCAAGTACGCGAACGCCGCGTTCATCCAGGTCAGCGGATTTTCTCCCGAGGAGATCGAAGGCCAGCCGCACAACGTCGTGCGGCACCCGGACATGCCGAAGGAGGCATTCGCCGACATGTGGGCGACGCTGAAGAACGGCGAACCGTGGACCGCACTCGTGAAGAACCGCCGCAAGAACGGCGATCACTACTGGGTGCGCTCGAATACGGTGCCGGTGATGCGCAACGGGCAGCCGACGGGCTACATGTCGGTGCGCACGAAGGCGTCGCGCGACGAGATCGCGGCGGCCGACGCGCTGTATCGCGCGTTCCGCGAAGGCAAGGCGGGCCAGCGCCGCTTCCACAAGGGCTTGATCGTCCGGACCGGGCTGATGCGCGTCGCGTCGCTGTTCCAGACGATGTCGGTACGGGCGCGGCTGCATTCGACGCTGTGCATGCTCGCGCCGGCCGTCGTCGGCGCAGGCTGGGCCTGCGGGCTGACGGGCGGCGGGCTGGCCGTGTTTGCGGCCGCGACGGCCGGCGTGTCGGTTGCCGCCGGGCTGTGGCTCGACGCACAGATCGCGCGACCGCTGATGCAGTTGCGCGATCAGGCGTTGCGCGTCGCGACCGGCGAGAGCCGCACCGGCGTCGCGATGAACCGGGTCGACGAGATCGGCATGACGTTGCGCACGATCAACCAGCTCGGGCTGATGTTCCGCTGGCTCGTCGACGACGTCAGCGAGCAGGTGCACAACGTGCAGCGCGCGAGCAACGAGATCGCACAAGGCAACAACGACCTGAGCGCGCGTACCGAACAGGCGTCGACCAGCGTGCAGCAGACGGCCGCGTCGATGGCCGAGATGACGGCCACGGTGTCGAGCAATGCGGAGACGGCGCTGCAGGCGAACCAGTTGTCGGTGTCCGCGAGCGACGCGGCCGAGCGCGGCGGGCAGGCGGTGAGCGAAGTCGTCGCGACGATGAACGACATCACGGCGAGTTCGCGCAAGATTTCCGACATCATCGGCGTGATCGACGGGATCGCATTCCAGACCAACATTCTGGCGCTGAACGCGGCGGTCGAGGCCGCGCGCGCGGGCGATCAGGGCCGCGGTTTCGCGGTGGTCGCGGGCGAGGTGCGGGCGCTCGCGCAGCGCAGCGCGAACGCGGCGAAGGAAATCAAGACGCTGATCGGCGCGAGCGTCGAGCGCGTCGAATCCGGCGCACGCATCGTTGACGGCGCCGGCAAGACGATGGAGGACATCGTCACGCAGGTGAAGCGCGTGTCGGATCTGATCGCGGAAATCAGCTCGTCGACGGCCGAGCAGAGTACCGGCGTCGCGCAGGTCGATCAGGCGGTCGTGCATCTGGACAACATCACGCAGCAGAACGCGGCGCTGGTCGAGCAAAGCGCGGCGGCGTCGGAAAGCCTCAAGCAGCAGGCGACGCGGCTGGTGGATGCGGTGAACGTGTTTCGGTGATCGCGGCAGATCACGGCTTGCCCCGTTTGGCCTCCACGTATTCCGATCGAGCTCATACGTGAGTACGCCGTTCAGTTGGGAACTGAACGGCGTGATCGGCCAAGCTGGAGATTTTCCCGCCGTTCGGATTAGCCGATGCTCACCCCGTGGGCTTCCGCCAGGGGCTTCAGCCCGCCGGCGAAACCTTGTCCGATCGCCTTGAACTTGAACTCGTCGTTCTGACGATACAGTTCACCGAAGACCATGGCGGTTTCGGTGGAGGCGTCTTCGGAGAGGTCGTAGCGGGCGATTTCCTTGCCGTCGGCCTTGTTCAAGACGCGGATATAGGCGTTGCTCACCTGGCCGAATGACTGCTTGCGGGCCTCGGCATCGTGAATCGTGACCGCGAAGACCAGCTTCTTCACGTCGGCCGCCAGACCAGTGAGTTTGACGTTGACCTGCTCGTCGTCGCCATCGCCCTGGCCGGAACGGTTGTCGCCCAGGTGCTCGACGGAACCGTCGGCGGACTTCTTGTTGTTGTAGAAGATGAAGCCGGCGTCGTTCAGGACTTTGCCGCTTTCGCCGGTGACAAAGATCGAGGCATCGAGGTCGAACTCGACGCCGTCGGTGACGCGCGGGTCCCAGCCCAGGCCGACGACGACTTCGCTCAGGCCGGGGGCCTCTTTCGACAGGGACACGTTACCGCCTTTGGACAGACTGACAGCCATGGTGTGATTCCTTGTTCAGGTGAGGAGACCGTTCAGAAGTTCATGCCGTAGCCGTTGGCCAACGCACGCAGGCCGCCCGCGTAGCCTTGGCCCACCGCGCGGAATTTCCACTCGCCGCCGCTGCGGTACAGCTCGGCGAAGATCATCGCGGTTTCGGTGGAGGCGTCTTCCGCGAGGTCGTAGCGGACCACCTCGGCGCCGGAGATCTCATTCACGACACGGATGAACGAATTGCTCACCTGACCGAAGTTCTGCTTGCGCGCTTCGGCATCGTGGATGGTGACGGTGAAGGCGATCTTGTCGATGTCGGCCGGAACGCGGCTCAGGTCGACCTTGAGGACTTCGTCATCGCCATCACCGGCGCCGGTACGGTTGTCGCCGGTATGCTCGACGGAACCATCCTGGCTGCGCAACTGGTTGTAGAAGATGAAGTCGGCTTCACCGCGGACTTTGCCGTTGGCCCCAAGCAGGAAGGCGCTGGCGTCCAGGTCGAATTCGGTGCCATCGGTCGCGCGCGGATCCCAGCCCAGGCCAACCAGGATCTTGGCCAGGCCCGGGTCGGTTTTGGTCAGGGAGAGGTTGCCGCCTTTTTGAAGAGTCAGTGCCATGAAAACAGCTCCTTGTAGTTGTTACGGGTTACTGATTTTCGGCCTGCGCCCCTTCCTTTTTCGGGAAGATCACGCTGGCCAGGATTCCGATTGCCAGGACTGTGAGTACGATGAGCAGGCTGGTGTTCGGATCGATGCTGATGCCGTGGTGGAACAGATGGTCGGACGCGTTCAAGCCCAACTTGGCTGCGATGAAGAACAGCAGTACGACCACTGCCTTCTCGAGGTGCACCACGTAGCGCTTCAGCGCTTCCAGGACGAAATACAGGGTACGCAGGCCCAGGATGGCGAACAGCATCGCAGAGTAAACGATCAGGGGTTCGCGGCTGACCGCGATGACCGCGGGGACCGAGTCGAACGCGAACAGGATGTCGGACACTTCGATTACCACCAGGCAGAGGAACAGCGGCGTAGCGAAGAGGCCGCCTTTGGCCGCGAGGCTCATGTCAGTCTCGGCCGTCCGTGCTTCCGCCTCGAGCTTCTTGCGGCTAACGAAGAAGTGGTGGCCGTGCAGCTTGGGCCATACCGGGAAGAGTTTTTTCGCGAAGCGGCAGGCAAGATGCTGCGAGTAATCTTGCGCCTCGTCATCGTCGCCGCCGCCCTTGAGCATCATGACGGCAGTCCACGCGACGATCAGCGCGAAGACGATCTCGACCCAGGGTCCGAATGCCAGCAGGCCGGTGCCGATGACGACAAAGACACCGCGGAATACGATGGCCCCGATGATGCCCCAGTGCAGGATGCGGTGACGCAGACCGTCCGGGACCTTGAACCAGGCGAAGATCGCCATGAACACGAACAGGTTGTCGACGGAGAGAACCTTCTCCAGTGCATAGCCGGTGACGAACAGGCTGGCCACTTCCGGGCCATGCTGCACATACAGGAAGCCGGCGAATGCAAGGGAGATGGCCACCCAGAATATCGACCAGATCGACGCCCGGGCGAGGCTGATCGGCTTGTCGTCGCGGTGGGTAACCATGTCGAGCAGCAGGGCGGCCAGCGCCAGGCCGACGAATACCGCCATGGTCAGTGGCGGGAAGCCAATGTGTGTCGTTTCCACGTTTCGGTTTTCCTACAGTTCGAAGTCGGCCGGGTTCAGGCCCAGTTCCAGGCAAATCAGGCGGCAAGCCGCTTTTTCCTTGTCGTCGAAGTGGCCATCGGATGCGCCGATGGCACAGGTGACGCGCACCAGCAGGCGTGCTTCTCCGTCCTTGCCCTTGACCTTGCCGATGGCCTTCAGGGCCTCGGCCTGACCGATCTGAAAATCGAATTCGAACTTGCCGCAGGCGTCGCTGAATACCTTGATCACGTCGTTCAGGTTGAAGACCTTCAACTCCGGGGAGTTGTTGATGAAACCGACCATCTTGAGCTTCTCTTCGGATTTGATCTCGCCATCCGCGGCGGAAATCAGCGCGCAAGCATTGGCGGTTGCCTCCATGAAGGTTCGGTTCTTGAATTTGGCGACTTCAGTCGTCAAGGTTTCGCGGGCTTTGGCCGCGTTGGTTTTCAGCCATTCGAGCATGTGTTCCCTCTCAGTGAGCGGGGCTGCGCGGCCCCGCGGATCAGTTGTTATTTGGAGCCCGCTTTCCAGCGCATGCCCCAGCCGTAGGCACGATCCATTTCCTCGTGCCCCGGGTGAAAGTCGACTCGACGAGAAACCCTGACAGCTCCATTCACGTTTTCAAGAAGGGCAATCGCGCACATGCCGTGGCGGCCTCCCTCTTCATTCATGCGAACTTCGATTTCGGGCTGCCCGGGCACGAAAATGGTCACGACACCGTCGGTTGCCTTCCAGTTCGGAGCGCCGTCGTAGATGAACGCGAAAACCAGGATGCGTTCGATCTTGCTCCACTGCTGCCCGTTGATGCGAAGCCACTCGCCATCGGCGACCGAGCCGGTACGGTCATCCCCCATGAGCTGGATGTAAGGCTCCTCCCGCAGATCGCCGAAACGCTTGCCGAGCGCCTGCACGGCTCCCTTGAGGCCGTCCTGCATCTCAAACAGGCAACCCAGGTCAAGGTCGATGGCATTGCGTTTTCCGAGGAGGCCGCCGAGCCGGCCGCTTGTGCCCTGGTTCCAGTTCAGGTTCACCTTGATTTCGCCGAAGCCGGCAGCGGTCTTCTCCAGACTGATGCTGGGGCGCGATTTATCGAGCGTGACTTTGCTGAGGCTGATCGTGGACTTCGGCGCAGCAGGCGGCACCGGATTGGGAGCCGATGCCGGTACGGGTGCCGGTGGCGGTGCCGACGCGGGAGGGTGCTGCGCCGGGCTACCGGAAGGCGCGGCAATATCGACGCCGAAGTGCTTTGCGAGCGGCTCCAGCCCACCGGCGAAGCCTTGTGCGACACTGCGGAACTTCCACGCGTCCTGACGACGGTAAAACTCCCCGAGAATCAGCGCGGTCTCGTTCATCCCGGCGGTCGGGATGGGGGCTTCGATTCCGCCCGTAACGGCCACTGCCAGCATCGAAACGCGATCGAAGGTCGCCTTGTTTTCATGGATGGTCGCGGTGAGTGCAACTTTCTCGACGGCGGGGTCGATCCGGCCGAGATCCACGGTGAACTCCGCACGGCCGGCCGTCGTGGCGGTCAACCGAACCGCGCCGCCCAGGACACTGGTCTGGCCGTAGAAGCACATGTCGCCATCGCCCCGGACTTTCCCGGCCGAGGTCAGCGCAAATGCGGAGATGTCGATCTCGGCGCCTGGAATCGGAGTGCAGCTGATGTCCACGCGCAATTGGCCGGCGGCAACCGGCGCATTTCCGCCAGGTACCAGTGTGGTCATGCTCGCACCGCCTGAATCGCCAGGTTGACGAGATCGTCCGCGGTGCGGCCGTTGGTGGACTGGCCGATCGCCTTGAATTCCCAGCCGCCGCCACCACGGCTGAGGCTAGCCATGACAACTCCGGTGTGGCGACCTTTCTCCGCCAGGTTGAAGCGCGCCAGCTCCTGGTTTCTCGACTCGTCGAGAATGCGGCAGTAGGCGTTCTCGACCTGGTCGAAAGTCTGGCCGCGGAAGCTGTTCACGGTGAATACCAGATGCTGGACGGTGCCCGGCAGGCGCAGCAGGTCGACGTGGATGGTTTCATCGTCGCCATCGCCTTCGCCCGTCAGGTTATCGCCGGAGTGCTCGATGGAACCGTCCTTGGATTCCAGCTGACGGAACCAGACCAGATCGACGGATTTCATGTCGCCGTCCAGCAGGATGCAGGAAGCATCGAGGTCGATCTCGTTGCTACCGCCGCCGAGCATCTTGGAGAAAAAGCCGCCGGACTTCACCGGGTCCCAACCCAGGCCCAGGCTAATCGAGGTCAAGCCACCGCCGGCGGTTTTTTCCAGCGAGATGCTCTGGTTCTTGCTCAGGGTGAGTGCCATCTTTACGCTCCTTGTTGATCTTCGGTGTTCGTGTAAGGGACCGGGCGGAGTCACACTCCCCAGCCCCCGGCTTTGGTAAATCGCGAGCGGGATCGCCGCCACACGGGGGAAAAGTCGCCATTGCTTGTCTTGCGCGGCAGTGGGCACGCATTGTCCAGGCGCGTGTCGTCGCGGCCGCTCGGCCCACATCGAGTGGGCGGGCCGTCGGACGCGTTTGTGTCGGGGCGGCTCATGCGATTCGACGGTCATCGGCCGGCCTCCGCCAGTCGGACGCCGTGCTCGCCGCTACTCGGGTCAGCCGGCCTTAACCCGTGCCACTTGGCGCGTTCGAGGATATTGACCGCCCACTTGTAATGGGTTGCCGGTTCGCACATCGCATCGTTGTGCTTGAAAACGGCTGGGGCCGCATCGTTGACGATCAATTTGGCGCAGTTGAAGTCTTCGAGGCTTACGCGGAGCGCCTCCTGAATGATGCGGATCTGGCCAGGATGAATGGCCGTCTTTCCTACCAGACCATGAGCGATGTCCAGCGCTAGTTCCTCCTTCAGGAGATCGGGCGTGGCGAGTTGCTCGAAGACGGGAGCGGTCAGCGCGAATCCCTGAGCCCCCATGATCCCTGCGAGCATCGGGATCACGTAGCCGAGGGGCGTGCTGTAGAGCGTGGTGGCCGGATTGCGCCGCAGCCCAAGACACCCCATGAGGTCGTTGCCGCCGATTCGCAGCGCGACGATGCGTCGGTCCAGGTTGGCCTTCAGCGCCAGCCCAAGTTCCACCATTGCGCCTGGGTCGTATACGTCGGCTGTTTCCAGTGTGGGCATGAGGTACAGGTTCGGGTGACTGACCGCGTTTTCCCACAGCGGGAGGGATTGCAGGGTCAGCTTGGGTACGACGAACCCATCGACGTGCTTCATCAGCGGCCAGTCATTCAGCACCGCCGCCATCGCCGCATCACGTGGCCGAACGAACAGCAGGGGACCGGATTCGGAGCGTCCTCCCCTGGCCTCGATATCCATGAGAAGCGCCCGCAGGTTCGCCAGCGCGCTTTCGACGTCGATCGCCGCCACCGCGTCTTCCAGACAGACCACCAACGAGCGCAGCTCGGGAATCCTGGTGCCGAAAACCATCTCGAGAATGTCGCCCCGGGTCGCCGGCATGTACAGAGTTGCCCCGAGGGCGAACGGAGAAATGGCTTTCATCAGTTCGTGTTCCGAATGATCGTAGCCGCGCGATAAGGACCGAGATTCGCGCCTGTTTCCTCTACTGCCACGCCCGCGCGCTCGGTGAGGTGCAACAGCAGTTGCACGGCGCTGTCATGGCGGTTGTGTACCAGTACGCGATCCGGCACACGGCGCAGGACTGCGCGGGTTGCCTCGGCGATACCCGGTTTCACGCGGTTCAGGTTGCCGATGCCAAAGCGGGTCGCCAGCGCGGATACCACGCCGTTGGCGCACGCTTGGAGCGTCCGTCGTTGATCGTTGCTCCATGGAGCGGCGGGAAGCGTTTCTCCCAGCGACCGTCGCTCGGCGTCGATCTTGTCGATGAACTCACGAGTTACATCGTGCTGGCGCAGGTGTTCATATACAACGCAACCATGCAGGCCCCCTTGAGCCGGCCAGATGGAGCGGGATACCAGACCGGACACGGTTGCGCCGAGAATGCCGGACGGAATGGCCCAGTCCTCTGCGGAGGCAGCCAGCCATGCGTGGCCGCACGGGTCCGCCAGAACGACGAGGCGCGGAACTTCGGGAAAGCGGATGTCGTCCGCCAGAGTCCGTTCGAGTTCACCGGAGATTGCGCCCTTGCCGGTCCAGCCATCCACGAAGACGATATTGTCGGCCCCATGCAGGCGGATGACGGCTTCCAGGGCAACCGTGTCGATTCCGCGATCGCGAATGATGCTGATCCCATAGTGATGAGCGTCGCGCCCCATCTCCACGAGTGCCCGGCGCAGCAGCACGCCAAGCGGCAGGCCGGCGCGAACGAAGGAGACCAGCGCGATGCGCGGCCCGGTATAAGCGGCGCTCAACGCCATCGCCAGGGACTGCACATCGGCAGCCATACGGGCGCTGTTCTGCGCCAGGGCGCGGGCGTAAAGGCCCTTGTGCACGTCAGTCGGCGCGTGCTCGAGGCTGATCATTTCCGAGTAGTGCTTCCGATTCGTCTGAATCAGACGCTCCTTCTCTTCGACGTCGGTGACATTCATCCGCACGTGTCGCAGAAGGAATTGCACGTCTTCCGGTGCGTAGCTGCCGCTGCCGACGGTGTCCAGGGTAGCGACGAGATCACGCATTGATCAGCCCCGCGACCCGTTTCGCCAACTGGCTGCGCGCCGGCGTCGCCCACATGTGGCAGAGGTCCAGGTATCCAAGATCGGTGATGCTGTCGCCGAAGCCCAGGACCGGCCGCTCGCCGTGGATTTCACGATCGCGCCGCAACCATTCCTGAACGGCTACGCGTTTGGACAGCCCCACTGGCAGGAACGCGAGGTTGTTGCCGTTGGTATGGACGTGCATGCCTTCCAACATGCGCCGGGACTGAACTTCGATCAGCACTTCGGCGAGCACGGAATCATCGGTGTCGTTGTGCTTAACGACCACGTAATGGCGCAGCCCTTCTTGTTCGACCACCCAGCCGCGGAGCGAGTAGCCGAGTTCCTTGCCGATCCGTAGCGTGGCCTCGCTCAGTGCCGGCAGCCGGTCCTGAAAAGCCCGGAGGGACTCGGCCATCCGTCCGTGCCAGGTCGGATCGGATGATCCGTCGCGGCGGAGCATGACGCCTCCATGCGAGCAGATTGCACCTTCGGCGAAGGGAAGCATGACGCGGCCGTAGGCTTCCACGCTGCGCGCGGTGACTGGAACGACGTCGGCGGTGGCCAGCAGCCAATTGATGAACGCGTGCTGGACCGGGTCCATAAAGCCGTTGGGCTGACCCTGCGCGTCCAGCGTCGCGGGCGTTCGCGGGCCGCCTTCCGTCATCTTGCGGACAGTCTGGAACAGGGTGTCGTCGAGGTCGACGAACGCCAGAGGGCGATTACCGCTCATCGACAATCACCTCGGCATTCAGTGTCTCGACCAGTTCCGCGGGAAGTGCCTGTGCGGGCGTTTCCGCGCAGATCAGGACCCGATCGAACTGGCCGGGCTTCACGTTGTAGAGGAAGTTCGGGATGCCGAGGCCGTAGTTGTCGGAGAACGACAGCGCGTGCTCGATGGCGTGGCCCAGCGCGATGGGGGACCGGGTGGTCGAACCGAAGCGGACATCCGCGCCCGATCGCTCCAGGCGTTCCGCCAGCAGGAAAGGACGCCAGACGAACTCGCCGGTGCCTACCACGATGACTTTCTCGCCGGGCTGGATCCGGATGCCCGGCGCGAGCGTGTCGTCCACATGGCGAACGCCCAGGCGTCCCCAGTCATTTCGGGGTGAGAGCGGCCATTCCCCCATGGAAACGGCGCCGACGTTCGGCATATCCGGCAGCGGCGCGGCCTGATCCTCGTGAAACCGGTAGGAGCCTGTCAACAGCGATACGGCTGTGGCCGGCTCCCCGATCGCTTGACGAACGGCGCCGGCAGACCAGTCGGTCAGGACGCAAGTCACCACTCGCCGGACCTTGCTCAGGCCCGCTTCGACCAGTGCGCGATGCAGATTCAGAAAGGTCTTGCCGGTGGAGGCCTCATCGTCCACCAGGACCAGGGACCGGGCCTGCAGCATCAGATCACGAACCTCGGGCTCGACCGGCAGATGGATCAGGTGCGCGCTGGCGTGGCTGTGCTCTTCCTCGAATCGTGCGAAGACGTCGGTACCGAGCGGGTGGCGGGTCGTGGTGAGGTACACGCTATCAGAGCGGCCCGCACTGTAGGCGCGGTGCACGCCGGCACCGAGGCCTACTGCTGTTTCCGCCATGCCGATCACCAGGACCGGCCCGGGGAGATCCGCTGGAATTTCGGCGGTGAGGCGCTCGAAGCTGGCCGCCATGATCGAAGGGCGAACCGGGATATGACGGCCCAGGACTTTGGATACGAAGAGGAATGCCCGCTTGGGATTGCGGCGCTCCGCGAAACCGAACAGGTTCGCCGGGGGCAGCGCGGCGGCGTCGACTTCGATCTCGAGCAGCCCCCGCTTCAGTTGGGCGCGCAGGGACGTGGGTACCACGTTGCTTTCCATGAACTGCTTCCTCGTTTGGCGCGACTCGAAGATCCGCGACGACCGTCTCCGCTTCGTGCGCAGCCGTCAAAACCGTGTTCGCGCCAGGCGCCAGCACCCTATTCCTGCTTCGCTGCTCGAACCCGAAACCTTTCAAATTGAAATGGCATCGTATCAAATTTGAAAGGTTTGTGGGCGTCAGCTTATGCCGGCGCCGCAATGGTCATTGCGCGGGGTGGTCGTTCAACCACGCAGATGCGGCGAACGGGTTCCGCTGAAGGCGGTGAAGTGAAGTGAGGTGAGGCAGAAGGGAGGCGGGGGAGGGAGGCGGGGCGGGACGAGGTAGTGCGGGCACCACGCAGCGAGGCGCCGGCCCGCGTCGGGCCGCCCGGTTCGGCCGGGCGGCCCGGGCCTGTCGCCGCAGCGGCAGACCGCTGGCCGTCAGACGGCCAGGCAGAGGTACTTGATCACGACGTAGTCGTCGATGCCGTAGTGCGAGCCTTCGCGGCCGAGGCCCGACTGCTTGACGCCGCCGAACGGCGCCACTTCGTTCGAGATCAGGCCCGTGTTCACGCCGACCATCCCGTATTCGAGCGCTTCGGCGACCTTCCACACGCGGCCGATGTCGCGACTGAAGAAGTAGGCGGCCAGGCCAAACTCGGTGTCGTTCGCGAGGCGGATCACCTCGTCGTCGCTGCCGAACTTGAACAGCGGCGCGAGCGGCCCGAACGTCTCTTCCTTCGCGACCTTCATCGCCGGCGTGACGCCCGTCAGCACGGTCGGCTCGAAGAAGCCGTGGCCGAGCGCATGGCGCTTGCCGCCCGTCACGACGGTCGCGCCCTTGGCGAGCGCGTCCTCGATGTGCGCCTCGACCTTCAGCACGGCCGCTTCGTTGATCAGCGGACCCTGGGTGACGCCCGGCTCCGTGCCGCGACCGACCTTCAGCTGGCCCACCGCCGCCGCGAGCTTCTGCGCGAACTGGTCGTACACGGCTTCATGCACGTAGAAGCGGTTCGTGCACACGCACGTCTGGCCGCTGTTGCGGTACTTCGACGCGATCGCGCCCTGCACGGCCGCATCGAGATCGGCATCGTCGAACACGATGAACGGCGCGTTGCCGCCCAGCTCCAGCGACACCTTCTTGACCGTCGCCGCGCATTGCGCCATCAGCAGGCGGCCGACCGGCGTCGAGCCGGTGAACGACAGCTTGCGCACGATCGGGTTCGACGTCAGCTCGCCGCCGATCGCCTTCGGATCGCCCGTGACGACGCTGAACACGCCGGCCGGCACGCCCGCGCGCTCGGCCAGCACGGCCATCGCGAGCGCGGAGAACGGCGTCGCCTCGGCCGGCTTCACGACGATCGGGCAGCCTGCCGCGAGCGCCGGGCCGACCTTGCGGGTGATCATCGCCGCCGGGAAGTTCCACGGCGTGATCGCCGCGCACACGCCGATCGCTTCCTTCGTCACGACGATGCGCTTGTCGCTCGCCGGCGTCGGGATCGTGTCGCCGTACACGCGCTTGCCTTCTTCCGCGAACCACTCGAGGAACGATGCCGCGTAGCCGATCTCGCCCTTCGCCTCGGCCAGCGACTTGCCCTGCTCGGTGGTCAGGATCAGCGCGAGGTCGTCGGCGTTTTCCATCATCAGGTCGTGCCACTTGCGCAGGATCGTCGCGCGCTCCTTCGCGGTCTTCTTGCGCCACGCCGGCCATGCGGCGTTCGCGGCTTCGATCGCGTGACGCGTCTCGGCCGTGCCCATTGCCGGCACGGTGCCGAGCAGGCCGCCGGTCGCCGGGTTGCGGACTTCGAACGACTCGCCGTTCGCCGCGCCTTGCCATTCGCCGTTGACGTACGCCTGCTGGCGGAACAGCGACGGGTCTTTCAGTGCCAGGGTTTCCTGAACCGTGCTCATATGAATAGCCTGCTTTGAAAAAGGACGGATGAAACGGCCGCCGCCGTCGTGAAGACGGCGGCGGCGCAATCGGTTGAAGCCGGCGGGAACTCAGGCCGGCACGCCGACCGTCTCCTTCAGCACTTCCTCGAGGATCACGAGCGCTTCGTCGAACACGGCCTGGGGAATCGTCAGCGGGAACAGGAAGCGCACGACGTTCGAGTACACGCCGCACACGAGCAGCAGCAGCCCGCGCTCGAGCGCACGCGCCTGCACGCGCTTCGTGAAGTCGGCGTCCGGCTCGCCCGAACCCGGCTTCAGGAACTCGACCGCGATCATCGCGCCCGGGCCGCGCACGTCGGCGATCTGCGGCACGTCGGCCTGCAGCGAATTCAGCTTCGCCTTCAGCACGTCGCCGAGTTGCGTCGCACGTTCGCACAGCTGCTCTTCGTCGATGATCTCGAGCACCGCGTGCGCCGATGCGACCGCCAGCGGGTTGCCCGCGTAGGTGCCGCCGAGGCCGCCGGGAGCCGCCGCGTCCATCACGTCGGCACGGCCGACGACGCCCGACAGCGGCATGCCGCCCGCGAGGCTCTTCGCCATCGTGATCAGGTCGGCCAGCACGTCGTAGTGCTGCATCGCGAACAGCTTGCCGGTGCGGGCGAAGCCCGTTTGCACTTCGTCGGCGATCAGCAGGATGCCGTGTTCGTTACAGATCTTGCGCAGCGCGCGCACGAACTCGGTCGGTGCCGGGTTGAAGCCGCCTTCGCCCTGGACTGGTTCGAAGATGATCGCGGCGACGCGCTTCGGATCGATGTCGGCCTTGAACAGCATCTCGATCGCCTTGATCGAGTCGGCCGTCGTCACGCCGTGCAGCGCGTTCGGGTACGGGGCGTGGAACACGTCGCCCGGGAACGGGCCGAAGTTCAGCTTGTACGGGGCGACCTTGCCGGTCAGCGCCATGCCCATCATCGTGCGGCCGTGGAAGCCGCCCGAGAATGCGATGACACCCGGACGGCCGGTCGCGGCGCGTGCAATCTTGATCGCGTTTTCGACGGCTTCGGCGCCGGTCGTGAAGAAGGCGGTCTTTTTCGGGAAGTCGCCCGGCGCGCGTTCGTTGATCTTCTCGGCCAGCTCGACGTACGACGCGTACGGGACGATCTGGTAAGCGGTGTGCGTGAAGCTGTTCAGTTGCTCCGCGATCGCCTTGACGATCTTCGGGTGGCGATGGCCCGTGTTCAGCACCGCGATGCCGGCGGCGAAATCGATGAAGCGGCGGCCTTCGACATCCCACAGCTCCGCATTCTCGGCGCGGGCTGCGTAGAAATCACACATCACGCCGACGCCGCGCGGGGTGGCGGCGTTCTTGCGGGCCTGCAGGTCGGCATTCTTCACGGTCATCTCCTTGATGTTCTGTCCGGTGGGATAAAAATCGGCCGCGTTGGCAGCCCATGGAGCCGACTATAATCACATTTGGCTCTGACAATCAGAGCCATTTCAATAAATAATCAGGAGCCAATCATGCGCGCAAGCGTGTTGTCGGACTGGCTGGCGCAGCGCCTCGTGCGCGGCGGCGAACAGCCGATCTACCGACAGCTGCATCGGCTGCTGCAGCAGGCGATCCTGTCGCGCGAACTGCCGGCCGGCACGCGCGTGCCGTCGTCGCGGCTGCTCGCGGCCGAGCTCGGGATCGCCCGCAACACGGTCACGCAGGTTTACGAACAGCTTGCGCTCGAAGGCTATGTGAACTCGGCGACGGGCCGCGGCACGTTCGTCGCCGACAGCGCGCCGGACGAGATCGTCGGCGCACCGCCCGACGCGGCCGCCGGCCCGGCGGTGGCGCCATCGTCCGCGCGGCGGCTGTCCGTGCGCGGCACGCGGCTCGTCGAAGGCGCGGGCGTGTCGAAGCGCCAGGGCGGCGCGTTCATGCCGGGCGTGCCCGATGTGTCGCGCTTTCCGGCGCGCGTGTGGACGCGGCTGCACAACAAGTACTGGCGGCGCCTGCGCCCGGACCTGCTGACCTACGCGCCGGGCGGCGGGCTCGCGCTGTTGCGCGAGGCGCTGGCCGACTACCTGCGCACGTCGCGCTCGGTGCGCTGCACGCCCGAACAGATCGTGATCACGACCGGCATCCACCAGTCGATCGATCTCGCGGTGCGGCTCCTGACCGATCCGGGCGACGTCATCTGGACCGAGGATCCGTGCTACTGGGGCGTGCGCAGCGTGCTGAACGTGTCGGGGCTGACCACGCGGCCGATTCCGGTCGACGATGAGGGCATCGCGCCGTCGGCCGCCGATCTGGCCGAGCCGCCGAAGCTGATGCTCGTCACGCCGTCGCACCAGTATCCGCTCGGGATGGTGATGAGCCTCGCGCGGCGGCGAATGCTGCTCGAATACGCGCGCCAGCACGGCTGCTGGATCATCGAGGACGACTACGACAGCGAATTCCGCTACGGCAGCCGCCCGCTCGCGTCGCTGCAGGGGCTCGATACGGCCGGGCAGGTGATCTACGTCGGCAGTTTCGGCAAGACGCTGTTCCCGGGGCTGCGGGTCGGCTATCTGGTCGCGCCGGAGCCGCTCGCGGAAAGCTTCGCGACCGCGAGCGCCGAGCTGTACCGCGAGGGTCAGCTGCTGCAGCAGGCAGTGCTCGCCGAGTTCATCGCGGAAGGGCACTTCGTGTCGCATATCCGCAAGATGCGTACGTTGTACGGGCAGCGCCGCGAGGTGCTGCTCGATGCGGTCGCGCGCCGCTACGGCGATACGCTGCACGCACTCGGCAGCGACGCCGGGCTGCATCTCGTCACCCAATTGCCCGAACGCGTCGACGATCGCGCGGTCGCGCAGGCCGCGCTCGAACGCAATATCGTCGTGCGGCCGCTGTCCGGTTACTACGCGGATCGCGCGCGCGCCGCATCGGGGTTGCTGCTCGGCTATGCGTGCGTGCCGGAGGACGAGATCGCGACGGCGTTCGCGACGCTCGCGGAGGCGATCGACGAGCGGGCGTTCGGGAAGTCGGCGGTGGCCGCTTGAAGGGCGTGTCACCCGAATCATCGCATCGCGATGGCGCCGATGATCGATCCGATGCGAGGCAAGCCACTGCCTTCTTCATGCCTGCAGGAAGGCTTAAGGTCGCTTCTCGCGGGGCGTAGCGCAAACGTCGAAGGCATACTTGACAGCGTGTCGCAGCGCGGCGCACAGCACGAGGCGGATGAAGAGGTGATCCATGAACGAAGACAGGGGGCGGGAGCGGCGGGCGTCGTGAATTATGTGGGTATCGGGCGCGCTCGCGCGGAATTGTCGATAATGGAACGTTGTTATTCACCGGATGCCGACGATGACCGAAGCCACCCTTACCCCGCCCGCCGTTCCGCGCCTCACGAGCCTGTCGCACGGCGGCGGCTGCGGCTGCAAGATCGCGCCGGGCGTGCTGTCCGAGCTGCTGAAGCGGGCGACGCCGCCGGCGCTGTTTCCGGATCTGCTGGTCGGCACAGAGACCTCCGACGACGCGGCCGTCTACCGGCTGAACGACGAGCAGGCGATCGTCGCGACGACCGACTTCTTCATGCCGATCGTCGACGATCCGTTCGACTTCGGCCGCATCGCGGCGACCAACGCGCTGTCGGACGTCTACGCGATGGGCGGCAAGCCGATTCTCGCGCTCGCGCTGGTCGGGATGCCGATCAACGTGCTGCCGCACGAGACGATCGCGGCGATCCTGCGCGGTGGTGAATCGGTGTGCGCGGAGGCCGGCATTCCGGTCGCGGGCGGCCATTCGATCGATTCGGTCGAGCCGATCTACGGGCTCGCGGCGATCGGCGTCGTGCATCCGTCGCGCGTGAAGCGCAACGCGGCCGCGCGCGCGGGCGACGTGCTCGTGCTCGGCAAGCCGCTCGGCGTCGGCGTGCTGTCGGCCGCGCTGAAGAAGAACCAGCTCGATGCCGCGGGCTACGCGCAGATGGTCGCGACGACCACCAAGCTGAACCGGCCGGGCGCCGAGCTCGCCGCGCTGCCGGGCGTGCATGCGCTGACCGACGTCACGGGCTTCGGGCTGCTCGGCCACACGCTCGAGCTCGCCCGGGGCGCGAACCTCACCGCACGTGTGCATTACGCGTCACTGCCGTGGCTCGCGGGCGTCGAGGCGTTCGTCGCCGACGGCGTGTTCACCGGTGCGTCGGGCCGCAACTGGGCCGCGTACGGCACCGATGTGCGGCTCGCCGACGGGCTGCCGCCCGTCGCGCAGGCGCTGCTGACCGATCCGCAGACGTCGGGCGGGCTGCTGGTCGCGTGTGCGCCGGAAGCGGTCGACGACGTGCTCGCATGCTTGCGCGCCGACGGTTTCGACCGCGCGGCCGTGATCGGCGAGATGGTGGACGGGCCTTCGCGCGTCGACGTTGCCTGACGCCGCATTCACACAGCGGATCATTTTGACGCGGTTAGAATCGATGCCTTCCGTCGAAGGCATCGAGGACCAGTGAATGATTTCCTGTTCGGGCTGACGATCGCGTTGTCGGTCGGGCCCGTTGCGCTGCTTGGCGTGGCGGTTGTGCGAGCACGGCCGGCGTGTCGATAGACCGCATAGTATTCCTGATCTTCTTTCGTGCAGCGGACACTGATTGCTGCGCAATTGCGCGCGAATTCCGGCGATGCCGTCATGCGTTGCATGCGCATCGAACGGACACCGCAACACCGCCCGCCGTTTCGTAGTCGGGTTCCGCATCGCGCAGGCGCGTTCTATACTCCCTCGCGCAGTCTCCGACAGCCGTTCTCACCCAACATCCCCGAAACAAGGAACGCCGATGCTGACTCGCTCCATCCTTTCCGCCGCCGCATTCTCGCTCGCGGCCTGTGCGACCGCGCCGTCAATCGCGCAGGACAACCAGGGCAACCACGCGGACAACGCTGCATTCGCCGAGACCGGTGCACAGGGCCGCCCGGTCAAGGTCATGATCATCACCATGTTCGGTCCGGAGGGCCAGGCGTGGCTCGACCGTATCGGCCCGTGGCGCGACATCGCCGTGCCGGGCCTGTCGCCCGACTATCCGAACGTCCACTGCAACAAGCAGGACGTGTGCGTGGTCACGACCGGCATGGGCTATGCGAACGCGTCGGCGACGATCATGGCGCTCACGTTCTCGCAACGCTTCGACCTGCGCCGCACGTATTTCCTGATCTCGGGCATCGCGGGCGTCGACCCCGCGCAAGGCACGGTCGGCTCCGCCGCATGGTCGAAATACCTGGTGGATTTCAGCCTGCAGTGGGAGCTCGATGCGCGCGAGATTCCGGCCGGCTGGAACACGGGCTTTCTCGGCATCAACACGAAGAGTCCCAACGACAAGCCGCCGCTCGACTACCGCACCGAAGTGTTCCAGCTCAACCCGCAGCTGACCGATGCCGCGTATGCGCTGTCGCGCAACGTCGTGCTCGCCGACAGCGCGCAGGCTCAGGCCGCGCGCGCGAAGTTCACGTATGCGCCGGCGAACCGGCCGCCGACGGTGATCCAGTGCGACACGTCATCGGGCAACACGTGGTTCTCGGGCACGCTGATCGGCGAGCGCGCGCGCCAGTGGACGAAGATCCTGACCGACGGCAAGGGCACCTACTGCATGACCGCACAGGAAGACAACGCCACGTATGAAGCGCTCAAGCGCGCGGCGAGCGTGAAGCGGGTCGACCTGTCGCGCGTCGCGGTGCTGCGCACGGGTTCCGACTTCGACCGGCCGTATGCGGGGCAGACGAGCGCGGACAACCTGCTGAACTACGCGGACCAGGGCGGCTTCGCCCCGGCAACCGAGAACCTGTATCGCGCGGGCAATCCGCTCGTCCAGGATGTCGTCACGCACTGGGGCGAGTGGCGTGACGGCGTGCCGCGCCGTTGACGGCAGTACGACGGCACCAGCGAGACGTCGACGTGGCGGTCAGTGCGACGACTGCGGCGCCGAACGGAACGGCGTCCAGACCGGCGTGGTGTCGTCCCAATGATCGAGCGGCGAAGGAAGTTGATCGTTCATTACAGGCTCCTGCAACTAACTAACTAACTGACTGACTCATCGCATGTTCGACAGCGATGTCACGACGCCGCGCACCGGATCATCCGCTGCGCGGCGTTGCACGTTTACCGGCCCCCGCCTGCGAGCTGGTTGCTTTCCGGCATCGAGCGATACGGGCCTTGCGCGAGTTCGAGCCCTTGCGGATACGAATTCGCCTTGCGCAGCCAGGCCAGCGTGCCGTCGCGGCGCGCCTGCACGACCTCCGCGCTGACTTCGGCGCGGGTGCGCGGACCATTGTCGTGTTGCGTGTACGACGACGCGTTGCCGTAGTCGCCGGCGTGCGGGGTGTTCGTATCGGCGAAGGCCGGTGCGGACACGGCGAGTGCGAGGGCGACGGCGGAGAGAAGGTGGCGGCGGTTCATGACGTAACTCCTGTGTTGGTCGGAGTTGGCGCGCGAGCGCTTGCTCCGGTCCCGTCAAACGGGGCTGTTCGATGCGCAACGAGGTGCGCGACAGGGTTTACTCTAGGTGTCTGCCCGGCTGCGATAAATGGCACTGCCGCGAATTGAATTGTCGCCAGCGCGGAACAATCGCATTCCACACGACCGTCAGGGCCGCGAACCGCGCCGCACCCCCGTGCCGCAAGGGCGACGGCGGCGCGACGCGTATCCCGCGTTGGCTGATGCGATTGTCGTCGCCGGCGCAACGGTCTCTTCTGCGCCGTGGATCGAATGGCTCGCGCGTCAGACCGCTTCGATCCGGTAGCCGAGCGTGTAGACCGCACTGAGACGCACGCCGTTCGACGGCTGAAGCGCGAGTTTCGTGCGCAATCGGTAGATGTGCGTGTCGAGGCTGCGGGACGCGCCGGCCATGTCGCGTCCCCATAGCGAACGGATCAGCGCTTCGCGCGGCATGATGCGGCCGAAATGGCGAAACAGCAGGACGGCGAGGTCGAATTCGCGCGGCGTCAGCTTGATCGGAATGCCGTTCACCCGTATCTCACGCGCGTTTGTATCGATCCGGTAGACGCCGATGTCCAGCACGTCCTGCTGGATATCGCCGCCCTGATAAGCCCGGCGCAGCAATGCGTTGATGCGCGCCAGCAATTCGAAATAATTGATCGGCTTGATCATGTAGTCGTCGGCGCCCGCATTGATTGCGGAAAAAAGCTCGTTTTCGTGCGCGCGGATCGTCAGAAACAGGATCGGCAGCGTGCCGCCGATCCGTTCGCGTGCCCATTTGAGCACTTCGAAGCCGGACAGCCCCGGTACCTCCCAGTCCAGGATCAGCAGATCGACGACCGCGCGTTCGAGATGGCGGATCGCCTGATGGCCGTTGCGGACGGAATGCACTCGGTGTCCCGCCGCTCCCAGTATCGAATTGATGAGTTCGACGTAAGTCGTGTCGTCCTCGAGATATAGAACGTGCATGGTGGGCGCACCTATTTGTCGCGTGTGGTGGGATCGAGCCGAACGCAACGCGGATAAGCGGAATTCGCGCCCGGCGTGGGGCCGGATGTCGGCCGGCGATCCGCGGCGCATGTTCGCATGGCTCGTATTCGTGAAATTGTCAACGATTCTGAACGCAACAGGAATGAGTCTGGAAGCTTCGGATTGAGTGTCGTAGCATTTTAGTAATGCAGATCAACAAGATTTTTTGGTAAGCGATTCGGGGAGGAAGGTGATGCTGGTATACAAGTCGTTCATGGAAAAGAAGGCGCTGCTCGAGGAGCAACTGGTTCGGGAGCGGCTCGCGATTTCGGCCATGGTGTTGCTCGAAATCCGACACTGCATCGAGGAATTCGGATTTGCCGTCAAGGACGTGTTTCCGGCCCAGGCCGGTGCTTCGGGGAAGAGGCGACGGGTGAAATACTTCAACCCGGAAACGGGGCAGGCATGGTCGGGAGTGGGCCGGGAACCGGCATGGTTGCGCGGTCAGGATCGAGACCGGTTTCTGATCGATCCGGAATCGCATGAACAACCTGAAGATGAGGAATCCTGATCATGAAGTCGATGAAAAATCGTCGAATTGCCAACGAGGGGGCCCACGCCGCCGCGTGCCGTTTCGAGGCGGCGGCGGGTCGGTGGCGATTGGACGCCCGGGGGCGGGGACTGGCCACCCGGCCGGGACAACCCGGGCGAAAATGGAATCGGTTCCTATCGAGATTACACTTTAATTGTGTCAGTTCTTGTGGCGGGGCCCCGAACTGCCGCTTGCGGCGTACAGGCGGGGCGCTTACATGAGCGGGGACGTGAATCGGCCGGACGGCGTGGGCGGCGTGCCCGAGCGCATTTGCGTCGGCGTGGGCGTGACGCCCGAGATCATCGAAGTCTGCGCTTCGTCGCTGCAGCTCGTCTTCGGCTACCGGAACGAGACGTTCGGCATCGAATCGTTGGCCGACGCGATTGCCGAGTGGTCGCCGGCGCTCGTGGTGGTGGAATCGGCCGGTGGCTACGAGTGCGAAGCGGCGTGCGCGCTGCAGGCAGCACGCTTGCCCGTGGCGGTCGTTCACCTGCATCAGGCCCGCGCGTTCACCGCACGATCGCTCGACTTGCCGCTCGACGGGAAAGGGGCGCATGCGCGAGTGATGACGGAACTGGCGTGCATGCTCGACGACGCGTCGTCGAGCGTCCGGTTTGCCGAGCCGCTTGCCGACCCGCAACTCCAGCACGTCCAGGCGCTGGTGCAGCGCCGGCGGCAACTCGCGCGCACGCTGATGGCGGAATACCAGCTTCTGGCTCAATCCCACTCGAGCGTACGCGGCGGGATCGAGCAGACGATTGCGTTCCTGAGCAACCAGATCGGCGTGGTCGAACGTCACTGTGGACGGCAGGTGCGCGAGCAACGCGTCGGCGCGGCGCGGGCGCTCGCGCGGGCGGTGAGGCGCTCCGGCCGCGCCGCGCGCTCGTCAGGCCGGTGAGCGCGCGGATGAAGCGTCACGGGGCGCGCGCAGCGCTTGCCTGTTACGCGACCCACTCGTTGATGACCGGCGTATCGAGCACCGGCGCGCGCTCGGCCTCCTCGAACGTGCGCTTGCTGCACGTCGCGTCGAGGCTGCCCTTGCCGCTCAGCAGCGGGCAGCGGTCGAACACTTCGGCGATCCAGTCGACGAACACGCGCACCTTCGGCGACAGGTGCCGGCTGTGCGGATACACGACCGAGATCGGCATCGGCAGCGGCTTCAGGCCGGGCAGCACTTCCTTGAGCCGGCCGTCGCGCAGGTGCGGCAGCACCATGAACAGCGGCGGCTGGATCAGCCCGAAGCCTTCGAGCCCGCATGTCACGTACGCGTCGGCGTCGTTGACCGACACGATCGCGTTCATCTTGACCTCGACTTCCTTGCCGTCGGTCAGGAACGTCCAGTCGATCGTGCGGCCCGTGCGGCTCGAGAAGTAATTGACGGCCTTGTGATCGCTCAGGTCCTCGATCGTCTGCGGTTCGCCGTACTTCTCCAGATACGCGGGCGCCGCGACCGAAACGCATTCGAACAGGCCGACGCGACGCGCGACGAGCGACGAGTCCTGCAGCGCACCGACGCGGATCACGCAGTCGACGCCTTCCTGCAGCAAGTCGACCGGCCGGTCGGACAGGCCCAGTTGCAGGTCGATGTCCGGATAGCGCGTATGGAATTCGCACAGTGACGGGATCACGAGCAGCCGCCCAATCGAGCCCGGCATGTCGATACGCAACTTTCCGTGCGGTTTTCGGTTGTTGGCCTGGAAGCTCGCTTCGGTTTCCTCGACGTCGGCGAGGATCCGCACGCACCTTTCGTAGTACGCGGCGCCGTCCGGCGTGAGCGAAAGCCGGCGCGTGGTCCGGTGCATCAGGCGCACGCCGAGGAAAGCTTCCAGATTCTGGATGATCGTCGTGACGGACGCCCGCGGCAAGCCGAGCGTTTCTGCTGCCTTGGTGAAGCTGCTTGTATCGACGACGCGAGTAAACACCTGCATGGCCTGAAGCCGGTCCATCACAACCTCCGCAATCTAATTTGCCGCCGGAACAACAAGGCTGCGCTACCTCACGGGTAAACGCAGCCTAGGATTGTTCGGGGGTGTTGAATTGTGTTGCCGGATTATAGGCATTTATCCCAATGTCTGCCGGACCCAGAATTCGTTCCATCTCGAAATGGATCCTGCATCGTCATGGACGCTTCTGAATTCAGCAAATTCCTGAAAGCCGCATTGCCCGCCGAAGCCAGAGCTGGCGCGGCGCTGACGGTCGCGGAGGTGGAAATTCCCGGCTACGCGCAGGACATCGCGCTGCGCCTCTATCGGCGCGCGGACAAGACCGGACTGCCGGTAGTGCTTTACTTCCACGGCGGCGGTTTCGTGCGCGGCTCGCTCGACGATGCCGACTTCGCCGCGCGCTTTTTAGCAGAACGCTTACCGGCTCTCGTAGTGTCGGTCGATTATTCGCTCGCGCCGGCCTTTCCCTTTCCGGCCGCGCCGGAAGATGCGTATCGCGCCGCCGTGTGGGCCGCGACGCGCGCCCGCGCGTTCGGCGGCAATCCGAAGAAGATCGGCGTCGCGGGCCACGACGCGGGCGGCCAGCTCGCGAACTGTCTCGCGTTCATCGCGCGCGATCGCGGCGAAGTGTCGATCGCCGCGCAGGCGCTGTTCGGGCCGATGCTCGACCCGAGCATGACGCGCATCGGCGACGCCGAACGCCTGTCGTCCGACATCACCGCGCGCGAATGCGCGGCCTGTTATCGCGCTTATCTGCCGCAGGCGGCGCAGCGCATGCACCCGTATGCGGCGCCGATCGAATCGGTGCGCCTCGCGGGCCTGCCGCCGACGCTCGTCGTCACCGCGCAAAACGACGTGCTGCACGTCGAAGCGGAGAAATATGCGGGCTGCCTGATTTCATCGGGCGTGCTCACGCAGGTGATCCGCTACCCGGACGTCACGCACGCGGCGCTCGCGACGCACGAAGCCGCGCTCGAGGAAGCCGTGCGCTTCTTCCAGTGCCGCTTCCAGGCGCGCCAGCCGAACCGTTCCGAATAACCAGACCAATCCACGCTTACTGGAGATCCACATGGCCATCCTACGCACCTCCCGTTCCCGAATCGCCACCGCGGCGATCGTGACGCTCGCCGTCGTCGGCCTCGGCACGTTCGGCGCGATGCGCGTGAGCGCGAACGCGCCCGAAAAGGCGGCGGCGCCGCTGCCCGAAGTCGACGTCGCGACCGTCGTGCCGCAGACCGTCACCGACTGGCAGAGCTATTCGGGCCGCCTCGAGGCGGTCGAGAAAGTCGACGTGCGCCCGCAGGTGTCGGGCACGATCGTCGCGGTGAACTTCAAGGACGGCGCGCTCGTGAAGAAAGGCGACGTGCTGTTCGTGATCGATCCGCGTCCGTACCAGGCCGAAGTCGACCGTGCCGCGGCACAGCTCGCCGGCGCGCAGGCACGCAACGGCTACGCGCAGAGCGACTGGCAGCGCGCGCAGCGGCTGATCGGCGACAACGCGATCGCCAAGCGCGACTACGACGAGAAGCAGAACGCCGCGCGCGAGGCGAGCGCGAACCTGAAGGCTGCCGAAGCCGCGCTGGAAACGGCGCGCATCAACCTCGGCTATACGCGGATCACGGCGCCGGTCGCGGGCCGCGTGTCGCGCGCGGAAATCACGCTCGGCAACGTCGTGTCGGCCGGCGCAGCGGCCGCCCCGCTGACGACGCTGGTGTCGGTGTCGCCGATCTACGCATCGTTCGACGCGGACGAGCAGACCTACCTGCAATACATCAACGGCGCGCGCAGCGGCCGCAAGGTGCCGGTCGAGCTCGGTCTCGCGAACGAAACCGGCTACTCGCGCAGCGGCGAGATCGATTCGGTCGACAACCGGCTCGACACGTCGTCCGGGACGATCCGCGTGCGCGCACGCTTCGACAATGCGGACGGCGCACTCGTGCCGGGCCTTTACGCGCGCGTGAAGGTGGGCGGCAGCGCGCCGCATCAGGCGCTGCTCGTCGACGACGCGGCGATCAACACGGACCAGGACAAGAAGTTCGTGTTCGTCGTCGACCAGCAGGGCCGCGTGTCGTATCGCGAAGTGCAGCAGGGGATGCAGCACGGCAATCGTCGCGTCATCGTGAGCGGACTTTCCGCCGGCGACCGCGTGGTCGTGAACGGCACGCAGCGTGTACGACCCGGCGAGCAGGTGAAGGCGCACATGGTCCCGATGACGGGCGGCGATGCGCCGTCCGCGCCGCTCGCGAGCACCGCGAAGCCGGCCGCACCGGCGAAGGCGGATTCGTAAGCGGCCCGCCGCTTCGCTTCCGCGTTCAACCAGACAGAGCAACCCATGAATATTTCCAAATTCTTTATCGACCGGCCGATCTTTGCAGGAGTCCTATCGGTGATCATCCTGCTCGGCGGGGTGATCGCGATGTTCCTGCTGCCGATTTCGGAATATCCGGAAGTCGTGCCGCCTTCCGTGATCGTGAAGGCGCAATACCCGGGCGCGAACCCGAAAGTGATCGCCGAGACGGTCGCGTCGCCGCTGGAAGAACAGATCAACGGCGTCGAGGACATGCTCTACATGCAGTCGCAGGCGAACAGCGACGGCAACATGACGATCACCGTCACGTTCAAGCTCGGCACCGATCCGGACAAGGCCACGCAGCTCGTGCAGAACCGCGTGAACCAGGCGCTGCCGCGCCTGCCGGAAGACGTGCAGCGGCTCGGCATCACCACGGTGAAGAGCTCGCCGACGCTGACGATGGTGGTCCACCTGATCTCGCCGGACAACCGCTATGACATGACCTACCTGCGCAACTACGCGCTGATCAACGTGAAGGATCGCCTGTCGCGGATCCAGGGCGTCGGCCAGGTGCAGCTGTGGGGTTCGGGCGACTACGCGATGCGCGTGTGGCTCGATCCGCAGAAGGTCGCGCAGCGCGGGTTGTCCGCCGAGGACGTCGTGCAGTCGATCCGCGAGCAGAACGTGCAGGTCGCGGCCGGCGTGATCGGCGCGTCGCCGTCGTTGCCGGGCACGCCGCTGCAGCTGTCGGTGAACGCGCGCGGCCGTCTGCAGACGGAAGACGAGTTCGGCGACATCGTCGTGAAGACGACGCCTGACGGCGGCGTCACGCACCTGCGCGACATCGCGCGAATCGAGCTCGACGCGTCCGAGTACGGGCTGCGCGCGCTGCTCGACAACAAGCCGGCCGTCGCGATGGCGATCAACCAGTCGCCGGGCGCGAACTCGCTGCAGATTTCCGACGAAGTGCGCAAGACGATGGCCGAGCTGAAGCAGGACATGCCGGCCGGCATCGACTACAAGATCGTCTATGACCCGACGCAGTTCGTGCGTTCGTCGATCAAGGCCGTCGTGCATACGCTGCTCGAAGCGATCGCGCTGGTCGTGATCGTCGTGATCGTGTTCCTGCAGACCTGGCGCGCGTCGCTGATTCCGCTGATCGCGGTGCCGGTGTCGATCATCGGCACGTTCTCGCTGCTGCTGGCGTTCGGGTATTCGATCAACGCGTTGTCGTTGTTCGGGATGGTGCTCGCGATCGGGATCGTGGTCGACGACGCGATCGTGGTGGTCGAGAACGTCGAGCGCAACATCGAAAGCGGGATGAACGCGCGGCAGGCGACCTACAAGGCGATGCAGGAAGTGAGCGGGCCGATCATCGCGATCGCGCTGACGCTGGTCGCCGTGTTCGTGCCGCTCGCGTTCATGTCGGGCCTGACCGGCCAGTTCTACAAGCAGTTCGCGATGACGATCGCGATCTCGACGGTGATCTCGGCGTTCAACTCGCTGACGCTGTCGCCGGCGCTGTCCGCGATCCTGCTGAAGGGGCATGGCGACAAGGAAGACTGGCTCACGCGCGTGATGAACCGCGTGCTCGGCGGCTTCTTCCGCGGCTTCAACAAGGTGTTCCATCGTGGCGCGGAGAACTACGGCCGCGGCGTGCGCGGCGTGCTGTCGCGCAAGACGCTGATGCTCGGCGTGTACCTCGTGCTCGTGGGCGCGACGGTGCTGGTGTCGAAGGTCGTGCCGGGCGGTTTCGTGCCCGCGCAGGACAAGGAATACCTGATCGCGTTCGCGCAACTGCCGAACGGCGCGTCGCTCGACCGCACCGAGAAGGTGATCCGCGACATGGGCTCGATCGCGCTGAAGCAGCCGGGCGTCGAGAGCGCGGTCGCGTTCCCGGGGTTGTCGGTGAACGGCTTCACGAACAGCTCGAGCGCGGGCATCGTGTTCGTCACGCTGAAGCCGTTTTCGGAACGGCACGGCAAGGCGCTGTCCGCCGGTGCGATCGCCGGTGCGCTGAACCAGCAGTACGGCGCGATCAAGGACTCGTTCGTCGCGGTGTTCCCGCCGCCGCCGGTGCTCGGCCTCGGCACGCTCGGCGGGTTCAAGATGCAGATCGAGGATCGTGGCGCGGTCGGCTACGCGAAGCTGTCGGACGCAACCAACGACTTCATCAAGCGCGCGCAGCAGGCACCGGAACTGGGCCCGTTGTTTACGAGCTACCAGATCAACGTGCCGCAGCTCAACGTCGATCTCGACCGCGTGAAGGCGAAGCAGCTCGGCGTGCCGGTCACCGACGTGTTCAACACGATGCAGGTGTATCTCGGCTCGCTGTACGTGAACGACTTCAACCGCTTCGGACGCGTGTACCAGGTGCGCGTGCAGGCCGATGCCCCGTTCCGCCAGCGCGCGGACGACATCCTGCAGCTGAAGACGCGCAACGACAAGGGCGAGATGGTTCCGCTGTCGTCGCTCGTCACGGTGACGCCGACGTTCGGCCCGGAAATGGTCGTGCGCTACAACGGCTACACGGCGGCCGACATCAACGGCGGCCCGGCGCCGGGCTTCTCGTCGGGTCAGGCGCAGGCCGCGGTGGAGCGCATCGCGCATGAAACGCTGCCGCGCGGCGTGCGGTTCGAATGGACCGACCTCACGTACCAGCAGATTCTTGCAGGCGATTCGGCGATGTATGTGTTCCCGATCAGCGTGCTGCTCGTGTTCCTCGTGCTCGCCGCGCTGTATGAAAGCCTGACGCTGCCGCTCGCGGTGATCCTGATCGTGCCGATGAGCATTCTGTCGGCGCTGACGGGCGTGTGGCTCACGCAGGGCGACAACAACATCTTCACGCAGATCGGCTTGATGGTGCTGGTGGGGCTGTCGGCGAAGAACGCGATCCTGATCGTCGAATTCGCACGCGAACTGGAGCATGACGGCAGGACGCCGCTCGAGGCCGCGATCGAGGCGAGCCGGCTGCGGCTGCGCCCGATCCTGATGACGTCGATCGCCTTCATCATGGGCGTGGTGCCGCTCGTCACATCGACGGGCGCGGGCTCGGAGATGCGGCATGCGATGGGTGTCGCGGTGTTCTTCGGGATGCTCGGCGTGACGCTGTTCGGGCTGATGCTGACGCCGGTGTTCTACGTGGTGCTGCGCACGCTCGCGGGCGGCAAGATCCACGTCGCCGGCAAGGACTCGGCCGGCTATGGCGTGTCGCCGTCGGGCGTACCGGCTTCGGATGCTTGAGGACAACAAGATGGACAACATGTACAACTCGAATGGCCTGATGCGCTTCGCGAAGGTGGCGGCCGCGAGCACCCTGCTCGCGACGCTGCTCGCCGCGTGCGCGGTGGGCCCGGACTACAAGCGCCCGGACGTGTCGACGCCCGCGGCGTTCAAGGAAGCGCCGACGCTCGCGGCCGGCGAACAGGCCGGCACATGGAAGACCGCCGAACCGGCGGACGGCGAGCATCGCGGCGAATGGTGGAAGGTGTTCGGCGATCCGGTGCTCGACTCGCTCGAGTCGCAGGCGCTCGCCGCGAACCAGAACCTGAAGGCCGCGGCGGCGCGCGTCGAGGAAGCGCGTGCGGCGACCCGCACCGCGCGCTCGCAGTGGTTCCCGCAGGTCGGCGCCGGGTTCGGGCCGACGCGCGAGGGGCTGTCGTCGGCGTCGCAGCTTCAGCCGCAGGGCACGGGCCCGACCAACGCGACGCTGTGGCGCGCACAGGGCACGGTGTCCTACGAGGCCGACCTGTTCGGTCGCGTGAGCCGCAACGTCGAGGCGTCGCGCGCCGACCAGGCGCAGAGCGAAGCGCTGTTCCGCTCGGTGCAGCTCGCGCTGCAGGCGGACGTCGCGCAGAACTACTTCGAACTGCGCCAGCTCGACTCGGACCAGGACCTGTACCGCCGCACGGTCGAGCTGCGCGACCAGGCGCTGAAGCTCGTGCAACGTCGCTTCAACGAAGGCGACATCAGCGAGCTCGACGTGTCGCGCGCGAAGAACGAACTGGCGACCGCGCAGGCCGATGCGGTCGGCGTCGCGCGGCGGCGCGCGGCGTCCGAGCATGCGCTCGCGATCCTGCTCGGCAAGGCGCCCGCGGACTTCGCATTCAAGGAAACGCCGATCGTGCCGGTCGCGGTGAAGGTGCCGGCGGGGCTGCCGTCCGCGCTGCTCGAACGGCGGCCGGACGTGTCGGCGGCCGAGCGCGCGATGGCGGCGGCGAACGCGCGGATCGGCTTGGCGAAGTCGGCGTATTTCCCGAAGCTCGATATCACGGGCGCGTTCGGGTATGAGGCGTCGACGCTCGGCAATCTGTTCCTGTGGTCGAGCCGCACGTTCCTGCTCGGACCGTTCGCCGGTACCGCGCTGACGCTGCCGCTGTTCGACGGCGGGCGGCGTGCGGCCGGCGTGCAGCAGGCGCGCGCGCAATACGACGAGCAGGTCGCGAACTATCGGCAGCAGGTGCTCGTCGCGTTCCGCGAAGTCGAGGACAACCTCGCCGATCTGCGTCTGCTCGACGACCAGATTCGCGCGCAGGATGCGGCCGTGAACGCGTCGCGCCGTGCGGCGACGCTGTCGCGTACGCAGTATCAGGAAGGCGAAGTCGCCTATCTCGACGTGATCGACAGCGAGCGGTCGGTGCTGCAGTCGCAATTGCAGTCGAACCAGCTGACCGGTGCGCAGGCCGTGTCGACCGTCAATCTCATTCGTGCGCTGGGTGGCGGGTGGGGTGGGGCGCCCGCGGCGGTCGGCGATGCGGGGTCTGTCAAGGCGGAGGTGGCCGTGCGTTGAGCGCGAACGGCGGGCGTTCGTCGCTCGCCAGCCATGAAGTGAAAACCCCCGGCATGCAGGCTCAGGTCTGCATGCCGGGGGTTTTTTATGGTTCGTCGCGAATTTCGGGGGGAGCGTCGGCGATCGGCCAATTAGAGTCGTTCGAGAGTTTCCTGTAAATGGCGGAAACCGACGGTATAACGGCCATCCACTTCAACGCGACGCGTTAGAGGATTGAGTAGAGCTACTGCACCGTGACTGATGCATTGAAGGCGGCAGGGATGTCACGGGCAAAGCAGATGCCGAGTAGATCTGCTTTCTGCTTCGGCGTGTCACTGTGGACGGCACTTTCACCAGTCCGCCAGTTCAACTCTCAGACCGTTTCAGCCTCATGGACACAGAAAATCGTTCTGCCGGGTGAATGCTGATCGAGATTTCGAACGCCACGCCTGTCGAATCGAGATAACGCCGCACGATTTCCAGCGCGGCCGTTCCCGCCGGGATCTGTAGTCGCGCAGCCATTTCCGGCGAGACGTTTACCGCCTGCACATTCTGCTGGATCTCTGCAACGCATCGTCCGTAACGTGCCTCAATCAATGAACTGATCAACGTATCCGGCTCGCTGCGAGCCGTCTCCGCGATCTCCAGATAGCCCGGATCGATATAGACGTCTGTCCAGCCGATTGGCGGACGCGTCGCGTCGCGTTCCACGCGCAGGCTCGAAATGCGCAGCCAGCGTGCGCCTTCTTCGCACTTCAGAACCTTCGCGAGCTTGCCCTTCGCCGCAAGCTCCTCGATCGACTGCACCACGCGCAGGTTCTCCGAACCGAACTGGACGAGATCTTCGATCGAAGCGATCGACGGCCGGAAGTCGTTTTTCGGTTGAGCAGATTCGACACGCGTTCCCGCGTTCTTGCGCCGCGACACGAAGCCAAGTTGCTGCAGCTCGTGCAGCGCCGCGCGCACCGTGTGCCGGCTCGTCTTGTATAGATCGCGCAATTCAAGCTCGGTCGGCAAGTACGAGCCGACCGGAAAGCGGCCGGACGCGATGCCTTCAGTCAGGTCGCGCGCGATCTCGGCGAAGTGGGGTCTGTTCATTTTCTCTGCGTATCGGTCATCGCCGACAGTTTAAGGGTAAACATCGCTGGAACGATATGTCCGGACATAATATCCTTCTATATGTCCGGACATATCGAGACGCTCGATTTCGAAGGTCCGATGTCTTTCCCCGTTTCCGTTTCCAGAGGTCGCCATGCCAAGCCGCACCATCCCTGTCTCCAGCACCGTCGTTGATTCGATTCTGTTTCGAGATGCCTTCGGCACCGCGAAGATGCGCGCGTTGTTCTCTGATTACGCGCTCGTGCAGCGCTACATCGACGTCGAAGTCGCGCTCGCGAAGGCCGAGGCGCGTGTCGGTGTGATTCCAGCCGAAGCGGCCGACGTGATTGCACAGGAAGCGAGCATCGAGCGCATCGATTTCGATCACATGCGCGAGGAGACGGACATCGTCGGCTATCCCATCCTGCCGCTCGTGCACCAGCTCGTCGCGATGTGTGGGGACGCAGGCCGCTACGTGCATTGGGGGGCAACGACGCAGGACATCATGGATACCGCCGTGTCGCTGCAAGTGAGCGATGCGCTCGATTCGATCGACGGCGACATCCGCGAGTTGCGCGGCATCCTTGCCGATCTCGCGAGCAAGCATCGCGATACCGCGATGGCGGGTCGCACGCATCTGCAGCAGGCACTGCCGGTCACGTTCGGATACAAGGCCGCAATCTGGCTCGCGATGTTCGACCGGCATCAGCAGCGGCTCGCGGAGCTGCGCTCGCGCGTCGCGGTCGTCGAGTTCGCGGGCGCGGCCGGCACGCTGGCGTCGCTCGGCGACAAGGGTTTCGAAGTCCAGAAGGCGCTTGCGGAAGAGCTGAAGCTCGGTGTGCCCGCGACGACGTGGCACGTCGCACGCGACGGCTTCGCCGAGGCAGTGAACCTGCTTGCGCTGGTCACGGGCTCGCTCGGCAAGATCGCGCTCGACATCATGATCATGGCGTCGAACGAGTTCGCGGAAGTGTACGAACCGTTCGTCAAGGGGCGCGGCGCAAGCAGCACGATGCCGCAGAAGCGCAATCCGATCTCGAGCGAGCTGATGCTGGCGGCGGCGAAAGCGGTGCGGCAGCACGCGGGCCTGATGGTCGACGCGATGATTCAGGATTTCGAGCGCGCGACAGGTCCATGGCATGCTGAATGGATCGCGATTCCCGAGAGCTTCATCCTGACATCGGGGGCACTGCATCAGGCCAAGTTCGCGCTCGGCGGGCTGATCGTCGATGCGCAACGGATGAAGCAGAACCTCGGCATCAGCAAGGGGCTGATCGTCGCCGAAGCCGCGATGATGCAGATGGCGCCGTTTACCGGGCGCCAGCGGGCGCACGACATCGTGTATGACGCGTGCCGCAGGGTCAACGAGAAGGGCGGCACGCTCGCCGAAGCGCTGGCCGCACTGCCCGACGTGACCCGGCACTTCGATCGAGACGCGATCGAACGCATGACGGATCCAGTCAACTACCTGGGCCTCGCACCGCAGATGGTCGATCGGGCGATCGCACTGTCCCGCGAAATCTGAACGGACGTCGTGGAGGAGACACCATCATGAATCACGCACAGACCTCGCGCGACGAACCGGTCGCCCCGGCGCCGAAGCGCCCGTGGTATCGCAAGCTCGGCATGCAGGTGCTCGCGTCGCTGGTGCTTGGCATCGTCGCCGGGCTGCTGTTTCCGAAATTCGGCACGCAGATGAAGATTCTCGGCGACGTTTTTCTCGCGCTGATCAAGGCCGGCGTCGCGCCGCTCGTGTTCCTGACGATCGTGCACGGCATTGCTTCCGCCGGCGACGTGAAGAGCGCGGGGCGGGTCGGCTGGCGTGCGATCGTCTACTTTGAAGTCGTGTCGACGATCGCGCTGGCGTTCGGCCTGTTCGCCGGCAATCTGCTGCAGACCGGCCAGGGCATGACGTCCGTGGCGTTCGGCAAGGTGTCGGTCACCGCGGCAAAGGCGGCGCCGCAAGGGTTCACCGAATTCGTGATGCATCTCGTGCCAGACAACTTCATCGGCGCGTTCGCGAAAGGCGAACTGCTGCAGGTGGTCGTGCTCGCGGTGATGGTCGGCATCGGCATTCTTGCGATTCCCGAAGGGCGGCGCGCGCGAATCAACGACGGGCTCGAGCAGATATCGGAGGTCATGTTCTCGTTCATCAATCTCGTGATGAAGCTTGCCCCGCTCGGCACCTTCGGCGCGATCGCGTTCGCGGTAGGCAGCAACGGGACCGCCGTGCTGGTCGCGCTCGCGCAACTCGTGCTCAGCTTCTACGCGATCGTGGTGCTGTTCATCGTGGTCGTGATGGGCATCGTCGCGAAGCTGGCCGGCTTCAGCATGTGGCGCTTCATGCGCTACATCAAGGACGAGATCCTGATCGTGCTCGGCACCGCGTCGTCGGAAAGCGCGTTGCCGCGTCTGCTGATCAAGCTCGAGCGATTCGGCTGCGCGAAGCAGACGGTCGGTCTCGTGCTGCCGACCGGCTATGCGTTCAATCTCGACGGGACGTCGATCTTCATGGCGACGGGCGTGATGTTCATCGCGCACGCGTACAACGTGCCGCTCACGTTCGAGCACCAGATCGGGATCCTGCTGCTGATGCTGTTGACATCGAAAGGCGCCGCGACGGTATCGGGCGGATCGTTCGTCGTGTTCGCGGCGACGGTGACATCGACGGGGCTGCTGCCGGTGGAAGGGCTCGCGCTGATCTTTGGCGTCTACCGCTTCATGTCGATGGCGATTGCAACGTGCAATACGATCGGCAACAGCCTGGCCACGGTCGTCGTTGCGAAATGGTCTGGTACGTTCGATGAGACGGTCGCTCGACGCCACCTTTACCCGGAACGTTATCCCGCAACAGCGCGTGCCGATGCGAAGTTCGACGATGGCAAGCTTCTTCCCGAAGACTCTGACGACGTGAATCCGCATTCGCCGGGGATCCCGCTCAAGCGCGGCGGTCTGTAGCATTGGTTTGGGCCGAAAGGTCGATTCCATCCAGCGCACGGCGGCGGTCTAGTGACCGCAACTAACGGTCGAGCCGTCATGCGTTGACGGACGGTGCGGCGATGCCATCGCCGCACCGCTCAATGCTGACCGTCTTCAGCGCGCAGCGCCCGCACGAGTTCTCCGGTGGCCTTGCCGAGCCCCGTATGTTTCGGCCGCCGCAAATACACAGGCAACGGCAGCCCGTTGCGGATGTTCGCGAACACGAGCGGCGCGAGTTCGCCGTCGGCCACATACCGGCCGATGATCGACTCCGGCAAATTCGCCCAGCCATGACCGGCCTTCACGAGCGCGATCGTGGTCGCCATGTCGGTCACCTTCCACGTGCGGTTGCCGATCAGCGGCCGCACGTCGGTGAGCGGTCGCTCCGGATCGGCGATCACGATCTGCCGAAACCCCGACAATCGCTCGATCGCCTCCGGATGCGCGGCTTCCGCGATCGACGGATGATCAGGCGCGGCGACGGCAATCAACGTCTCGGTCCACAGCGCGTGAATCTGTTCCTGCGGATGAAGATCGAGCCCGCCGTACGCAACGCAAAGATCGACGGCGCCGCGATGCAGCGCGTCGACGATCGCATCCTGCGGCGCGGTGACGACGCTGAAAAAATTGAAAGGACCTGACTCTTGCGGTCGCAGTGCCCGCTGTAGTCTCGCCACCTTGTTCGATATGAAGGTGGTCGGTCATGCAAGGATGGAAGAGACGCATAGTCTACGTCGTGATGTTCGAGGTGCTCGGCATCCTCGTCGCGTCGTCGGTGCTCGGCATGCTGAGCGGCGCGAGTGCGGCGACGAGCGGCCTGCTCGGCGTGATGATCTCGACGACGGGTGTCACCGTCAATTTTCTGTACAACCTCGGGTTCGAGGCGTGGGAGCGGCGGCGCACCGAAACGACGCGCACCGTCGGGCGACGTGTCGTGCATGCGATCGGGTTTCAGGTCGCGCTCGTGACGTTCCTGATCCCGCTGATCGCGTGGTGGCTCGACGTGTCGTTATGGCAGGCGTTCCTGTACGACGCGGTGCTGATCGTGTTCTTCCCGATCTTCACGTTCGCGTACAACTGGGCGTTCGACAGCGTGTTTGGATTGCCGGATGCGGTGACGCGCAAGGCGGCATCGGCTGCGTGATGCAGAGGGATGCGAAACGATGCCGACAGCTCCGCGCCGTTTCGCTTCTGCAAGAGAGAGAGGAAGACGGGCGGCGCGCATGCCGCCCGAGCGCGTTACGCGGTGACGAACTCGTGCACGAAACGGTTGAACACCGCGGGGCTCGCCGCGTTCATCCCGTGCGACGCACCGGCGACGGTCTGCCGTTGCGCATCGCCGATCCACTGCGACAGGGTGTCGACGTTGTTGCGGAACATCTTCGGGCTGCGCTGGCCGTCGATCAGCAGCGTACGGCACGCGATATCCGTCGCCGCATGCTGCGAATACGCGGGCAGCGGATCGCGCAGTTGCTTCGGCAGCGTGCTCGCGTTGTCGATCGCCATCGTGCGAAAGCGCGACGTGCTCTTCTTCCACGCGCCAGGCAGGCTCACCGAGTCGACGAACATCTCGAGGCCGGCTTCCACTTCACCTTGATCGATCAGGTTCACGGCCTTCGTGCGCAGTGCGATCGCGGTGGCAGGCAGTGCGGCTTCGCGCACGCCCGGCTGTTGCAGCGGGCCGCCCGGATCGGCGAGCGTGAGCGACTCGACGAGGTGCGGATGCTGGCGTGCGACGTTGAACGCGACGCTGCCGCCCCGCGAATGGCCGACGAGATGCACGGGCCCGAGATCGAGTGCGTCGATGAATTCGGCAAGCTCGTCGACGTGGTTCTGCCAGCTGAACTCGTCCTGGATGCCCGCTTCGACGGCCGGCCAGTAGTGGCTCAGGCTCGGCGCGATGCAGCGGTAGTGTGCCGACAGCGATGCGAGTTGCGGATCCCAGTAGCGGTAGTCGCACAACGATCCGTGCACGAACACCATCGGCGCGCCGCTGCCCCGCTCGACATACGGCAGGCTGATGCCCGACGAAAGCGTCGCAAATTGCAGGTCGGGGTTCGCGAGCACCGACGGCTCGATTCGCATGTTCATGGCTGAAAGACTCAAAGGTGCGTCAACACGACGCAACTATGCATCACGGCGACCTGCAAGGAAAACGCATAATATTCATCGCGACGATCAATTTTATTGATGGCTCGGCTGAAAATCCTTGTCGGGCCGAGGGTAGCTGACGAGCCACATACGACTCGGCTGCATCCGTGTTGGCGCCAACATAGAGGTCCGGCGGCCCCGTTGGCCGAGCATCAGCAATGAGGGTGAGAAAGGGATGTCGGATCGAGCGGCGCTTGCGGCACGCTCGAGATGGTCATAACATGGCCATGTCATTTAACACGTCCAAGTTATTTCACTTGGCCAAGTGAGTTTGATATGAGATCGCTGCCGAACCCTATGCCGGCGCGCATTGCGCTTGACGCTTTCCGGACGTTGTTCGACAAAGCAGACGGGTGGCGCGTGGTCGAGGAGATTGCGGTACCGGATCATGTCGGGGACCTCATCCTGAGCAATGACATGGGCCAAACGTATGTCGCGAACCTCAAGACGTTCAACGAGGGGCGTGCCGATCGCGTTATCGCGCTCTTTGCTCAGGCGGTCCTCGAGGCGCGTGCATACGCGAAACGGCAGAAGATGCGGCCTGCGATTCTGATTTGGGTCGGCAGTGCCCCGCCGTCGCTGATACAGCGATTGGCCGATTTTCACGCCAGGTTCGCAGACCGTGAGCCCTTCGCCGTGCTCTCGGCCGACGGAACGCGATATGTCCGATTTCCGGGGCTGGATATTTCGGAGCGTCCGGGTCAGTCGACTCGCTCCTACAGCCGCAGTCGCAGTGTCCAGCCGGGGCTGGCATTCTCGGATCTGAACCAGTGGATGCTCAAGCTCCTGCTCGCGATCGATATCGAGAGAGAGGACCTCATCGGTGCGGAGGGCCGGCAATACACCACGGCGACCGACCTCGCGCGTGCAGCCGGTGTTTCGGTCATGACGGCGACGCGGCTGATCCATGCGCTCAAACAGGAGGGTTTCATCGAGACGAAGCCGTTCCTGAAGGTCGTGCAACGGCGCAAACTCGCACAACGCTGGAAGGCTGAATACCAGAGGCCGGCAGTGGCAGTGCCGATGAAGTTTCTTTTGCCGGCCGCGCCGGACGTCCAGTTGCGCAAGATGCTCAAGAATGAAGGCGGCACGCTCGGCCTTTTTGCCGCGGCCGATGCACTCGGCGTCGGCCATGTCAGTGGGGTCCCGCCAACCGTCTGGGTCCCTAGCCTGATGGAAGCCGAAAACTGGCGACCGCTGCGTCGGGCCAAAGAGGGCGAACGCCCCGATCTCGTCTTGCAACAGCCTGGCTTTCCCCAATCATTGGGGCGGGCCGTCGTCTACCGAGATGGTTTGCCGGTCACGGACATCATCCAGACCTGGCTCGACGTTTCTGCTCACCCGGCGCGCGGTGCAGAGCAGGCCGCTGAACTGGAGCATGGCGTCCTCGCGAACGTGACTGGAGAAGGTGCGTGAGCGAATTGGCCGATTTCAGCAATCTCGCGATGACGTTGGCGCCGTGGCGAGCCAGGATCGTTTTCATCGGAGGCTGGGCGTTTCGGCTCTATTCGTATGAGCCGCGTGCCTGGAAGTCTGACCACACGCCAATCTTCACGCAGGATGCCGACGTCGCGTATGCACAACACGAGGTGCTCGAAGGAGATATCAAGAAGGCACTCGAAAGCGCGGGTTTCAAGGAGGAACCGAATTTCGCCGGCGGGTTCAAGCCGCCGGCGATGCGTTACACCCTCGGCGAGCAAGCCAACGGGTTTTACGCGGAATTTCTCACGCCGCTGACAGGTAGCCCCTTGCGGCGCAACAAGGTCACGAGGCGGATGGAGCAGGACGCAACGGAGGCGAATGCCGGCGTCGTTGCACAGAAGCTGCGCCATCTCGAGATACTGCTGCACGAACCTTGGCTCGTGACGATTCCCGCCGAGGACTCAGGGCGTGGCGATGCACTGGTCGACCTGCGTATCCCCAATCCGGTGAGCTTCATGGTCCAGAAGCTGTTGATTCGTGACGACAGGATTCCGGAAAAGCGCGCCCAGGATGTGCTTTACATCCACGATGCGATGCTCCTTTTTGGCGGCGCAATCGAGGACGAGCTTGTCCCGATCTGGAGGCGCCTCGAACCCACGTTATCGGATGCGCAGCGCAGGTCCATCGGTGCGGGCGTCGGCGCATTTTTCACTGAAGTGAACGACACTATTCGTGGGGCGGCGAACATCCCGCGGCCCGACCGACAGATCGAGCCCGAGGATTTACTCAGGCTGTGCAAGAACGGTTTCGAAGCGCTCTTCGGCGAAGTGCCCTAGAGCGCCGCCCGCCGCCCGCGCGTCACCCCACCGCCAGCGCGGGCGCGGTCTGAAGCTCGACGGGCAGATCGTTGTCGGCGGCGAACTGCATCGCGAAATCGAACGCATCCGCACATACGGTGCGCAGTTCGTCCGACACGAACAGGCATTTGACGCCGCCGTCGACGACCGGCATCGCGAGCCGTGACAACGCGCACGGATAGCCGGGCCGCCGCTCGCCGACGAACAGCGTGATGACGCCCGCGAGCCGCTCGGGCCAGTCGCTCGGGCGGAAGGTTTTCTGCGCGCGGGTGACGCCGCGAATCAGGTGGCCATCGATGCGGCCCTGTTCGGTGACTTCGATGCGATCCATGCTGTGCGTATCCTCGTGCGCGTCATTCGCCGCCATCGGCCGCCGCGTCGCCGCGCGCGGGAATCCGCAGGTTGCGCAGCTTGTGATAGAGCGTTTTCTTCGGCATGCCGAGCGCCTCGCTCGCGTCCGCGACGTTGCCGTTGTGACGCCGCAGCATGTCCTCGATCAGCATCCGCTCGAAATACGCGAGCTGCTCCGCGAGCGTGCCGCCCGCCGTGGGCGCGCTGCCGGACGACAGCAGGCTGTCGCCGGTCAGGCCGAGCACGAAGCGGTCGGCCACGTTCTGCAGTTCGCGCACGTTGCCGGGCCACGCATGCGTCATCAGTTCGGATACCTGCGCAGCCGTGACGACGGGCGCCGGCTGCCCGAAGCGACGCGCGGCCGCGAGCACGAAATGCTCGAACAGCAGCGGCACGTCCTCGCGCCGTTCGCGCAGCGGCGGCAGCTCGATCTGCGCGACGTTGAGCCGATACAGCAAGTCCGCGCGGAAGCGTCCGTCGGCCGCGAGCTCGGCGAGATCGGCCTTCGACGCGGCCACCACGCGGCAGTCGACCGGAATCAGCTCGTTCGCGCCGAGCCGTTCGACCACACGCTCCTGCAGCACGCGCAGCATCTTGATCTGCAGCGGAATCGGCATCGTCTCGATCTCGTCGAGGAACAGCGTGCCGCCGTGCGCCCATTCGATCTTGCCGATGCGCTTCTTGATCGCGCCGGTGAATGCGCCGGCCTCATGGCCGAACAGCTCGCTCTCGAAGATCTGCTCGGGCAGGCCGCCGCAGTTCAGCGCGACGAAATGCGCGTCGCGCCGGCTGCCGAAGTCGTGCAGGCTGCGCGCGATCAGTTCCTTGCCGGTGCCCGTCTCGCCGGTGATGAGCACCGACACCGACGTATCGGCGAGGCGCAGGATCTTCTTGCGCACGTCGGCCATCGCGGGCGACTTGCCGAGCACGAACGCCTCGATGCCCTGCCAGTTGTCGAGCGCCGCGCGCAGCCCCTGCACCTCCAGCGTGAGCCGGCGTTTCTCGACCGCGCGCGCGACGCGGCCGGCGATCACGTCCGACGAGAACGGCTTCTCGATGAAGTCGTACGCGCCGTCGTGCATCGCGCCGACGGCCGTCGAGATGTCGGCGTGGCCGCTGATCAACACGACCGGGATCTGCGCATCGACGGCCATCACGCGTTCGAGCAATTGCAGCCCGTCGATGCCGGGCATCCGCACGTCCGACACGATCACGATGGGTGCGCCGGGCGCGACGTGCGCGAGTGCGTCGGCGGCCGACGCGAACGCGTCGACCGGGAACCCGGCGAGCGCGACGGCCTGCTCGACGCCGATCCGGACGTTTTCATCGTCCTCGACGACCAGCACGCGAATCTCATCTTCCATGCTCTGTCCTTTGTTGCGGCGTCGCCGCCGCGAATTCGATGGTGAACTGCGCGCCGCCCGCGTCGCGGTTCGTCGCGGCGATCTTCGCGCCGAACGCCTCGACGATGCGCGACGTGATCGCGAGCCCGAGCCCGAGGCCCTGGCCGCGCGGCTTCGTGGTGACGAACGGCTCGAACAGGTGCGGCAGCACGTCGGCCGCGATGCCGGCACCGCTGTCGGTGACGGTGAAGCGCACGCGGCCGCCTTCGTCCGCATCGTCCGCGTCGTCCATTTTGGCGGCTTCGATGACGATCCGCCGCACGGGCGCTTCGTGCACCGCATCGAGCGCGTTGCCGAGCAGGTTCACGATCACCTGCTGCAACTGGCTCGATTCCGCCGATACCGTCGTGCCGGGCGCGATGTTCACGTCGAGCTGCACGCCTTCGTCGCGGAGCCGCGCATCGTAGATGAGCCGCGCATGCGCGACGGCCTCGGTCAGCGACACGGCGACGCGCTCGACGTCGGGCTTGCGCGCGAAGGTCTTCAGCTCGCCCGTGAGCACCGCCATGCTGTCGACCAGCTTGCCGATCCGTTCGAGATTGGCGTATGCCGGCGCCGGCTGGCCGCGCTCGAAGAACGTGCGCGCGTTGTCGCACAGCGTGCGGATCGCGACGAGCGGCTGGTTCAGCTCGTGTGTGAGGCCGGCGGCCATCTGCCCGAGCACCGCGAGCTTGCCCGCGTGCACGACTTCCTGCTGCGAATCGCGCAGCCGCTGCTCGGTGCGCTCGCGTTCGACGATCTCGCGCTGCATCCGCTCGTTCGCGGCCGTCAGCGCGGCCGTGCGCTGCGCGACGGTCAGCTCGAGCCGGTCGTTCGCGCGGCGCAGCGCGTCCTGCGCGTTCAGCCGCGCGACGATCGCCCGGCGGCGCTGGATCGCGTAGCCGACCAGCAGCGCGGCGATCAGGAACGCACCGGTGACGAACACGAACGCGGTCTGCTGCTGGCGCCGCGCGCTGGCGATGTCGAGCAGCACCATCAGCGAATCGCCGGCCTGCGGGGCGGGGCGCGACATCACGAGATAGCGCGTGGTGCGGCCGGCGTGACGCGGATCGGGAAACGTGCCGAACCACGCGGCGGCGCTGCGGTCGCCGCTGTGGCGGTACGGCAGCACGTCGACCGTGCGGCCCGCGTATTGCCGCGACGCCTGGATGTCGCGCTGCTGCTGCGCGGTGATCGGGCGCAGCGCGGTGAATTTCCACGCCGGCTCGGTCGAGATCACGACCACGCCGTTGCCGTCGACCACCATCGCCGCGACGCCCGGCGCGCGCCACGCGGATTCGAGCGGGTCGACGCTGATCTTCACGGCCGCCGCGCCGATCGGCACGCCGTCGTCGCGTACCGCGCTCGCGAAGTAGACGCCCGGCACGCCGGTATTGGTGCCGATCCCGAAGAAGCGGCCGCTGCCGTGCGCGAGGGCGTCCTTGAAGTACGGCCGGTACGACACGTTCGTGCCGACGAAGCTGATCGTCTCGTTCCAGTTGCTGGCGGCGATCACTTCGCCGCGCAGGTCGATCACGTCGACGGCGCCGCTGCCCGCGTCGCGGTTCACGGCTTCGAGGTACGTGTTCACCGTATGGGCGAGCGCGGGCCGGTCTTGCGGCGCGGCCTTCAGCAGCGCGCGCACGCCGTCCTGGCGGGCGACCAGGCCGGGCAGGATCTCGAAGCGGCCGAGTTCGCTTTTCAGGCTCGACGCATACAGGTCGAGCCGGTGCGCGCCGGTTTCCTCCAGCGCATCGATCGCGCGTTCCCACGCGAAATCGACGGCCGCGCCCGCCACGCCGACATACAGCACGGCGGCCGACGCCCAACCCCACCACGGGATTCCCTTGAAGCTCTTCTGCACGTTCGCCCTCATCGAAGCCTGCAACCGGTCACACGCGACCAGCCGTCCGCTACCGGCCCTCCGCAACCGGCCGTCCGCTACCGGCCCTCCGCAACGACGCGCGCCGCGCGCCGGCACGGCCGGCGGCGGCGCGTGCGAAGCAGCCTGCGCGACGGTGCGCGCGGCCGTGCATTATCCGAAGTGCGCGACCAGGATCAGCGTCACCGTGACGACGATTGCGCCGCCGATGCGCGTCGCGATCTGCGCGAACGGCATCAGCTGCATCCGGTTCGCGGCGGTCAGGATCGCGACGTCGCCGGTGCCGCCTTGTCCGCTGTGGCAGGCGTTCACGATTGCGGTGTCGATAGGGTACATCTTCAGCAGGCGGCCGACCACGAAACCGGTGCCCATCAGCGTCGCGACGGTCGACACGATCGTGACGACGTTGACGATCGTGAAGGCGGCGGTCAGCTTGTCCCACGGCGTCATCGCGACGCCGATCGCGAACAGCAGCGGATACGTGACGGCGGTCGAGAAGAACTTGTAGACGACGAACGCGCCTTCCTGCAGCGGCGGCGACACCGCGCGCGCCAGCTTCACCAGCACCGCGAGGAACAGCATCGCGACCGGCGCGGGCAGGCCGAACAGCTTGTGCGCCATCAGGCCCACGAGATACAGCGTGATCGCCGTGATGCCGGCGCCCGCGATGTGCGTGACGTCGACGTGGCCGCGGATCTCTTCGTTTTCCGGCGCCATGTCGCCGCTTTCGCCCACC
This sequence comes from Burkholderia sp. SIMBA_062, assembly GCF_046534765.1. Classification (NCBI taxonomy): domain Bacteria; kingdom Pseudomonadati; phylum Pseudomonadota; class Betaproteobacteria; order Burkholderiales; family Burkholderiaceae; genus Burkholderia; species Burkholderia sp. SIMBA_062. The sequence goes on from NZ_JAWRYD010000016.1 coordinate 145,456, forward strand.
TGCAGACGACCGTTGCCGGTCAGGTGCGGCAGGCGCTTGCCGAGCATGTCGAGCGCGCCCGACAGGATGATCGCCGTCAGGCTGCCGAGCATCACCGGCGGCAGCACCATCGCGAACATCTCGCCCTGCGGCAGATGCATCAGTTCCGAGTAGCCGATCGACAGCGGAATCGCGCCTTCGCCGACACCGCCCGCCATGATCGGCACGACGATGTACAGCAGCGTGTGGCGTGCGCCGAGGCCGAGCGCGGTGCCGACCGCCGTGCCGACGATCGCGGCCGCGACCGAACCGGCGGCGAGCGGGATGAAGATCTTCACGAAGCCCTGGATCAGCACGCGCCGGTCCATGCTCAGGATGCTGCCGACGATGATCGACGCGATGAACAGGTACAGGAAGTTGGTCGACTTCGTGAACTCGACCGTCAGGTTCAGCACCGGCTTCGGCAGCACGTGATAGTAGGTGAGCGCCGACGGCACGAAGGTCGCGAAGATCGCGGCCGCGCCGATGTTGCGCAAGAGCGGCAGGCGCTTGCCGAGTTCCGCGCACGTGAAGCCGAAGAACGCGAGCACGGCGATCGCCATCGAGATCTCGCCCGGCACCTTGCCCGTGACCGCGAAACCGACGATCAGTGCGAACAGGATCACGTACACCGGCAGCGGGATGATGCCGATGCGGATTTCCATCAGCTTCCACCAGCCTTCCGGCCAGAAGCGTGCGCGCGTGGCGGCGCCGGCTTCGGCAATCGGTTCCGTGTGGGACGGGGTATGGATAGAGGTCTGCAAGACGTGTCTCCTGATTGTTGGATGCCTGCATCGCTTCGCGGCATCGTGTGCCGTCTATTACGCAACCGCCGTGCCAGAAATCCTGCCTGCCCAAATATTTTTAATGCATTGATTCACAAGGGATTTGTTTCGTCTGCGGAAAGGGTCGCCGCCTGCGCAGGCCGAGATTTCGGAATTCGTCCGGCGGGGGAGGCCGAGATTTCGGCCAGCCGGCCGGTCCGCCGGCCGCGCACCGGGCCGACCCTGATCGCGCGCCATATCGCCGCGCGCGATTTTCTTCGCACAATCGCTTCGTAGACCACCTTCCTGCCGCTCTCTATCATCGGCTGATCTTTTTCCGATGCGACGACGACCGTCCGGAGAACGCCCGCGCGTTCGCCGCGGCTTCGCTCATCCGTCGATACCGTCTTTGGACAGGAGAGTGGTTCCCATGCTGCATGCCGTGTTTTCCGCCCGCTTTTCCGCCGGCCGCCTGGCCCGCCTGCTGACGGCCGCGCTGCTCGGCGTCGTGCTGCTGAACGGCGCGCGCGCCGATACCGCGCCGCTGAAGGTCGGCATCTCGACCAGCCCGCAGATCGAGGCGCTGAAGATCGCCGCGAAGGAGGCGAAGGAGCAGGGCCTCGACGTGAAGATCGTCGAATTCACCGACTGGAATACGCCGAACGCGGCGCTCGCGAACAAGGACATCGACGTCAACTACTTCCAGCACATCCCGTTTCTCGAGAACGCGAAGAAGCAGGGCGGTTACAACTTCATCTCGATCGCCCCCGGCACGATCATGAAGATCGGCCTCTATTCGAAGAAGGTGAAAAGCTTTGCAGAGCTGAATGACGGCGCGCGCGTCGCGATCGCGAACGATCCGGTCAACGGCGGGCGCGGGCTGTTGCTGCTGCAGCGTGCGGGCCTCATCACGCTGAAGCCGGGCGCCGACTACCGCGCGACGACGCACGACATCGTCGCCAATCCGAAGCACCTGAAGATCATCCCGCTCGAAGCGTCGCAGCTCGCGCGCTCGCTCGACGACGTCGACCTCGCGCAGGGCTACCCGAGCTTCATCAAGCTCGCCGGCACGACCGATCCGAACAGCGCGCTGCTGTTCGACGGCACCGAGAACAAGAACTTCGCGATCCAGTGGGTCGTGCGGCCCGAGAGCGCGAACGACGCGCGTATCCGCAAGTTCATCGCGATCTACCAGCATTCGCCGGCGGTGCGCCGTGCGCTCGACAACGCGTTCGGCTCGCTTTACGCAATCGCGTGGTGACGGAGGGAACATGACGACGCCGAACCGCAAGAAGATCCTGCTCAACGCGTTCAACATGAACTGCGTCGGGCACATCAATCACGGGCTGTGGACGCATCCGCGCGACCGCTCCGCGCACTACACCGATCTCGACTACTGGGCCGATCTCGCGAGGACGCTCGAACGCGGCAAGTTCGACGGGATCTTTCTCGCGGACATCGTCGGCGTGTACGACGTGTTCGGCGGCGGCCCGGACGCCGCGCTGCGCGAATCGGTGCAGGTGCCCGTCAACGATCCGCTGCTGCTCGTGCCCGCGATGGCGCAGGTCACGCGGCATCTCGGCTTCGGCGTGACCGCGAACCTGACCTACGAGCCGCCGTATCTGTTCGCGCGCCGGATGTCGACGCTCGACCATCTGACGAAGGGGCGTATCGGCTGGAACATCGTGACCGGCTATCTCGACAGCGCCGCGCGCGGAATGGGCCTCGCGCAGCAGATCGGTCACGACGACCGCTACGAACGCGCGGACGACTACATGGACGTCGTCTACAAGCTGTGGGAACAAAGCTGGGACGACGATGCGGTGATCCGCGACGCGCGGGCGCGCGTGTTCGCGCAGCCGGGCAAGGTGCGGCGCGTCAGGCACGACGGGCCGTTCTATTCGGTCGACGCGATCCACCTGAGCGAGCCGTCGCTGCAGCGCACGCCGGTGCTGTACCAGGCCGGTTCGTCCGCGCGCGGCGTCGAGTTCGCGGGGCGGCACGCGGAATGCGTGTTCGTGAACGGGCAGAGCAAGGCCGCCGCGCGCGCGGCGACGCTCGATATCCGCGCGGCCGCCGCGCGGCAGGGCCGCGACCCGGCGTCGATCAGGATTTTCGCCGGCGTGAGCGTCGTGACCGCCGAGACCGAACTTCTCGCACGCGAGAAGTTCGACGAATACCGGCGTTACGCGAGCCCCGAAGCCGGCCTCGCGCACTTCGCGAGTTCGACCGGCATCGACTTCGCGAAGTACGGGCTCGACGAGCCGATCTCGTACGTGAAGACCGATTCGATCCAGTCGGCCGTCGACGCGATCTCGCGCAAGAGCACGACCGGCACGTGGACCGTGCGCCGGATGCTCGAACAGATGTCGCTCGGCGGCCGTTACGCGCCGATCGTCGGTTCGCCGTCGCAGGTCGCGGACGAACTGCAGTCGTGGATCGACGAGACGGGCATCGACGGTTTCAACCTGACGCGCACCGTGATGCCCGAGTCGTTCGAGGATTTCGTCGACTGGGTCGTGCCTGAGCTGCAGAACCGCGGCATCTACAAGGAAGACTACGATCCCGCGCCGACGCTGCGCGAGAAGCTGTTCGGCGCCGGCGCGCGGCTGCCGGCCTGGCATACGGGCGCGCTGCACCGGCCGGCCGCCGCGCCGGCATCGGAACCCGCGCACCCCGCGCATGCATGAACGTGACGGAGCGAAGCGATGACGCAACTGTTCGATACGCTGGGCTTCATCGACGCATCCACCGTGCGGGCCGGCGCGGCGGCACGCGACGCGCATGGCGCGCATCGGGAACCGGCCATGCGGGCTGAGGTCGCCGCCGTGTCGTTCGCGCACGTCGGCAAGGTGTTCGCGACGCCGCGCGGCCACGCCGCCGCGCTGCGCGACGTGACGCTCGACGTGCGGCGCGGCGAAGTGTTCGGGATCATCGGCCGCAGCGGCGCCGGCAAGTCGACGCTGCTGCGGCTCGTGAACGGCCTCGAGCGTCCGAGTTCGGGCAGCGTGCGCGTGCAGGGCGTCGACGTCGGCGCGCTCGACGAGGACGGGCTCGTCGCGCTGCGCCGCCGCACCGGGATGGTGTTCCAGCATTTCAACCTGCTGTCGGCGAAGACGGTGTTCGAGAACGTCGCGCTGCCGCTGAAGATCGCCGGCGTGCCGAAGGCCGAGCGCACGCGCAAGGTCGATGCGTTGCTCGATCTCGTCGGGCTCGCCGCGAAGCGCGACGCGTATCCGGCGAGCCTGTCGGGCGGCCAGAAGCAGCGCGTCGGCATCGCGCGGGCGCTGGTGCACGATCCGGAGGTGCTGCTGTGCGACGAGGCGACGTCGGCGCTCGATCCCGAGACGACGCAGTCGATCCTCGCGCTGCTCGCCGACATCAATCGCCGCCTCGGGCTGACGATCGTGCTGATCACGCACGAGATGGAAGTGATCCGCGCGGTGTGCGACACGGTCGCGGTGATCGAGCAAGGCGAGGTCGTCGAAACGGGCCCGGTATGGCGCGTGTTCGGCGATCCGCGCCACGGCGCGACGCGCGCGCTGCTCAGCACGCTCGTGCACGACCTGCCGGCCGAACTGGCCGCGCGCGTGCAGCCGCTGCCCGACCAGGCTGCACTGCCGGACGGCGCGCAGGTCGTGCTCGACGTCCGCTATACGGGCGAAAGCGGCGGCGAGCCGGACGTGGGCGCGCTCGCGGCGGCGCTCGGCGGCTCGGTGCGTTTCCTGCATGGCGGGATCGAGCGGATCCAGGGGCATGCGCAGGGGCGTCTCGTGATCGCCGCGTCGCCCGGGCAGTCGCTGGCAACCGGCGGCGCGGTCGCCGCGTTGCTGGAGCGCGCGCGCCGCCATGCGAACCACGCGGAGGTGCTCGGCTATGTTTGAACTCTGGTGGCCCGAACTGCTCGACGCGATCCGTGACACGCTGTCGATGGTTGCCGCGTCGGCCGCCGTCGCCGCGCTGATCGGCATCCCGCTCGCGGTGATCCTCGTGACGACCGCGCCCGGCGGCATCTACGAGCGGCGCGGCGTGAACGCCGTGCTCGGTGCGCTCGTCAACGTGTTCCGCTCGACGCCGTTCATCATCCTGCTCGTCGCGCTGCTGCCGTTCACGCGCGTGCTGATCGGCACGACGATAGGCGTGTGGGCGGCCGTCGTGCCCTTGTCGATCGCCGCGATTCCGTTCTTCGCGCGAATTGCCGAAGTGAGCCTGCGCGAAGTCGATCGCGGGCTGATCGAGGCCGCGCTCGCGATGGGCGCGAAACGCCGCCACATCGTGTGGCACGTGCTGCTGCCCGAGGCGCTGCCCGGCATGCTCGGCGGCTTCACCATCACCGTCGTCGCGCTGATCGGCTCGACCGCGATGGCGGGCGCCGTCGGCGCGGGCGGGCTCGGCGATCTCGCCATCCGCTACGGCTATCAACGTTTCGACACTACCGTCATGGCGACCGTGATCGTGATCCTGATCGCGCTCGTCTCCGCCGTGCAAATCACGGGCGACCGCCTGGTCCGACGCGTGACCCGGCGTACCTGAGCGACGCCACAAGCGTCCGCTCGTTTCATTCCTGATCCTGAGAGAAAAAACCCATGACCTTGCCCATCGGCGCGCCGCGCGAATGGAACGGACAATTCGAGGAAGCGCTGTTCCTGGACGTCGCGCGACGCCATCGTCCCGGCTTTCCGACCAAGCTCGCGACGCCGCCGCGCGAGCCGCGCAACGAAGACGAGCTGGCCGCCGTCGCCGACTACTACACGAAGATGGCGTCGCACGACCTGTTCATCGTGCAGGTCGTCGCGAAGGCGATCGACACGCTGTTTCGCGACAACCCGCATTTCCAGTTGATTCTGTCGCGCCAGCTCGGCGACGACGGTGCGCATGCGGTGATCGGCCGCGAGCGCGTGACCGAGCTGACGGGCCGCGATCCGCTGCCTGAAGTCGAGCGGCTCGTCGCCGCGCACTGGGCGCGCATCGGCGATATCGCGGTGCGTGACGTCGCGGGCTTCCTTGCGTTCGAATGGCATTACGAGCTGCACATCCTCGCGAAGCTGTGGATCCAGCGCAAGACCGGCCGCATCGCGGATGGCGCGATGCGCGAGCACGGCGAAAACCGGATTCGCCCGGACGAGGAGTGGCATCGCGTGCAGATCGTCCAGTGGTGGTTCGACACGCTGAAGGCGCTGCCGGCCGCCGAGCGCGATGCGCTGATCGACCGCGTGATCGCGGCCGACGAGGAGACGCAGGCGCGGCTCGACGGGTATCTGCATGACGAGTACGCGCATACCGCGCAGGTGTTCGGTGCGGATATCGCCGAGTACCGCGCGATCTACGACGACTGGCGGCGCGAGATCCTGTCGCGGCTGACCGGCCGCCCGCTCGGCGCGCTGGTGCCGCTGTCCGGCGAAGTCGTGGCGCACGAACCCGTTGCACGGGAAGCCGTCGCATGAACGATCTCCGCAGCCCGGCGACGTTTGCGCCGGATCCCGATGCACGCGTGATCGACGCCGATGCGCTGGCGCGCGCGATCGATTCGCTGCGTGCGACGGCGGCCGCGCGCGACCGCGCGGGCGGTCATGCGGCCGACGAGAAGCAGTGGCTCGCCGACGCCGGCCTGCTGACGCTCGCGGTGCCGCGCGCATTCGGTGGACAGGAAGCCGCTTGGCCGGCGATCTACGACACGATCCGGCAGATCGCGCGCGTCGACAGCGCGCTCGCGCATCTGGTCGGGTTCCAGATCCTGCAGATCGTGAGCGTCGACGTGTGGGGCAGTGCGGCACAGCGGGAACGCTATCTGCGCGGCACGGTCGAGCATCGCTGGTGGTGGGGCAATGCGGTCAACCCGCTCGACACGCGGCTGGTGGCGACCGCGACGCCGGACGGCGGCTACCGCCTCGACGGCGTGAAGGGCTTCTGCTCGGGCACGCGCGGCTCGCAGCGGATGACGGTGTCCGCGCACGATCCGGAAACGGGGCGCACCGTGTTCGGCGTGGTGCCGACCGATCGTGACGGGATCACGGTCGACGACGACTGGGATCCGATCGGCCAGCGTCAGACCGACAGCGGCAGCGTGCGCTTCGACGGCGTGACGCTCGCGCCGGACGACGTGCTGCACCGGTCCGAAACGCCGCCGACGCCGCGCGCGACGCTGCGCACGCTGGTGTCGCAGCTGGTGCTGACGAACCTGTTCGTCGGGCTTGCCGAGGGCGCGCTCGCCGAGGCGCGCGACTATGTGCTCAAGCATGGCCGGCCGTGGATACATTCGGGCGTCGCGCAGGCGAGCGACGATCCTTATACGCTGCAGCGCTTCGGCGACATGCGCGTGCGGGCGGTCGCGGCGGCATCGCTCGCCGACCGTGCGGCGCTCGAGTTGCAGCGCGCATGGGCGCGGCGCGACGCGCTGACGGCCGACGAGCGTGCCGAAGCGGCGCTCGCCGTGTCGGAGGCGAAGATCGTCGCGCAGCGCGCGGCGCTCGACAACGGCGAGGCGCTGTTCGATGCGTGCGGCGCACGCGCGACGGCCGCGTCGCTCGGCCTCGACCGCTTCTGGCGCAACGCGCGCACGCATACGCTGCACGATCCGCTCGACTATCGGCTGCGCGACGTCGGCCGGTTTGCGCTGACGGGAGAATTGCCGCAGGCGTCGCTCTATACGTAACGGCGGCCAGCCATCCGCGCCGTGGCGCCGATGGCTGACCGCCCGGCGTCAGGAACAGCGTCCTGACGCGTTGCTGCCGCGTGCCGATTACCAGCGGTAGCCGACGCCCGCGCCGGCGCCGAACGAGCCGTGACCCGACACCGCCGTCGTGACGGAGCCTTTGACGAGCCATTTCGTCGTCGCGACGGACAGGCCGACCGCCATCGCGCTTTGACCGCCGTACGTGCCGCCGCCGAGCGCGACGACCTTTTCGCCAGGCAGCACGGCTTGCGGCAGGTTCGCCATGGCGATCGCGCTCGCCGTGCCCGCATTCGCGTCCTTGCGGTACTTCGACATTTCCTCGCGCACGGAGTTGATCGCACCGTTCAACTGGCGCACGTTCACGCCATCCGTCGGCGCGGTGCCGTCCGCCACGTTGGTCAACTGACGCTCGGCACCGGGCGAACCGATCGACACCGTGTTGTCCCGATCGGCAACCGAATTCGCGCCCAGCGCCACCGCGTTGTTCGCGGTGGCCCGGCTGTTCGTGCCGATGGCGGTCGAGTCCGTGCCGGACACATTCGAGCCCGTGCCGATCGCCGTTCCGTTTGCCGCCGTGACTTTCGAATTCGTGCCGATGGCCGTTCCGTTCGTGGCGGTGACGGTGGAATTGACGCCGACAGCCGTACCGTTGTCGCCCGAGACGTTCGAGCCGTTGCCGACCGCGGTGCCGTTCGTCGCGGTGACCGACGTATTCGTGCCGATCGCGGTGTCCGTCGGGTTCGTCACCGTGCCGCTCGGGACGCTGGACGAGATCTTGCCGACGGTCGTCGTGAGATTGGCCAGGTCCGACGTCAGCGTCGACACCTGATTGGCGATCGAGAAGAGCTGCGAGCCGTTCACCGCATCCGTGCTGGTCGCGCTGATTGCGCCGGCCGCGACGTTGACGATCTGGCGCTCGGCGCCCGCGCTGCCGACGCTGACCACACCCACCGGCGTGCCCGCGAAGCCGCTGTAGGTCACACCGTTGAGCGCCACGCTGTTGACGGTCGTATAGGCGCGCGTGGTCGCGTTCGAGCCCAGTGCGACGGAATTCGCGTCGGCGGCGTTCGCCCCTTCGCCGAGGGCGACCGCATTCACAGCGGAGGCCGTCGCACGGGCAATGGCGACGCTGCCCGTCGCGGATGCCGTGCTGTCGATACCGAGCGCGACCGCATCGCCCGCGCCGGCATTGGCCTGGAAGCCGAGGGCCGTACCGCCCGCTGCAATGCTGCCCTTGCCGACGGCCGTCGAGAACGTCACGGAGGCGCTCGCGCCTTGCCCGACCGCTGTCGACTGGTCGACGGCGAAAGCGCCCTGACCGAAGGCGGACGCCGTGGTGCCGTTCGCGATCGCGCCGTTACCGACCGCCGTGGCCAGGGTGCCGACTGCGCCCGAAGCCGTCCCGATCGCCGTCGCCTGGTCGCCGGTTGCCACGGCGTTTCCGCCGACGGCCGTCGCGAACGTACCGGTCGCGGCAGCCATGCGGCCGATCGCGACGGTCTCGCTATAGGCGCCGGTCGACGAGCCCGAATTCGCGACGGCCGCCGTGCCGATCGCGACGTTGTCGCAGCCGGTTGCCGCGGCCGGATACGTGCTGCTGCCCGAAATGGCGATGTTGCCGACGCAGCCCGCCGACGTGTCGGTCGACGTGCCGTTCTGCACGTAGTCGGCTCGCGCGGGCGCGGAAGCGGCGAATGCCGCCATGGCTGCGCTGACCGTGATCGCAAGCGCGACCTTCGACTGGCGCGGTGCGCGTTGTACGGAATTTCCCAACCCTCGTTGATGCTTGTTCATTTGTTTTCCTAAGCTCGATGTAAAAATCATGTTGTGGCTTGCATGGTCCCGCTCGCGATATCCCGGTCGCATCGATTCGTTCGTGTCTCTTTCGTGACAGACATCGATCTTTCGATCCGTAAAATGAAAGGCGTACTAACGAAATTGAAAATTCGCCGGGCTGGAGGCGATGGGAACCGGACACGGATTGCGGCTACTTGCTTGCTTCCGTCACGGCTACGTCAAAACTTCGCGAATCCGAAGCTCGGGTCGCGACGACGCATTTTGATGGGTTTGAGTCGCGCACATGTTTGCCGCGGCGGCTGAACGCTATGTTTCGGCAGACATTCGTCGGGTGGTGTGCGGGATGAAACGGCGAGCGATCACCCGCGCCGGGCATTACCCGACAGGTAAGCATTCCCGACCGGCGTGCGCCGCCGATTCCGCCGGCTGCCGCCCGGGACGCTCTTCCGCCCCCGCATTTCGTTCCCTGGCGCGCCGCGACGCTGCGTTACCATAGCCTCCGTGCCACTGAGAGGCGGCGCCGGACCCGCGACCACAACGCTCGGGCCGGACGCCGTGCACATTCACAACAAGGCAGTCCAGGGGAATCCAACAATGAAAAAACTCGCCGTCCGCGTCGCCTGCGTGGCGATGCTCGCGTTCGCCGCCACCAGCGGCCACGCGCAAACCGAAGCCGCGCAGGTCGAAATGAGGGCCGCCGCCGCGGCCGCCAACAAGGCCGTCGTCAGCGGCCCGGCCGATATCGACGTCAAGCACGAAGCCGTGCTGAAGCTGAAGGCGGGCGAATCGTTCGTGCCGGCTGCCGAAGCCGGCCGCTACCTGCGCTCGATGGGCAATTCGGTCGACGAATCGAAGCTGGTCGGGCTCGTGCTGCCCGAGGGTGCGGACGCCGACTGGCTTTCTGTCGTGTCGTTCGAGCCGAGCGGCTACATCCGCGACGACGACGCGAAGGACTGGAAACCCGACGAATTGCTGAAGAGCCTGCAGGCCGGCACCGAGAAAGGCAACCCGGCGCGCAAGGAGCGCGGGTTGCCCGAAAACGAGGTGGTCGGCTGGGCGAAGGCGCCGGCATACGACGCGGCCACGCACCGCCTCGTGTGGTCCGCGATCATCCGCCACAAGGGCGCGAACGCGGAGAACGAAGGCGTGAACTACCGGACGCTCGTGCTCGGCCGCGACGGCTACCTGTCGCTGACGATGGTGTCGAGGCTCGCCGATCTGCCGACGTACAAGGCCTCGGCCGACGACCTGCTCGCGAACATCCGCTTCAACGACGGCAAGCGCTACGCCGATTTCAACAAGTCGACCGACCACGTCGCCGAGTACGGTCTCGCGGCGCTGATCGTCGGCGTCGGCGCGAAGAAGCTCGGCCTGCTCGCGCTGATCGGCGCGTTCGCGGTGAAGTTCTTCAAGATCGGCGCGATTGCGCTGCTGGCGGGCGGGGCGGCGCTGAAGCGCTTCTTCGGCCGCAAGCCGAAGGCAGCCGCGGTACCGGTCATCGCCGATGCGTCCGGCGCGCCGCAGACGGAGCGCAAGGAATGACGAAACTGCTGCTGCTGATCTTTGGCGGCCTGAAGCTCGGCAAGGTGCTCATGTCGGCGGGCACCATGCTCGCGTCGATCGCGGTCTACGCGCTGTTCTACGGCTGGCGCTTCGCGGCCGGCTTCGTCGTGCTGCTGTTCGTGCACGAAGCCGGCCACTACCTGGCCGCGCAGCGGCGCGGGCTCGACGTCGGGCTGCCGACGTTCATCCCGTTCGTCGGCGCGTGGATCCAGTTGAAGGAGATGCCGCACGATGCCGAAACCGAGGCGTACGTCGGGCTGGCCGGGCCGTTCGTCGGCACGCTTGGCGCGCTGGCCTGCTACGCGGCCGCGCGCCACTACGACAGCAACCTGCTGCTCGCGCTGTCGTACACGGGCTTCTTCCTGAACCTGTTCAACATGATTCCGCTGTCGCCGTTCGACGGCGGGCGCATCACCGCGGTGTTGTCGCCGCGCATCTGGTTCGCGGGCGTGCCCGTGCTGATCGCGCTGTTCGTGTACCGGCCGAGCCCGCTCCTGATCGTGATGGCGATCCTCGCGCTGCCGCAGTTGAGGCGCGCGTGGCGCTACGATCCCGCCGCGCCGGAGAACCGCGCGTACTACGCGACGTCGATCGAGACGAAGATGACCTACGCGCTCTGCTACATCGGCCTGGTCGCGTTTCTCGCGCTGATGACGTCCGGCGTGCACGACATGCTGCGCGTCGTGCATTCGGCGGCCTGACGCAAAAAACGGCGGCAGCGTTGCACGCGGCCGCCGTCACCTTCCTTCCATTCCCGCCGCAGCTCACGCGTCGCGATGACGCAGCTCGACCCGCTTGATGTCCTTCACGATCACCAGATAGCTGAACACCGTGACGAGCGCGTTCAACCCGACGAACACGAGTGCGCCGTTGAACGAGCCGCTCGCGCCGACCAGGTAGCCGATCGCGATCGGCGCGACGATGCCGGCCGTGTTGCCGAACATGTTGAACAGGCTGCCCGACAGCCCGATCGCTTCCTTCGGCGCGGTATCCGCGACGACGGCCCAACCCAGCGAGCCGATTCCCTTGCCGAAGAACGACACGGCCATCAGCACGATCACGAGCACTTCGCTGTCGACGTAGTTGCAGCCGATGATGACCATCGACAGCAGCATTCCGCTGACGATCGGGATCTTGCGCGCGAGCGTCAGCGACACGCCGCGACGGATCAGCAGGTCCGACAGCATCCCGCCGAGCACACCGCCGAGGAACCCGCAGATCGCCGGCAGCGACGTCATGAAGCCGGCTTTCAGCAGCGACATCCCGCGCGCCTGCACGAGGTAGATCGGGAACCACGTGAGGAAGAAGTACGTGAGCACGTTCACGCAGTATTGGCCGAGATAGACGCCGAGCAGCATCCGGTTCGACAGCAGCTGGCGCACGTAGTACCAGCCCGCGACACGGCTGCCTTCGGACGCCATGCCGCTACCGCGCGCCGCGCTGGGCCGCGCCGTCGAGCGCACAAGGCCGCCGCCCTGCTCGATATGCTCGAGTTCCGCGCGGTTCACCGCCGGATGGTCGACCGGGTCCTTCATCACGCGCAGCCACAGGAACGCGAGCGCGATACCGGCGAGGCCCAGCCACACGTACACGTGGTGCCAGCCGTACGCATGCGTGAGCCACGCCATCAGCGGCGAGAACACCACCGCCGCGAAATACTGCGCGGCGTTGAAGATGGCCGACGCCGTGCCGCGCTCGGCGGTCGGGAACCAGCTCGCGACGACCTTCGCGTTCGCGGGAAACGCGGGCGCCTCGGCGATGCCGACCGCGAAGCGCATCACGAACAGCGCGGTCACTGCGAACGCGGCGCTGCCGCCGAGGCCGATCGTGCTTTGCAGCAGCGTGAACGCGGACCACAGGAAGATGCTCGTCGCATACACGCGGCGCGCGCCGAAGCGGTCGAGCAGCCAACCGCTCGGCAACTGCGCGAGCACGTACGCCCAGCTGAACGCCGAGAAGATGTAGCCCATCGTCACCGGATCGATGCCGAAGGCCTTGCGGATCGGCGTGCCGGTGATCGACAGCGTCGCGCGGTCCGCGTAATTGAGCGTCGTGACGACGAACAGCATCGCCAGGATCCAGTAGCGCACGGCGGTCCGGCGCGCGCTGCCGGCGAATTCGATCGGAAGATCGCGAGAGGTGGTCTGATTGTTGGGCACGTTAATGTACGTCGTCGTATGACATGACCGGGAGTTTATGAGCAACGCTGTCGCGCAGAAACCTCGGGTTTTCCCTTTGCCGGTTGACGCGAAAGAGGTCAGAAAATCGTGCTTAAGCTGAGTGGATAAGGATTTGACGCACGCGGCGCCACTGCCGATACTCGATGTAAATATCGAAATGCCGTCGGCAGACATCATATCTGTTGAGCTACAATGAGCGAATCATTCCCGAACCACGGAGCACACCCCATGCAATTGACTGGAGAGATGCTGATCGGCGCCGAAGCGGTGGCCGGCTCGGCCGGTACCTTGCACGCGTTCGACCCGTCGAAGGGCGCGCCGATCGACGCGCCGGCATTCGGCGTCGCGACGCAGGCCGACGTCGAGCGCGCGTGCGAGCTCGCGCGCGACGCCTTCGACGCGTACCGCGCACAGCCGCTTGCAGCCCGCGCGGCGTTTCTCGAAACGATCGCCGACGAAATCGTCGCGCTCGGCGACGCGCTGATCGAACGCGCGCACGCCGAAACGGGGCTGCCCGTCGCACGGCTGCAGGGCGAGCGCGGCCGCACCGTCGGGCAGCTCCGCTTGTTCGCGCGCGTCGTGCGCGACGGGCGCTTCCTCGCCGCGTCGATCGATCCCGCGCAGCCCGAGCGCACGCCGCTGCCGCGTTCGGATCTGCGGCTGCAGAAGGTCGGGCTTGGGCCCGTCGTCGTGTTCGGCGCGAGCAACTTCCCGCTCGCGTTCTCCGTGGCCGGCGGCGATACCGCGTCGGCACTGGCGGCCGGCTGCCCGGTGATCGTGAAGGCCCATGAGGCGCACCTCGGCACGTCCGAGCTGGTCGGTCGCGCGATCCGCGCGGCGGTGGCGAAATGCGGGATGCCGGCCGGCGTGTTCTCGCTGCTGATCGGCCCGGGCCGCGTGACCGGCGCGGCGCTCGTCAGTCATCCGGCGATCCAGGCCGTCGGCTTCACCGGGTCGCGGCAGGGCGGCATGGCGCTCGTGCAGCTCGCGAACGCGCGTCCGCAGCCGATTCCCGTCTATGCGGAAATGAGCAGCATCAACCCGGTCGTGCTGTTCCCGGCCGCGCTGGCCGCGCGCGGCGACGCGATCGCGACCGGCTTCGTCGATTCGCTGACGCTCGGGGTCGGCCAGTTCTGTACGAACCCAGGCCTCGTGCTGGCGGTCGACGGCCCCGATCTCGACCGCTTCGAGTCGGTCGCCGCGCAGGCGCTCGCGAAGAAGCCGGCCGGCGTGATGCTCACGCGCGGCATCGCGGACGCGTATCGCAACGGTCGCGGCAAGCTGGCCGAACTGCCGGGCGTGCGTGAAATCGGCGCGGGCGAGACGGCGCAGACCGAATGCCAGGCAGGCGGCGCGCTGTACGAAGTCGCCGCGCAGGCGTTCCTCGCGGAGCCGGCATTCAGCCATGAGGTGTTCGGGCCGGCATCGCTGATCGTGCGCTGCCGCGATCTCGACGAAGTCGCGCACGTGCTCGACGCGCTGGAGGGCCAACTGACGGCCACGCTGCAGATGGACGCCGACGACAAGCCGCTCGCGCGCCGGCTGCTGCCGATCCTTGAACGCAAGGCCGGGCGTCTGCTCGTCAACGGCTATCCGACCGGCGTCGAGGTGTGCGACGCGATGGTGCACGGCGGGCCGTTCCCGGCGACGTCGAATCCGGCCGTCACGTCGGTCGGCGCGACCGCGATCGAGCGTTTCCTGCGGCCCGTGTGCTACCAGGACTTCCCGGACGATCTGCTGCCCGAAGGGCTGCGGGAAAGCAATCCGCTCGCGATTCCGCGGCTGCGGGACGGGAAGGCGGAGTGAGGGTGCTGAACGACTGAAGGCCGCGTCCCGGGAGGGGCGCGTTCCGGCACGTTGAAAGATGGCGGCGGACGGTGCCCACGGGCGCGTCCGCCGTTTTCATTTGTGGCGGGCATTTATGGCGGGGTTTCGTGCCGCCGGTCGCGCGATCAATGACCGGGGCGGGCGACGAGTTGCAGGCGCTCGGCTGCGGCCAGCAGGCGCCGGTCGCGCGTCTACAGCTTGCTGCCGCCGGTCAGTCTGACCGAGGCAAGCAGATGAGCGTCGACGTAACCGATGCCGAGCCCGTGAAGCGGTACGACGTCGATCATGCGCTGGACTTCGTCGTCGGTCGCGGGGGTAGCGGCGGGAAGGTCGCGCAGCGCCTCTAGTACCGATCTGGCGATCGCGCATGCTGCAGAGCGCAAGCTCGCCGATGATGAACGGATGAATCAACACGCGTTCCGCTTCCAGCAAGGTGGTGAGCGTTGCGTCACCGGCCCGCAGATGGTCGATCCACACTGAAGTGTCGACAAGAATCATGCGGGCTCCGACGGGCGGCGTGGAACGGATTCAAGATCGGGCTCGGTGCCGCCGAGGCGGGCCAGTCGTCGGGCGCTTTCGCGCGCGATCAAAGCGCGCAGCGCTTCTCTCACCAGCGCCGACTTCTCGGTGACGCCGGTTAATTGTTGCGCTTTGGCGAGCAGTGCGTCGTCGAGGGACAAGGTGGTGCGCATGAACGGCTCCCGAGTAAGTCGATGCATCGATCATCGCATCAAATGATGCTCGCGATGATGTGTCGCCCTGACGAGCTGGACACCACCTTCCGCGTCGCCCGAATTTCTCCTACAGTAGCGAGGCCTCGGGCCGCCCGGCCCGCTGGCGAGCCTGAGAGACCGACACAAGACCAACAAGGAACCATCCGATGAACATCAGCAAGCGCGGCGACCACCTGTTCGCCGCCGGACTGTGGAAGGCGATCGGCGACGTCGCGCATTCCGTGCGCAGCCGCATCGGCCAGTACAGCGAAGGGCGCGTGCTCGCGAACGCGCTGCTGGAATTCCAGCGCGACCTGGGCGGCAGCGAATTCGACGTGACCCTCAACCAGGGGCGGCCCGTGACCGGCTCCGATGCGCATTCGCTCATGTTCGGCCTCGCCGTGCGCCGTTTCAGGCAGGACATGGAAGCGCTGGTGTTCGCGCTCGAGCAGCGCCGCGGCATCGACGAACGCGACCCGAACCTGCGTACCGACGCGCTGATGCAGGCCAACAGCGCGCTCCTCACCGCGAAGCAGTCGGCGACGATCACGGTCGGCCGGTTCTTCGATGCGGTCGTCGACCGCGACGTGCTGGGGCAGATTCTCGGCGGCGAGTCGAACGCACGCGTGCGTTCGGGCGCGCAGGAACAGATCGAGACAACCCGGATCAAGCTCGGCAACGTGCGGCACCGGATCATCGGCGTCATCGCGCAGATGTGACGGCACGCATTCGCGCCGCGCTGCAGCGCATTGCTGCCGCTGCAAACGACCGCGGCCGGCAAGAGCCGGCCGCGACGCAAAACTGACGACAAGCCGGCCGCGGTGCCGCTGAGCGCACCGCGCCGGCCGTCCCCGCTTACTGCGGGCCCATCTTCTTGATCAGCACGTCCAGTTCGGCGACTTCGGCGTCGTTGAGGTCGACGAGCGGCGCGCGCACCGGGCCCGCGTCGTGGCCGACGAGCTTCGCGCCCGCCTTCACGATGCTGACCGCATAGCCCGCGCGACGGTTGCGGATCTGCAGGTACGGCAGGAAGAACTCGTCGATCAGGCGGCCGACCGTTGCGTGGTCGTCCTTCGCGATCGCTTCGTAGAATTCCATCGCCGTCTTCGGGATGAAGTTGAACACGGCCGACGAGTACACCGGCACGCCGAGCGCCTTGTACGCGGCTGCGTAGACTTCGGCCGTCGGCAGGCCGCCGAGGTACGCGAAGCGGTCGCCGAGGCGGCGGCGGATCGTCACCATGCTCTCGATTTCGCCGACGCCGTCCTTGAAGCCGATCAGGTTCGGGCAACGATCGGCGAGGCGCTCGAGCATGTCGGCGTTCAGCTTCGAATTCGCGCGGTTGTACACCACGACGCCGACCTTCAGCGCGCGGCACACCTGCTCGACGTGTTCGGCGATGCCTTCCTGGCTGGCTTCGGTCAGGTAGTGCGGCATCAGCAGCACGCCGCTCGCGCCGAGGCGCTCGGCTTCCTGCGCATATTCGATCGCGACGCGCGTCGCGCCGCCGGCGCCGGCGAGAATCGGCACCTTGCCCTTGCAGGTTTCCGTCGCGACGCGAATCACGTCCGAATACTCGCGCTGCGTGAGCGAGAAGAATTCACCGGTGCCGCCGGCCGCGAACAGCGCGGTCGCGCCGTACGGCGCCAGCCATTCCAGGCGCTCCGCATAGGTGGTCGCGCGGAAGCTGCCGTCTGCGTCGAAGTCCGTCAGCGGAAACGACAGCAGGCCGTGGGAGATGATCTGTTTGAGTTCTTGCGGTGAAGTCATGGTTGGGTCGTCCGTCTAGCGCGAGTGCGGGTTTGTCGGGCACGGCATCCGAGCCGTATTGGCGATGTCGTTGTATGTCATCGTACAACGCGGGAAGAGGTGACGCAAGCGGTTTGCTGGCGGGCGGGGGTTAGGGTCTTTCCGGATAAGGGTTTACTCAGCATCCTGGTTGGTGTTGAATGTCGTATGATGACTAACGATTTGACCGGTAGCCTCCAGGAATTCCGATGACTGCTTCCCCTCTCTACATCCGCGTGCACCCGGACGACAACGTCGCGATCGTCGTCAACGACGGCGGCCTGCCCGAGGGCGCGACGTTCGCCGACGGCCTGACGCTGCGCGAAGGCGTGCCGCAAGGGCACAAGGTCGCGCTGGCCGACCTCGCGGCCGGCGACCCGATCGTCCGCTACAACGTCGTGATCGGCTACGCGCTCACGGAGTTGCGCCGCGGCAGCTGGGTCAACGAGCGCACGATGCGCATGCCCGAGCCGCCGGGGCTCGACGACCTGCCGCTCGCCACGCGTGCCGCGCCGCCACTGGCGCCGCTCGACGGCTATACGTTCGAGGGCTTCCGCAATGCCGACGGCTCGGTCGGCACGCGCAACATCCTGGCGATCACGACGACCGTGCAGTGCGTGTCCGGCGTCGTCGAGCATGCGGTGAAGCGGATCAAGGAAGAACTGCTGCCGCGCTACCCGAACGTCGACGACGTGGTCGGGCTCGAGCACACGTACGGCTGCGGCGTCGCGATCGACGCGCCCGACGCCGACATTCCGATCCGCACGCTGCGCAACATCAGCCTGAACCCCAACTTCGGCGGCGAGGTGATGACGGTGAGCCTCGGCTGCGAGAAGCTGCAGCCCGAGCGGCTGCTGCCGCCCGGCGCGATTCCGGTGACGGCCGACGGCGCAGCCGGCAACGGCGGCGTCGTGTGCCTGCAGGACGCCGCGCACGTCGGCTTCAACTCGATGATCGACTCGATCATGAAGATGGCCGAATCGCACCTGGAACGGCTGAACCGCCGTCGCCGCGAAACCTGCCCGGCGTCGGATCTCGTCGTCGGCGTGCAGTGCGGCGGCAGCGACGCGTTCTCGGGGCTGACCGCGAACCCGGCGGTCGGTTTCGCGGCCGACCTGCTGGTGCGTGCCGGCGCGACGATCATGTTCTCGGAAGTGACCGAAGTGCGCGACGGCGTCGCGCAACTCACGTCGCGCGCCGCGAACGAGGACGTCGCCCGCGAGATCATCCGCGAGATGGACTGGTACGACCGCTACCTGCAGCGCGGCCGCGTCGACCGCAGCGCGAACACGACACCCGGCAACAAGAAGGGCGGCCTGTCGAACATCGTCGAGAAGGCGATGGGCTCGATCGTGAAGTCGGGCAGCGCGCCGATCGCCGGCGTCGTGCGTCCCGGCGATCGTGCCCGGCAAAAGGGGCTGCTGTACGCGGCGACGCCCGCGAGCGACTTCATCTGCGGCACGCTGCAGCTCGCGGCGGGGATGAACCTGCACATTTTCACGACCGGCCGCGGCACGCCGTACGGCCTCGCGCAGGTGCCGGTGATCAAGGTCGCGACGCGCAGCGATCTCGCGCGCCGCTGGCACGACCTGATGGATCTCGACGCGGGGCAGATCGCGACCGGCGCGGCGTCGATCGAGGACGTGGGCTGGGAGCTGTTCCGGCTGATGCTCGACGTCGCGAGCGGCAAGCGCCGCACGTGGGCCGAGCAATGGAAGCTCGCGAATGCGCTGACGCTGTTCAATCCGGCGCCGGTGACCTGAAGCGCGGTTGCGACGGCTGACGATGCGGGCGCCTTCGGGCGCCCGTTTTCGTGGCGGCGACGGGTGCGCTACGCGTCGTCGTTCGGCAGGTCGAACAACGCATGCGCGTACTCGACGCGGCCGAAATGATGTTTCCACAGCCGCACGCCGAGCTCGCCGCTGCGATCGAGCGACGATCCGGTCGTGAGATCCGCGAGCAGCGTCGGGTGCAGGCCCGCATCGAACAGCGCGAAGCCGGCCGCGAGCACGCACGTGTCGGTCTGGATGCCGCAGACGAGCACGCGTTCCGGCGCGAGCGCGCGCAAGTGCTCGACGGCTTCGACGGGCAGCCCGTAGCCGTGCTTGACGAACACGCGATCGGCGGCGATCAGGCTGTCGTCGTCGCGGGACGGGCGCCAGCCGAGCTGCCGCTCGAACGGCACGCGCGCTTCGTCGTGACGCTCGACCGTCGCGACGCTCGGCAGGCGCCCGACGAGCGCGCGCACGCGGGTGACGAGCCATTCGGGCGGCGCGAACGTCGGCTGGATGTCGACGATCAGGAGGGCTTGCTGCATGGCGGATGACGTCCGGAGTACCAGGCAGGCCGATTCTAGCGCGTGCGTCGGCGGCGCGATTTCCTTGCCTCGAACGTAATCGACCGCCCGCGCATGCCCGGCGGCGTCCCGGATCGGGTAACGTTATGCGGTTCGTTCCTGATCCCGGAGACTTGCCGACATGCTGAAGAATCTCGATCCGCTGCTGCACGCCGACATCCTGCACGCGCTGCGCGCGATGGGCCACGGAGATGAAGTGGCGATCTGCGATGCGAATTTCCCGGCGGAATCCGTCGCCGAGCACACCGTGGTCGGCCGCGCGCTGCGCATCGACGGCGCCGATTCGGCGCGCGTCGCGCGCGCGGTGCTGTCCGTGCTGCCGCTCGACACGTTCGTCGACACCCCGGCGTGGCGGATGGAAGTCGTCGGCGATCCGGCCGCGGTGCCGCCCGTGCAGCGCGAGGTGCAGGCCGAGATCGATCGCGCGGAAGGGCGCGCGGTGCCGCTCGCGGGCATCGACCGTTTCGCGTTCTACGAGCGCGCGCAGCAGGCCTATGCGGTGATCGTCACTGGCGAGCTGCGCGGCTACGGCTGCTTTCTGTTCAAGAAAGGCGTGCTGCTGAGCGACGCTGCTTAGGGCCGGTTCGCTTTATTTGGGGCAACGCCGGACGCCGTTTTTCGTCGCGCCGCCGGGACTGCGCCGCCGCCGCGGTGTAAAGATTTGCTACAACCTTTTTCTTGGACGCCGCGGAAAGACCCTCTATGCTGGCCCATTTGCCGCGGGCCCCGCAGGCCACGGGCCACGCGGCCCCGAACCGCATGGGTGTGCCCCGTGCGGACGGCCGAATTGCATACGAGGAGAGAGGCATGACGCGTTCCGTCGATTCCGGCGTCATTTTTTTCGCGCGCCTGGCGCTGGCGGCGTTGTTCTTGTGGGGCGGCGTGATGAAGCTGCTCGGCTACAGCGAGTTCATCGGCTATCTGCACGCGCTGAACGTGCCCTATCCGCAGGTGATGGGCCCGGTCGTCGTCACGATCGAAGCGCTCGGCGGCCTGCTGCTGATCGTGGGCTACAAGGTGCGGCCGCTCGCGTTGCTGCTGGCGTTCTATACGATCGCGACCGCGATGGTCGGGCACAATTTCTGGGACGCGACCGACGCAGCGGTCCAGCACGACATGGTGATCCACTTCTGGAAGAACGTCGCGATCGCCGGGGGGTTCCTGCTGCTGTTCGTGACCGGCGCCGGCGGCGCGAGCATCGACGCGCTGCGCCGGCCGAGTTCGTCGTACGGCGCGTTGCGCTGAGTCGAGCTGAACCGGGCAACGGCACGCACGTCGTCGCACTGAAGCAAAACAGAAGGGCCGAATCCCGCACGCCGCGGGATTCGGCCCTTCGTTCATGCAGCCGGCGCGTGCGCGCCGAGGTTCAGCGTACGCCCTTCGGCTCCGGCGCATCCTTCGCGAACTGCACGGCGATTGCGCCGAGCACGCAGATCGCCGCGACGTATACGACCGGCGCGAGCGGATTCGACTTCATCATCAGCGACACGATCACCGGCGTGAGGCCGCCGAAGATCGCATACGCGACGTTGTACGAGAACGAGATGCCCGAGAAGCGCACGACAGCCGGGAAGCTCTTGACCATCACGAACGGCACCGCGCCGATCGTGCCGACCGCGAAGCCGGCGATCCCGTAGTACAGCGGCAGCGTCGACGCGTCGGCCGCGACCTGCACGAACAGCAGGTAGTAGCACGCGGCCAGCACCAAGCCGCCGATGCCGAGCACGCGCTTCGCACCGATCCAGCCCGCGAGCGAGCCGGCGGTGACGCAGCCGGCCGTCAGGCACAGCGTCGCGACGCTGTTCGCGAACAGCGTGGTCGCGGGCGTCAGGTGGAACTGCTTCTGCAGCAGCGCGGGCGTCATCAGGATCACGACGACGATCGCCGCCGACAGCATCCACGTGAGCAGCATCGACACGATCACCGCGCGGCCGTGGTCGCGCAGCACGGCCTTCAGCGGAATCTCGGCCGCGAGCGCCTTCTTCGCCTTCATCTCGGCGAACACCGGCGTCTCGTGCAGCCAGCGACGCAGATACACGGAGAACAGGCCGAACACGCCGCCGAGCAGGAACGGAATGCGCCACGCGAACGCGGTGACTTCGGCGCCCGAGTAACGGCTGTTGATGCCGGCGGCGACCAGCGAGCCGAGCAGGATGCCGGCCGTGAGGCCCGCGGTCAGCGTGCCGCACGCATAGCCGATGTGGCGCGACGGCACGTGCTCCGACACGAACACCCATGCGCCCGGCACTTCGCCGCCGACCGCCGCGCCTTGCAGCACGCGGAACAGCAGCAGCAGCACCGGCGCGAGGATGCCGACCGAGTCGAAGGTCGGCAGCAGGCCCATCAGCAGCGTCGGCACCGACATCATCAGCACGCTCAGCGTAAACATCCGCTTGCGGCCGAACAGGTCGCCGAAGTGCGCCATGATGACGCCGCCGAGCGGGCGCGCGAGATAGCCGGCCGCGAAGATGCCGAACGTCTGCAACTGGCGCAGCCAGTCGGGAATGTCGTGCGGGAAGAACAGCTGCCCGATCGCCGGCGCGAAGAACACGAAGATGATGAAGTCGTAGAACTCGAGGGCGCCGCCGAGTGCGGCAAGGCCAAGGGTTTTGTAGTCGCTGCGCGTGAGCGCGCGTTCGGCGGCGCGAGGCACGCCGCTCAATTCGGAAGCTTGCATGGTCAGGACGATCGGGTTTCGAATGTTGTTGTCGGTGCTGCGTCTCCAGGGCCCGCTTTTCGGCATGGACTGACAAGGCGCGGCTTGCATCGTCGAAGCGTGCCGGGTGCCGGATGGGGCACGAAACACGCGCCGTCGCACCGGGATGAGGCGCGACGCGGACGAAGCGTCAAAGCGGGTGGGGGGATTCTACAGGAGCGCGAAATGCGCGGGCGCGGCGGCGCGCAGAGGAATGTTTCGGACTTCGTCGAGCCGAAATGCATGCGGCGCGGCAGGCGGGGCGAACCGCTTGCCGCGCCGCGCGGGGCAGGCCCCGCGATCAGTTGCCGGCGATCGTGTCGACCGGCTTGAACGCGCCGTGCTCGACCTTGTAGATCGTCACTGGCGCATCCTTCAGGTCGCCCTTCGCGTCGTACGCGATGCTCGGCGCCGACACGCCCTTGACCGACACCTTGCCGAGATACGGCGTATAGACCTTCGGGTCGGTCGAGTTCGCGTCCTTCATCGCGGTGAGCAGCGCGATCGTGCCGTCGTACGCGTAGGGCGAGTAGGTGATCACGTCTTCGTTGAAGCGTGCCTTGTAGCGCGATGCATAGCCGGCGAAGCCCGGCATCTTTTCCTTCGGCAGCCCGCCCATGTAGACGATCGCGCCTTCGGCCGCTTCGCCGCCGACCTTCAGGAACGTCGGCGAGCGCGACATCTCGCCGGTCACGAACGCCGACTTCATGCCGAGCTGGCGCATCTTGCGGATCATCGGCGAAGACTGCGCATCGCCGCCGCCGTAGAAGATCGCGTCGGGGTTGACGCCCTTCAGATTGGTCAGGATCGCGGAGAAGTCGAGCGCCTTGTCGTTCGTGAAGTCGCGTTTGACGATCGTGCCGCCCGCGGCCTGCACGGCCTTCGCGAATTCGTCGGCGATGCCCTGGCCGTAGGCCGTGCGGTCGTCGATGATCGCGATGCGCTTGAAGTGCAGCGACTTCACCGCATAGGTGCCGACGATGCGGCCGGCCTGCGCGTCGCTCGTCAGCAGCCGGTAGGTCGTCTTGTAGCCGCGCGCCGTGTATTGCGGCGACGTCGCCATCGAGATCTGCGGCAGCCCCGCGCGATCGTACAGGTCGGACGCCGGAATGCTCGTGCCCGAGTTGAAGTGGCCGATCACCCCGCGGACATTGTCGTCGATCAGCCGCTGCGCGACGGTCGTACCGGTGCGCGGGTCGGCCTGGTCGTCCTGCGAGTCGAGCTGGAACGTGACGGGCTTGCCGCCGATCGTCGGATGCGTTGCGTTGAAATCTGCGATCGCGAGTTGCACGCCCTTCTGCATGTCCGCGCCGTAGTTCGACTGCGGCCCCGTCAGCGGTGCGGCGAAACCGATCTTGACGACGTCGGCGGCGATGGCGTGTGCGCCCGACAGTGCGCAGGCAGCAGCCAGCGCGACGTGCGATACCTTCAGCTTCACTTTCACTTCCCCTTGATGGCGTGGTTGGGCCGCCGCCGGCCAGCGGGCCGGTGCGGTAAACCGGGCGAGACGTATCGGCTTGCACGCCGATGCGACGGCGGTGCGGCTCGCCGTGCGCCGCGCGGTTGTGCCGGAATCGGCGTGCGCGGTGGCGGCGGGATGTCGCCTCGTAACCGTTGAGCGAAGTCTAGGTAGCGAAAATGTGCGCGTCTTGCGCGTTCGGTGCGCGGCCGGCGACGATTTCGGCATATCGTCGATAACCCTGAGATATGCCGAAATCGTCACGCGGAGTGCGCAAACGCGCCAAGACGCGACGCGGCGGCATTTCTAGGATGGCGGGTTCGGGCGTGCGGGGTCGCGGCGCCGGCGGAGTGCGCTGCATGTCGCCGCCCGCGCCGACCGGCGCGAAAGCGTCGCCGCCGGATACGCGAGCGGCGCGGTGGTTGTGCGCACAACCGCACCGTGCACGATGCGCCGGCGTACGCGATCGCCGAATCACCGCCGACCGGCGGCGCATTGCGCGTCCCACCGTTCGCCGGGCCGCCCCGCTCGCCTGCCCGCGATCGCCATGACGCGTTCGAGAGGGCACTCCTATAATCGACGCCATCAGCCACTCCCTTCGCAGATGCCGGGATGACGACCTTGCTTGCCGCACCGCCCATGAGCCTGTCCGATACGTTGCGCTACCAGCCCGACAACGCCGATCTCGGCGCGATGCTCGCGCACTTCCGCCTGCTCGAGCCGGTGTTCGACGCGCTGCCCGACGTCGCGTTCTTCGTGAAGGACGCGAACGGCCGCTACGCGCTCGTCAACCGCACGCTGGCCATGCGCTGCGGCTACAAGGACAAGCGCGACCTGCTCGGCAAGACGACCGACGAAGTGTTTCCGCGCCGCTTCGGCCGCACCTTTTTCGAGCAGGACATGGCGACGATCAACGCCGGTCAGCAACTGATGGACCAGCTCGAGCTGCATCTGTATCCGGGCCGTCAGCCGGGCTGGTGCCTGACCTGCAAGGAGCCGCTGCGCGATGCGGCCGGCAAGGTGGTCGGCCTCGCCGGCATCTCGCGCGACCTGAAGGCGCAAGAGGGCTCGCATCCGGCCTACAGCAAGCTCGCCGACGTGGTCCAGCACATCCAGGATCACTACGTGCAGCCGCTGAACCTCAAGCAGCTCGCGCAGATGGCCGGGATGTCGGTCGCGCAGCTCGAACGGTACTTCCACAAGGTGTTTCACCTGACGCCGCGGCAGGTGCTGCTGAAGACGCGGCTCGACGCGGCCACGGCGCTGCTGGTCACGCACGACAAGGTGACCGACGTGGCGGCGCTATGCGGTTATACGGATCACAGCGCGTTCACGCGCCAGTTCAAGGCGACGGTCGGCGTGACGCCGACGGAATACCGGCTGATGCTGCAGGATCGGGCAGGGTGAAGCGACGCGCCGGCGGGGCCGGCGGTTCGCGATGATCGGGGTGAGGCGGAGAACGGGAAGCGGGAAAGCGTCGGCTCAGCGGTAGCCGAGCCCTTTCAGGACGGCCGTGCCGTCTTCGGTCAGCCGGAAGCGCGGTGACGTGTCGGCGTCGAGCTTGATCATCTCGACCAGACCAGCTTCCTGCAGCGCGGGCAATTCGGGTTTGGCATTCGCGCCGATCGGCGCATGCAGCAGCACGAGCAGCGTCGCGATTTCGTGATGGCTGAGCAAACGGCGCAGCATCGTCTTTTTCGCAGGGGGGGCGGCCGGGCGGCCCGCGGGTGGATCTACGGCGCTCATCGCTGTCCTCCTTTTTCGGGATATCCATCGGTACTGGTTGCGGATGGTGCCGAGAAAGACTTAAGCGATTCTTAAAATCGGGGTGCCCGCGCCGATGTTGCGGCGCGCAAGCATTACCGGATGTAACCCGCGCCGGCCGGCCGTGTCGGATGCGCAAGCGTCGACCGTGCCGGGCGGGGCGCCGCCGTGACATTCGCCACGATGGTGCGTCCACGCGGCTGGCGCCGCGGGAGCGCGTGGTTTTTCCCCTGCGCGCCGACCTGGAGCGGACTTCCCGTTGCTTCCTTATTTCCTGCGCTGGGCCTGCGCGGCGAGCCGCACGGCCGCGTTTGCCGCGCCGTAGCCGTCGTAGCCGCCGCGCCGCTCGACGATCTCGAGCGAGAAGCGGTTGTCGACCAGTTCCGTATACGCATGCAGGAATTCGCCGCCGTTTTCGTCGCGGTCGTACAGCAGATGGTGGGCGCTCAACGTGTCGATCAGGTCGTCCGGCAGCGCGTAGCGCGCGGCGAGATCGTCGTAGTAGTTCGGCGGGATCCGCAGGAACGGCACGCCGTCGGCTGCAAACGCGGCGACCGTCTTCACGATGTCGTCGGTCCGGAACGCGACGTGGTTCAGCCCCGTGCCGTGATAGCGGTCCAGCGATTCGGCGACGGCCGTATGGCGGTCGACCGACGCATTCAGCGCGATCCGCACCGAGCCGTCCGCGCTGCGCACCGCACGGCTGCGCATCAGGCCGTACGGATCGGGCACGAGCCAGCTGCGCTCGGCCTCGAAGCCGAATGCGGTCTTGAAGAACAGGATCCACGTATCGAGCGCGTCGGCCGGCAGCGCGAGGCAGACATGGTCGATGCCCGTCAGCGGGCCGACCTCGCTGGGCCCGTCGATGTCGGTCAGCACGAAATCCGATTCATACAGCGTCGGCGCGTTCGGCGTCTCGTCGACGAAGTATTCGAGGCTGCCGTCCGGCGCCTGCACGCTCGGCAGCACGCGCTCGTTCGGGCCGACACGCCCGGAAAACGGCGCGTAGCCGAAGCCGGCCGCGCGTTCGAACGCCACCTTCGCATCGTCGACGCGGAACGCCGACGCACAGAGCGACAACCCGTGCTGCTGGAAGAACGCATCGGCGAACGAGTCGCGCTCGGCGTTCAGCACGATCGATGCGGCGCCGTGCTGGAACAGCGTCACGTCCTTCGACCGATGGCGGCCCGCGAGCCGGAACCGCATCCGGCCGAGCCATGCGCCGACGGTGGCCGCCGCCTGCGCATCGACCGCGAATTCGATGAACTGGAACCCGACGTGCGCGGGCGGCGCCGGCGGCGCGAACAGCGGCTGGTCGGCGGCCGGCGCGCGGCCGTCCTGCGCGAGCCGCGCGCGCGTCAGTTCTTCCAGATAGAGCAGCGAGCGGTGGCCGTCGGCGGCCGTGATCGCGGTCGGCGCGGCGCGGAAGCCGTCGTTGAAGATCTCGAGCGACAGCGGCCCCGTATAGCCGGACTCGATCACGCGAGCCGTGAAGCGCGCGAGGTCGAAGTCGCCCTGGCCGGGGAACGAGCGGAAGTGGCGGCTCCATTCGAGCACGTCCATCGCGAGCTTCGGCGCATCGGCGATCTGCACGAACGCGATCCGGTCGCCGGGAATGTCGGCGATCGCGTCCGGCGAATCGTCGAGCGACAGCGTATGGAAGCTGTCGAGCGCGAGGCCGAGGTGCGGGCTGTTCACCGCGTTCACGAGCTGCCACGCATGGCTGTACCGGTTCACGACGCGGCCCCACGCGAGCGCCTCGTACGCGGCGACCACGCCGGCCTGCCGCGCGGCTTCGGCGAGCGCGCCGAGCTGGTCGACCAGCAGCGCGTCGTCCGCGATCGTGTCGGGCGACACGTTGCTGCACACCAGGATGCGGTCGGTGCCAAGCGCGTGCATCACGTCGAACTTGCGCCGGATGCGGTCGAGATTGCGGGCGAGCTGGGCCGGGCTTACGCCCTCGAAGTCGCGAAACGGCTGGAACAGCACGATGTCGAGCCCGAGCTCGGCGGCCATGCGCCGCACGTCGGCGGGCGATCCGTCGAAGTAGACGAGGTCGTTCTCGAAGATTTCGACACCGTCGAAGCCGGCAGCCCGGATGGCGGCGAGCTTCTCGGCAAGGGTGCCGGACAGTGACACGGTGGCGATCGAGCGCTGCATGGGCGAATCCTGCGGATGAGCGGGGTGAGGCGCCGGCCGATCGGACCCGAATGAACCAGTCGTTGAATTCACGGCGAACGCCATATCCCGAATTTACTAGGGAAATGAGATGAATTATACAAACTAACTAGTTGGTACAAATAAGCGAAAACCCGAAAAGACAGCGCGTGCATGCCGGCGCACACTAGCGCCAACTTCCTGATACCCGGGCGCATCCGGCAGGTTCCGCCCCCTTTTTTAGAGCAGAAATCGTCATGAGCAAGCACAAGGTGCTGGTACTGAACGGCCCGAACCTGAATCTGCTGGGCACTCGCGAGCCCCACATCTACGGCGCGGAAACCCTCGCCGACCTCGAGCAGCGTTGCCGCACGGCGGCCGAGGGGCTCGGGCTGGAGATCGACTTCCGCCAGTCCAACGCCGAGCACCAGCTGATCGACTGGCTGCATGCCGCGCGTCACGACACGCACGGCATCGTGATCAACCCGGCTGCCTATACGCACACGTCGGTCGCGCTGGCCGATGCGCTTTCCGCGATCGCGAAACCGGTGATCGAGGTGCATATCTCCAACGTGCATCGCCGCGAGGCGTTCCGTCACCACTCGTATGTGTCGGCGGTGGCCGAGGCCGTGATCTGCGGCTGCGGCACCGAAGGCTACGTATTCGCGCTGCAGCGCCTGTCGACCCTTTTTGCCCAGGGAGCCGCACGATGAGCCGCCCGTCTTTTCTGATCGGCCTGATCGGCCAGGGCATCGGTGGTTCGCTGTCGCCCGCGATGCATGAGGAAGAAGGATTCCGCCAGGGATTCGGCTACGTGTACCGGCGCATCGATCTCGACGCGCTCGGCCTGACCGTCGACGCGCTGCCGCAACTGCTCGAGGCCGCGCAGCGGATGGGCTACAACGGGCTGAACATCACGCACCCGTGCAAGCAGCGCGTGATCGAGCACCTCGACGCACTGTCGGACGACGCGCGCGCGCTCGGCGCGGTGAATACCGTGCTGTTCAAGGACGGCAAGCGGATCGGCCACAACACCGACTGGTCGGGTTTCGCGAAGTCGTTCCGCCGCGGGCTTCCCGACGCGTCGCTCGAGCGCGTCGTCCAGCTCGGTGCGGGCGGGGCAGGCGCGGCCGTCGCGCATGCGGCGCTGCAGATGGGCGCCGCCGAATTGACGATTTTCGACGTCGACGGCACGCGTGCCGACACGCTCGCGGGCGAACTGCAGCAGCGCTTCCCGGCCGCCCGCGTCACGCCGGGCAGCGATCTCGCGGCCGCGATGCGCGCCGCGACGGGCCTGATCCATGCAACGCCGACCGGCATGGCCAAGCATCCGGGCCTGCCGCTGCCGGCCGAGCTGCTCCACGCGGGAATGTGGGTGGCCGACATCGTGTATTTCCCGCTTGAAACCGAACTGATCCGCGCCGCGCGCGCGGCCGGCTGCGCGACGCTGCCGGGCGGCGGGATGGCCGTGTACCAGGCCGTCGATGCGTTCGAGCTCTTCACCGGACGTACGCCGGACGACGAGCGGATGTTCGAGCACTTTCAGTCGCTCGTCGCGCGCTGACCCTTCGATTCAAAATAGAAACCAGGAGACAACCATGCAGCACACCACCCACACGAACGCCGCGCCAGCGCAGGCGGCCGGCACGGTCCGGCGCACGTCGGCGCGCTACAAGATTCTCGCGCTGCTCGCGATCGGCACGATGATCAACTATCTCGACCGCACCGTGCTGGGGGTGGCTGCGCCGCAGCTCACCAAGGAGCTCGGCATCAACGCGGCGGTGATGGGCATCATGTTCTCCGCATTTTCGTGGACGTACGTCGCGATGCAGGTGCCCGGCGGCCTGTTCCTCGACCGCTTCGGTAGCAAGGTCACCTATTACTGGTCGATGACGCTGTGGTCGCTGTGCACGTTCCTGCAAGGCTTCGCGCCGGGCATCGCGACGCTGCTCGCATGCCGGCTCGGCCTCGGCGTGACGGAGGCGCCGTGCTTCCCGACCAACAGCCGCGTCGTCGCGACCTGGTTCCCGCAGAACGAGCGCGCGATGGCGACCGGTACCTATACCGTCGGCGAATACATCGGCCTCGCGTTCTTCAGCCCGGTGCTGTTCGCGCTGATGGGCGCGTTCGGCTGGCGCTCGCTGTTCTGGGTCGTCGGCGCGGTCGGCATTGCGTTCGGCCTGGTCTGGTGGAAGTTCTATCACGAGCCGCGTGATCATCCGGCCGCGAACTCGGAGGAACTCGCCTACATCGAGGCGGGCGGCGGCCTCGTGCACGGTGCGCGCAAGAACGGCGACAAGCCGGCGCAGGCCAAGTTCAGCTGGTCGATGGCCGGCCAGCTGTTGAAGAAGCGCCAGCTCGCAGGCATCTGCCTCGGCCAGTTCGCCGGCAACTCGACGCTCGTGTTCTTCCTGACCTGGTTCCCGACCTATCTCGCGACCGAGCGCCACATGGGCTGGCTGAAGATCGGCTTCTTCGCGGTGATGCCGTTCATTGCCGCGTCGGTCGGCGTGATGTTCGGCGGGATCTTCTCCGACTGGCTGCTGCGCCGCGGCAAGTCCGCGAACCTCGCACGCAAGCTGCCGATTATCGCGGGCCTGCTGCTCGCGTCGACGATCATTCTCGCGAACTACGTGCAGAGCAACGAAGCCGTGATCGCGATCATGTCGATCGCCTTCTTCGCGCAGGGGATGGCCGCGCTCGGCTGGACGCTCGTGTCCGACATCGCGCCGGACGGCCTGCTCGGCGTGACGGGCGGCATCTTCAACTTCGCGGCGAACCTCGCGGGGATCATCACGCCGCTCGTCGTCGGCTTCATCGTCGCGTCGACCGGATCGTTCGTCGGCGCGCTGGTGTTCATCGGCGTGATCGCGCTGATCGGTGCACTGTCGTACATCTTCGTCGTCGGCGACATCAAGCGGATCGAATTGTAAGTACCGGCTCCACGCACTCTCGGTGCATTCGCCCGGCGACCTTGGGTCGCCGGGCTTTTTTGTTTCCGCCGCCGGATTGCGGGCCGGTTCACGGATCCGCGCTCACGCGCGCTGCATGGCGATCCCGAGCGATTCGAGCGCCTGCGCGATCGCCGCGACCGCGCGCCGGATGTCGCCGGCATCGATCGCGCCGATGCAGCCGACACGGAACGTCTCCCGTTGCGTCAACTTGCCCGGATACAGGATGAAGCCCGCGTCGCGCACCGCGTCGTAAAAGCGGCGGAAATCGTAGGCCGGATGGTCGGGCGCATGGAACGTGACGATCACGGGCGCCTGCACGCTGGCGTCGAGGAACGGCGCGAAGCCGAGCGCGCGCATCGATTCGACCAGCGTCCGGCAGTTCTCCGCATAGCGCGCGCCACGCGCGGGCTGGCCGCCTTCGGCGAGATACTGGTCGAGCGCGGCGCGCAGCGCGGCGATCACGTGGGTCGGCGGCGTGAAGCGCCACTGGCCCGTCTTGCGCAGGTACGCGTGCTGATCCTGGAGGTCGAGCGCGAGCGACGGCGAGTTGCCTTCGCCTGCATCGAGCGTGTCGCGCCGCACGATCGCGAACCCCATCCCCGGCACGCCTTCCAGGCATTTGCCGCTCGCCGACACCAGTGCGTCGATCCCGCTGTCAGCCAGCGCGATCGGCAGCGCGCCGAACGAACTCATCGCGTCGACGATCAGCCGCTTGTCGTGCCGTCGGCACACCGCCGCGATCGCGTCGAGCGGATTCAGGATGCCGGCGCTCGTTTCCAGATGCACCAGCGCGACATGCGTGATGCGCGGCTCGCGCGCGAACGCCGCTTCCACCACCGCCGGGTCGACCGCTGCGTCCTCGCCGAACGGCAACGCGATCGCTTCGATGCCGAGCCGGCCGAGGATCTTCAGGATACGCGCGCAATACGCGCCGTTGTCGGGCACCAGCACGACGCCGCCGCGCGGCACCAGCGTGCCGAGCGCAGCCTCGACCGAAAAGGTGCCGCTGCCTTGCATCGGCACGCACACGTACTCGTCGTCGCCGCGCGCGATCGCGACGAGGTCCGCGCAGACGCTGGCCGTCAACTGATTGAAGGCGGCGTCCCACGAGCCCCAGTCATGTTGCATTGCGTGGCGTGTTGTGGCGGACGTGGTGAGCGGGCCGGGCGTGAGCAGAATCGGATCGGGCATGGTTTTCTCCAGCAAAGGTCGGACGAAACACGGGGGCGATATTCCTGAGCGACTTGCATGATATTGGCAAAATGTGTCATTTTGTGGAAATTGTGGCGCGCGTCACGGCTTTGTCATCGAACGCTGTGATCCTTCGGTTGCCGCGCGACACCACCTTCAGCGCGGCAGCGAGGCCGGCCGGTTGTCGGTCTGCCCGACTGAAACGAGCCGGATCGTGCCCCGGCCGCCTGGTGTTCCGCCTACGGAGAAGTGAGATGACACTGCAGAATTCCTCGCGCGCCGCTGTCGGCGCGTTCCGCAAGCTCGCGCTGGCTGCCGGCGTCGCCGGCCTGATGGGCGTCGCATTGCCCGCGCATGCGGCGAACGCGGTCGTGCTGTATACGGCGGACGGCCTCGAGAACCTCTATCGCGATGTGCTGCCGGCCTTCGAGAAGAAGGAAGGCGTCAAGGTCAACATCGTGACGGCGGGCAGCGGCGAGGTGGTCAACCGCGCGAACATCGAGAAGAACTCGCCGAAGGCGGACGTGATCGTCACGCTGCCGCCGTTCATCCAGCAAGCCGGCCAGATGGGCCTGCTGCAGCCGTACCAGAGCGTGAACTACAAGAACGTGCCGGCAATCGCGAAGGCGGAAGACGGTACGTGGGCGACGTTCGTGAACAACTATTTCTCGTTCGCGATCAACCCGGACGTCGTGAAGAACCAGCCGAAGACGTTCGCCGACCTGCTGTCGCCGAGCTATGCCGGCAAGGTTGCGTACTCGAACCCGGCGACCGCCGGCGACGGGATGGCCGTGCTGATCCTGACCACCTCGCTGATGGGCGAGGACAAGGCGTTCGACTACCTCGCGAAGCTGTCGCAGAGCGTGAAGTTCCACACGAAGGGCACCGGCTACCTGAACGTGCTGCTGTCGCGCAACGAGATCAGCGTCGCGAACGGCGACCTGCAGATGGACCTCGACGACGCCGAACACGGCGCGCTGTCCGTCAAGCCGATCTTCCTGGCCGCGAAGGACGGCGACCAGCCGACCACGTTCCAGCTGCCGTACGGCATCGGTCTGATCAAGAGCGGCCCGAACCAGGACGTCGGCAAGAAGCTGATCGACTACCTGATGTCGACGGAAGTGCAGTCGAAGGTGCCGGACATGTACGGCATCCCGGGTCGCACCGACGTTCCGCTGGCCGGCAAGAACGGCGACGCGGTCAAGAAGGCGATCGCGGGCGTGAAGCTGATTCCGGTCGACTGGAGCCAGGTGATGGCGAAGAAGCCGGTGTGGATCGAGCGCTGGAAGAAGGACGTGATCGGCAGCTCGGGCAAGCAGCTCGACGTCGTCAAGCCGAAGTGATCGGCATACGCCGCCTGTATTAGCGAGCAAGAGGATGAACCCGGTGGAAACCACCCTGACCCATCCCGGCGCATTCGGTGCCGCCGAACCGCAGGCGACGCTGCGGTCCGGCGCGCCCGGCGGCGTGCGGATCGAGCACCTGAGCGTGCGCTACGGCGCACGCACGGTGCTGGAAGATCTGTCGCTGTCGATCGGCGCCGGTGAATTTCTGACCGTGCTCGGCAAGAGCGGTTGCGGCAAGACCACGCTGCTGCGCTTCATCGCCGGGTTCGTGAGGGCCGACGGCCTGACCGGCACGCTGACCGTGGCCGGACGCGACCTGACCTATGCGCCGCCGCACAAGCGCAATCTCGGTCTGCTGTTTCAGAATTACGCGCTGTTTCCGCACCTGTCGGTGTTCGAGAACGTCGCGTTCGGGCTGCGCGCCCGCGGGATGGCCTCGTCGGAAGTGACGCGCCGCGTCGCCGACGCGCTGAAGCTCGTGCAGCTCGGCGATGCGGGCCATCATCTGCCCGCGCAATTGTCGGGCGGGATGCAGCAGCGCGTCGCACTGGCGCGTGCGCTCGTGATCGAACCGGACGTGCTGCTGCTCGACGAGCCGCTGTCGGCGCTCGACGCCAACCTGCGCGCATCGGTGCGCAGCGAACTGAAGGCGCTGCACGAGCGCCTGCCGAACCTGACCGTCGTCTGCGTGACGCACGACCGCGACGACGCACTGGTGCTGTCCGACCGCGCGCTGCTGATGCGCGACGGCCACATCGCGCAGCTCGGCACGCCGCAGCAGCTGTACGACACGCCGAAGGACGGCTACGTCGCGCGCTATCTCGGCCCCGCCAACCTGCTGCCCCCGCACGTGATCTTCCCGCTCGGCGATCCGCGCCACGACGTGCGCGACAAGGTCGCCTGCGTGCGCCCCGAGCGCCTGACCGTGATGCCGCTCGCGGCGGGCGGCCTGCACGGCACGGTGTCGTCCGTCGAATGGCAGGGCGCCGACCTGTCGGTCGCGGTCGTGATCGACGCGGCGCCCGACGAGCCCGTGCGCGTCACGATGCAACGCGGCCGTGGCGCGGCTCCCGAGCGCGGTGCGCGCGTTTCCCTGCATTGCGAGGCAGACGATGTCGTCCTTATCGAGCCCTGAAGCCGGCCTGCCGCCGCAGGCGCTCGCGTCGGCCGCCGCGCATGCCGCCGCCGCGCGGCGCCGCAAGCGCATGGGCGACCTGCATCTCGCCGCGCTCGCGATCGTCGTGCTCGGCCCGCTCGTCATCTATCCGCTGGTGCGGCTCGTGCTGTTGAGCGTGTCCGGCGATCACGGGCTGAGCTTCGCCGCGTACCGGACCTTCTTCGGCAACCCCGACACGCGCGGCGTGCTGCTGACGAGCGTCGGCGTGCTGTTCGCGAGCGCCGGCACCGCGTCGGTGCTCGGCGTGCTGCTGGCCGCGCTGCTGTTCTTCAGGCCGTTCCCGGGCGCATCGCTCGTCACGCGCTTCCTGGAACTGTACGTCGCGTTCCCGTCGTTCCTCGTCGCGTTCACGCTGATCTTCCTGTACGGCTCGCAAGGCTCGATCAGCATCGCGCTGCAGCAGCTGTTCCATCTCGAGAACCCGCCGCTCGACTTCCTGTTCGGCATCGGCGGCGTGATTCTCGCGCAGACCGTGTTCTATACGCCGTTCGTCGTGCGGCCGACGCTCGCGTCGTTCGCGACGCTCGACCTGCGCCTGATCGAAGCGGCGCGCAGTCTCGGCGCGTCCGGCTGGATGCTCGCGCGCCGCGTCGTGCTGCCGATCGCGTGGCCGGGCATCGCCGCAGGCACCGTGCTGTGTTTCCTGCTGACGCTGAACGAGTTCGGGATTCTGCTCGTGCTCGGCAGCGCGCGGCTCGTGACGCTGCCGGTCGCCATCTACAGCAGCGCGACCGTCGACCTCGACCTGCCGACCGCATCGGCCGGCGCGGTCGTGATGCTCGCGCTGTCGCTGGCGCTCTATGCGGTTTATCGCCGGGTGAACCGGCGTGCGACGGGAGGAAACGATGTCCGCTGAATTCCGTATCGGGCCAGCCGTGCCGCGCCAGCAAATCGGCTGGGGCGACACGCTGCTCAAGCATGCGTCGCGCGCCGCGCTCGCGCTGGCCGCGTTCGCCTGCTTCTGGCTGTTCGTGCTGCCGGTCGTCGTCGTCGCGCTGTCGAGCGTGTCGACGCGGTGGTCGGGCACGATTCTGCCGGCCGGCTATAGCCTGCGCTGGTTCGAGCGGCTCGGATCGCCGGAATACGACGCGCTGCTGACGAGCCTCGAAATCGGCTTCGGCGTGTCGGCGCTCGGCACGATCGTCGGGCTGTGGCTCGCGCTCGCGCTCGAAGGGCGCGACCGGCGCGGCCTCGGCGCGCTCGTCGACGCGCTCGTGATGGTGCCGAACGGCGTGCCGAGCGTCGTGCTCGGGCTCGCGGTGCTGATCGCGTATCACCAGAAGCCGCTCGACCTGTCGAGCTCCGCGGCGATCGTCGTGCTCGTGCAGCTCGCGCTGATTCTGCCGTTCTGCTATCGCTGCGCAGCCGCCGCGCTGCGGCCGGAACTGACCGTGCTGCGCGAAGCGGCGGCGAGCCTCGGTGCGCCGCCCGCGATGGTGCTGCGTCGCGTGCTGCTGCCGCAGCTCGTGCCGGCGCTGCGTGCGAGTCTCGCGCTCGGCTTCGCGCTGTCGCTCGGCGAACTCGGTGCGACGCTGACCGTCTACCCGCCGGGTTTCGCGACCGTGCCGATCGTCGTGATCGGCCAGGTGGAGCGCGGTTACTACCTTCCGGCATCGGCGCTGTCGCTGTTGATGCTCGGGGCGTCGCTCGCGGCGCTGCTGCTGATCGCCGCGCGCGTGCCGCGCGGCACGCGGGCAGCATCATGAACGCCGCGTTCGCGTTGCGGCTGCCCGGCGAGCAAGCGGCCGCGGGCAAGGTATCGACGGATCTCGCCGGACGTTCCGTCGACGTGAACGGTCGGCGCTATCGGCTGCCGGTCGAACCGACCGTCGTGGTCTGCGTCGACGGCTGCGAGTACGACTATCTCGAGCGTGCGGTGGAGGCGGGCGTCGCGCCGTTCATCGGCCGAATGATCGCGGCCGGCACCGCGTGGCGCGCCGACTGCGTCGTGCCGACCTTCACCAACCCGAACAACCTGTCGATCGTGTGCGGTGTGCCGCCGTCGGTCCACGGGATCTGCGGCAACTACTTCTGGGATCCGGCCGCCGACGGCGGTCGCGGCGCGGAAGTGATGATGAACGACCCGGCCTATCTGCGGGCCGGCACGTTGCTCGCGGCTGCGTCCGACGCCGGCGCGCGGGTGGCCGTCGTCACGGCGAAGGACAAGCTGCGCCGGCTGCTCGGCTGGCAGATGAACGGCATCTGTTTTTCCGCGGAGAAGGCCGCGCAGGCGAATCTCGCGGAAAACGGCATCGTCGACGTGCTCGACTGGGTCGGCCTGCCATCGCCCGACGTATATAGCGCGGCGCCGTCCGAATTCGTGTTCGCGGCCGGCGTGCGGCTCGCGCAGACGCGCCAGGTCGACCTGATGTACCTGTCGACCACCGACTACGTGCAGCACAAGTGCGAGCCGGGCAGCGCCGGCGCGAACGCGTTCTACGCAATGATGGACGGCTATCTCGCGCAGCTCGACGCGCTCGGCTGGGCGATCGGGCTCACGGCCGACCACGGGATGAACGCGAAGCACGATCCGGCGACCGGCCGCCCGAACGTGATCTATCTGCAGGACGCGTTCGACGGCTGGTTCGGTGCGCAGGCCGCGCGCGTGATCCTGCCGATTACCGATCCGTACGTCGTTCACCACGGCGCGCTCGGCTCGTTCGCGACCGTGTACCTGGCGCTGGGTGTCGACCGCACCGATGCGATGTGGCGCGTCGGCGGGCTCGACGGCGTCGAGCTCGTGCTCGACAACGCGGAAGCCGCCGCGCGCTTCGAGCTGCCGGCCGACCGGATCGGCGATCTCGTGGTGATCGCGCGGCGCGACATGACGCTCGGCACGCGCGAGCGCGAACACGACCTGTCTGGCCTGACCGTGCCGCTGCGTTCGCACGGCGGCGTGTCAGAGCAGGAGGTGCCGTTGCTGTTCAACCGTCGGATCGAGCGGGACGACCCGGCACGCCGGCCGCGCAACTTCGACGTTTTCGATTTCGTGCTGAACCGGGTCGCGTCATGATGGCTCATCCCCGACAGGATCACCCCGCGTTTCGCGCAGAGGCGCTGCGCTGGTGCGGCACGCGGGCGACCCGCGACCGTGTGTTCGACGTCACCGATCCATACACCGGCACGCGCGTCGGTACGGCGCCGCTCGCGAGCGTCGACGACGTGCGTGCCGCGTTCGACTACGCGATGGCGTACCGGCCCGCGCTCACGCGTTACGAGCGTTCGCAGATCCTCGAACGTGCGGCCGCGCTGCTGCGCGAGCGTACCGAGGGGGCATCCGACCTGATCACGCTCGAATCGGGATTGTCGAAACAGGATTCCCGCTACGAGATCGGCCGCGTCGCCGACGTGCTGAAGTTCGCGGCGGTCGAGGCGCTGCGCGACGATGCGCAGAGCTTCTCTTGTGACCTGACACCCCACGGCAAGGCGCGACGCGTGTTCTCGCAGCGGCAGCCGCTCGACGGCGTGATCGTCGCGATCACGCCGTTCAATCACCCGATGAACCAGGTCGCGCACAAGATCGCGCCGGCGATCGCGACCAACAACCGCGTGATCGTGAAGCCGTCGGAGAAGGTGCCGCTGTCGGCGTTCTATCTGGCGGACCTGCTCTACGAGGCCGGCTTGCCCGAGCCGATGCTGCAGGTGCTGACGGGCGACCCGCGCGAGATCGCGGACGAACTCGTCACGCATCCGCGGGCTTCGCTGATTACCTTCACGGGCGGCGTGTCGATCGGCAAGGCGATCGCCGCGCGGGCCGGCTACCGGCGCATCGTGCTGGAGCTCGGCGGCAACGATCCGCTGATCGTGCTCGCCGACGCCGATCTGGACCGTGCGGCATCGCTGGCCGTGCTCGGTTCGTACCGGAATTCGGGGCAGCGCTGCACGGCCGTGAAGCGGATCCTGGTGCAGCGCTCGATCGCGCCGGCGTTCACCGAGCTGCTGGTCGAGAAGACGCGCGCATGGAATTACGGGGATCCGTTCGATCCCGCGAACGAAATGGGCACGGTGATCGACGACGCGGCGGCGCGGCTGTTCGAGGCGCGGGTCGGCGACGCGCTCGCGCAGGGTGCGCGCCTGCTGACCGGCAACGTGCGGCGCGGTGCGCTGTATTCGCCGACCGTGCTCGACAACGTCGATCCGTCGATGACGCTCGTGCGCGAGGAGACTTTCGGCCCCGTATCGCCCGTCATGACGTTCGACACGATCGACGATGCGATCCGGATCAGCAACGGCACGCCATTCGGGTTGTCGTCGGGGGTCTGCACGGACAGCACGGCCGCGGTCGTGCGGTTCGTGAACGAGCTGAACGTCGGGACGGTGAATGTCTGGGAAGTGCCGGGATACCGGATCGAGCTGTCGCCGTTCGGCGGCGTCAAGGATTCGGGGCTCGGCTATAAGGAAGGCGTTCAGGAAGCGATGAAGAGCTTCACGAATCTGAAGACGTTTTCGCTGCCCTGGGAGTAAGCGGATGGCATTGACGGTGGAAGAGATTCACGGGCTGTATCGCGAGCGCGGCCATGTCGCCTATAGCGGCGAACCGGTCACGCAGTTGGAGCATGCGTTGCAAAGCGGCTTGCTGGCGGAGGAGGCGGGCGCCGACGAGGCGCTGGTCGCGGCGACATTCCTGCACGACCTCGGGCATCTGCTGAATCGCCAGGGCGAGACGCCGAGCGCACGCGGAATCGACGACCTTCATCAGTATTACGTGCTGCCGTTCCTGCGGCCGCTGTTCGACGACGCGGTGCTGGAGCCGATCCGGCTGCACGTCGACGCGAAGCGTTGCCTGTGCCGGACGGACGCCGGCTACCTCGAGGGCCTGTCGCCGGATTCGGTGCGCAGTCTCGCGCTGCAGGGCGGCGTCTTCAGTGACGAGGAGACGGCGGCGTTCCTGCAACGCCCGTTCGCGGAGGATGCGCTGCGTCTGCGCCGTTGGGACGATACGGCGAAGGAAGGGAGCAAGGTCACGCCGAACCTCGGTCACTATATGGAGATAGTGGCGCGTCAGGTGCGTGCGGGGCCTCATATTTTTTTCGAGAAACCCCTTGCGCTGTTCGAGGAGGCTGCCTACAATCACGCCTCTTTCGCGCTAACGGAAACACGGCGCGGGAGGAAGGGAAGCGGTGCTGTCGAGGGTGGGTTGTAGAAGCCCCGGTGCACACGAAGTTGAACCCCGCAGTCGCAACGATGCAGTGTAAAAAGTTGTTGACGAGCGAAGAAAGACGGTTCATAATTCCGCTTCTCTGCTGCTGAAAACGCAGCGCTGCTGAGAAATAGAAGGTTTCTCGCAGAATGCTCTTTAAAAATTAACAGCCGATAAGTGTGGGCGCTTGATGGAAGCGAGCTGATCCTCGGATCAGATAGCGAA